>NZ_JADOGI010000013.1 GCF_015645445.1 Nonomuraea cypriaca | reverse complement strand
CGCCCGCACCGCCCGCGCCGCCGCCGGGGATGCCGGTGCCCAGCCCCGTGCTGGGGCCCGTGGGCGTGGTGTACCCGGTGTTGGGGTGGGCGAGCGAAGGGTCATAGTTCGCGAGGTTCGTGGAGGGGGAGTCCGGGAGATTGGCGGAGGGAGAGGCGGCCGCCGGAATGCTGGGGTTCCCCCCGAGCGTGGGGTCCGTCAGGCCGGAGGGGTTGGCCCCGCCGTACGGGTTGTTGTCCAGCCCGTCGATCCCGGATCCGTCGGGGTACTGCCCGGACGGATAGGTCGCGCCATCCGGAATCTGGCCGCCCGGAATCTGCCCGCCCGGCATGCCCGGCATGGAGCCCGGGTTGAGCCCGGCCCCGTTGTACGCGCCGCCCCCCGGCCCGCCCGTCGGCATGGTCGGGTACGTGCCGCCGCCGTTGCCGGTGTTGAAGTCCGGCATGTCAGGCATGACAGGCATCGGGAGCGCCTGCTGCACCTCGGACGGCAACTGCTGATAGTGCTCGAGGATCTTCTCGTTGACCGCTCTCAGATGGTCGGCCGCCCGGTCGTTGCCCCGGTGGCTGCTGTTGAACGGATTGAGTGCGGCGGCATAGTCGATGTCCCGGTCGGAACGCGAGTCACGATAGGCTGACTCCACGACGTTCTGCTGGGCCCACCTCAGCGTTTCCCCGTACCCGACCAGTGACCTGCCCATGGCGCCGAGCTTCCTGCCCAGCTCGCGGGCGCTGGCGGCCAGACTCCGCAGCTGCAACTGCGTCTCGTACGCCGCCGGCCCCTGATAGTGCTCGGCCAGGGACCCCGCCTTCTCCTTCAGACCGTTGGCGAAGCTGTTCAGCAGCGGCTCGGCCTCTTCGTAGTAACGCCCCGCGAGCCGTACGGCGTCCGGGTTCGTGGCGTCGATCTGATTCTTGATCTCGTCGATGTGGTCGACGAACGTGCTCTCCAGCCACCCCGCGTCGTGCACGGACGTGTCCAGTTGCGTGTCGTTGAGGTGGAGCTGGTGGGTCTGCGTCTCGGGTTCGGCCATGGATGTGCTCCGTCTCAGGCTTGCTGCCGCGCGGCGGCTTCCTCAGTCGCGGACTCGGCGTTCGCCGAGGTCCGCGCGATCTCCAGCAGTCCGTCGAAGGACCGTTCCGCGCTGTCGACCAGCGTCGCGTAGAAGCCGCCGAAGGTGCCCGGCTCACCGACCAGCATCCTGTAGGCCGACATCGCCGCCGTCGCGTACTGCATCGCGGCCGGCCACTCCCCCATCTGGTTCTGGCTCACCGCGCAGAACTGCTGGAGGTCGGGCAGGGAGCCGGCGCCCTCGAGGGGCTCGGCCTGGGGCGCGTCGCCGCCCGGCGCGGTCGCGAACTGCGTCGCCGGGATGCCCGTCGAGGTGGTGAGCATCTTGAGCAGCTCGTGCATCTCCCCCGCGACGCGGCGTATCTCGGGGCGATCGGCGTACGGGTCCTCGGTCTCATCGTTGTCCGAGGCACCGGGCCAGTCGCCTTCGGTCTGGAGTGCCATGTCGCCTCCTTCAGCTGCCGATCACCGGCGTCGTGGCGCTCTCCTCCGGGTCCCACATGTCGCGGTCCTCCCTGAGGTACGTCGAGCGCTCCTGGTCCTGTCCTTCCTCACCGGCGGCCCCGCCGGCGCCCATCGGCATGAACGGCATGCCACCCATGCCGCCCACGCCCGCCCGGCCCACCGGTGCGACCCCGCCGCCGCTCACCTGGCTGTACGAGCCACCCCCGCCGATCACCGCCGGCGCGTTCGCCTGCGGTGTGGCGTAGCCGGGGTGGGGCTGCGCCGTGGGCGTGGTCCCGACGGGATAGGTCGGCAGGCCCGCCGACTCGGTGCTTCGCGGATCGAAGGTCTCACCCGGTGTCCGCGTCTGCCCGTCGCCGCTGGGGCTGTCGCCGATCACCGGCGGAGCCGTGGCATCCCGGTCGTTCCCGGACGGCGACCCGTCCTGGTCCCCCGAGTCGCCGGGCCCAGGGTTGTCCGTACCGGGAGTGCCGGAAGGGCCCGGGCCCTCCTGGTCCGGCCGCCCACCGGAGTCCGGGCCCGACCCGCCGGTGCCGCCAGGACCACCGGACGAGCCGTACGAGCCGGAGCCGGACGAGCCCGAGCCAGGCCCGCCGCCGTTCCAGTAGTCCCCCTGCCGATAGGACGACTGGTCGCCGAGCGGCATGCCGCGCACGGGCGCGGGCTCCGTGGCCGGCGACACCTCGGGGAGATCGACGGTCACACCGGCGGGGAGGGAGTCGTACAGGCTGATGATGCGGCGGTTGAGCTTCTCCAGCGCCTGCCTGGCGGCGGCGTCCTTCGCGCCCGGGTCCGCGCCGGGCGAGGGAGAGGGCTCGGCGGTCGACGAGTCGATCGTCGGCGGCGCGTACGTCCCGGTCGCCGACGGCGACGGCTCGGGACGCGGCGAACCCCCCGACTGCTCCTCCCCCGCTGCGCGTACCTCGGCGATGGCCGTCGGCAGGTAGTCACGCCCGTAGAGGGTGAGCGCCTGGCTCATCTGGTCCATCGCCTCCGCCAGGTTGGCGCCGCTCGCGTTGAGCATCCGCAGCGCCTTCTGGACCTGGGCGGAACTGCTCGACCTCCACCCGTCACGCAGGTTCGTCCCGATGTCGGGCAGGGCGTCGGCCACCGACCTGATGGCGGACGCCACGTTCCCGTACGTCTCGCCCCTGCGGTGCACCTCGGTCGGCGAGGTGGCCGCCAGCCACGCCTGGATCTCCTCGCGCGAGGCGGCGATGCATGTCTCCGTCGGCTGGGCGGAGGAATCGCGGATCTCAACTGTCCGCTCGGCCACGACTTCTCACTTCCCGGCGTCGCCCTGGACGGGATTGGTGTTCTCGTAGACGTCGGCGCTGTCCCTGATGGCCTGGATGACCTGCCGGCAGCACTCGACGTACTCCCGGTAGAGGCCCGCGAGCTGCTGCCCGCGCCCCAGGTAGTACGGGCCGTACGTGCTCGTGTCGGGCACCAGGGTGCTCACGCTCCGCGCGAACGCGCTCGCGGCGGGCCACTCCCCGATGTGCTGCTCGTCGAGCGAGAAGTCCCCGGTGACGGCCTCGACCGAACCCGTGCTGCCCGGACCCTGTGTGGGGACCAGGGCGGTCTCCAGGGCCTCGGCGACCGAGCGCATCTTGCTCACGTCGTAGAAGAGCTCGTCGTCGCTGTCATCGAGCCCCGGCCACGGTTGCGGATCGAGCCCCGCCATGTTCCCCCTCCACGGTCCCCCCGTTCACGTTTTCCCCGTTCACGCGTTTCGGCCACCGCGCCGCGGTGGCCGAGAAGCAAGGCGTCCCGTACGGGTCAGCCGTCGGCCCAGATGGACTTGTTGCGGTTCTCGGCCATCCGGTAGTTCTCGTTCGCGATCCGCAGGGCCGTGCGCAGCTCGTCCAGTTGCGTACGCATCTGGTCGGCCGCGGCCTGCCAGCGCTGCTCGTGCTGCCTGAAGTACTCCTCCGCGCCACCGGGGCCCTCCCAGTGACCGGTCAGTTCGTTCTTCAGCTTGACCAGCAGCTCGTCGGTGGCCCGCTCGAACGAGCCAAGGATCTTGACGTAGTCGCCTTCTGCCATCTCCATCTGGCCGAAGTTGACCTTGGTGAAGTCGAGCTCAGCGGACATCGAGGTCCCCCCTCCTACTTGACGTCGACGTTGAGTAGCGATTCGACGCGGCCCACACCGGCCTGGACGTCCTGGTCTGCCGCGCTGTAGACGACCGAGTTGACGCCCATCTTGTCCGCGATGCCCTCCAGGTCGGTCCGCACGGCCCGCATGGAGTTGTCCCAGGTGGTCATGGCCGTCCTGAACTTGGCCGCCGCCGGGCCGAGCCAGCCGGTCGTGAGCAGGCCGTTCGCGGTGGTCTCGACAGAAACCCGCAGACCCTCGACGTACTGTGCCGTGTCGACCACATGGCCAGATGCCTTGGAGATCTGGGACGGGCTCGCCCCAAAGAATTCGGACACTTGTCGCCTCCGTGCATTTTGGTTTGGCTCATCTATATAAGCACCATTTGACTCACGAGTAACAGGCGTTCCGTATGACACGCCTCATTGACCGGCGGCTAGCCGCCCAGACCGCGTACCCAGGCGTACACGTCCAGGACTCCGAGTGCCAGCGGCACCAGCGCGACGATCAGCAGCCACTCCACGATGTCGGCCGCCCGGCCCCAGAACGGCGACGGCCGCCCGTTGGGCAACCAGACGCCCATGCCGACGACCACCATCGCGGTCCACAGCAGGCCGAGCACGGCGGCGACGGCGGCCACCCCGCCGACCTGGGTCGCGATCTCGACGGCCACCGCGACCAGCCCGGCGAACCCCGCGAGCAGCAGCCACAGCCGCTGCCCGACCCCCTGGAACACCCGCGCCCGCATGAGCTGCGTGAACGACAGGACCAGGGACATCGCCACCGCGATCCACCGGCCCTCGGCCACGAGCAGCGCGTTCGCCCCGATCCCGGCCAGCGTGATCCCGATGACCATGCCGGTCGCGTACCGCTGCGCAGCACCCGTGCGCTCCAGCACGGAGTCGCTGTCGAGCTGCTGGTTGTCGCCGCGCAACTCCTCGGCGTTGGCCGGCATCGGCGGCAGCGGCACCCTGGCCAGCTTGAACGACAGCACAGGGACGAGCGGACCGAGCGCCATCACGACGGCCACGCACACGGCCGCCACACCCGCCGCGGACGCCCCTGTGACCATCACCACGGCCGCGCCCACGGCCCCCGCCATGGAGGCGATGGCCGTGCCGAGGAATCCCGGCACGCCGTCGGCGATGGCCGTGCCACCGAGCGTGGCCACGAGCGCGGTGCAGGCCAGCGCCCCGAGCAGCTGCGCCGCCCCCAGGTCCGCCAGGCCGCCGCCCGCCGCGGGTGCGAGCAGCCCGGCCAAAAACGCGTACGGCAGCGCGGCGTAACCCACCAGAGCACCCGCGCCCGAGTCCCCGACGGCCCTGGACATGGCCATGCCGACCCCGGCGAGCACCACCGCCAGCGCGCCCGCCACGATCGCGGTGACCATCGGGGTCAGCCCGCCGGTCGCCAGCACCACGGCCCCGGCCACGAGCAGCCCGGAGGCCGCCCCGCCGCCGAGCGCGCGCGTGTGCCTGGCCTCCCACTTGCCCCTGCCCTCGCGCACGCCCGTGGCCACCACGTCAGCCACGTCGTCGTATCTGGCGGGCGGCAGCGCCACCTCACGCGGCCGCAGGTAGAGGATCTCCCCGTCGAGCACGCCCAGCGCTCCCAGGCTCTGCCCCAGGTCGAAAGGCGCCCCGCCGAGCCGCTGCAGCGTCCAGCCTGGAGCCGCGATCGCGTCGCCGCCCAGCTCTCCCATGGCCCGCAACAACCCGGGCAGCACGTGCGGCAGCGGGATGTCCGCCGGAAGCGCCAGGTCGGCCCTCCTACGGGGGCCCACCACCGTGACATGGCACAACGGCGGTAGCGGAGCGGGCATCTGGTGCAGCCCGCCCTGCTGTGCGGGCGGGATTTCGGACAACGAAGTCACAGCCACAACATAGCGGGGAGGAGTTAACTCATCCCTCAACTGGGGCGTATGGCCCATCTGGTAAGAATGTGCTTTTCGAGCATCAGAAGGGCCTGTCAAAGGGTGAGCAACGTCGTCGTTCGGCGCCCCGAGCGCCGCCCCAGCCCTCAGCCGCCGCGCGGCGAGATCCTGCTGGAGTCACCTCCGGAGATCCCCGAAGTGCAGTCGCAGGGCATGATGGCGGTGCTCACGTATCTGCCGATGGTGGCCGGCGCCGCCGCGATGGGCCTGATGTTCACCGCCGGCGGCACCAACGCCAACCCCATCATGTACGTCGCCAGCGGCCTGTTCGCGTTCTCCATGGTCGGCATGACGATCGGCCAGATGGGCCGCCAGTCGGGCGAGCGCAGGAACCGGCTGAACGGCTCCCGCCGCGACTACTTCCGCTACCTCGCCCAGACCCGCAGGAAGGTGCGCAAGGCCGCGGTCCAGCAGCGCGAGGCGCTCGAATGGAGCGGCCCCGCCCCCGACACGCTCTGGTGGACCGCCATGGGACCGCGCCTGTGGGAGCGCCGCCCCCGCGACGAGGACTTCAGCACCGTACGCCTCGGCACCGGCGTCCAGAAGCTGGCCGTCCAGCTCATCCCGCCGGAATCCAAACCGGTCGAGGACCTGGACGCGCTGGCGGCGGGGGCGCTGCGCAGGTTCATCAGGACGCATTCGACGGTCTCCGGCCTGCCCGTGGCCGTCGCGCTGCACTCGTTCGCCCGGATCAGGCTGGACGGGGACCCGGTCCTGGTCCGCGACCTGGTCAGGGCGATGGTGGCGCAGATGGTGGTGTTCCACTCGCCGGACGACATGCGGATCATGGTGTGCGCGAGCAGGGAGTGGATGTCCCACTGGGAGTGGGTCAAGTGGCTGCCGCACGCGCTGCATCCCGAGGAGACCGACGGCGCGGGGCAGGTCAGGCTCATGGCCGAGAACCTCGCGCAGCTCGACCGGCTCGTCGGCGGTGAGCTGAAGGAGCGGGCCAGGTTCAGGCCGGGGGCCTCCGCGGACGCGCTGCCGTACCACGTGCTCATCCTGGACGGCGGGCACGTGCCGCAGGACTCGCAGCTCGGCGCCGACGCCATCGACGGCGTGACCGTCATCGACCTGTCGGACTCGTCGGGCGTGGTCGAGGAGCGCGGCACGCTGCGGCTGCGGATCACGTCCGAGGGGTTCCACATGGTCAAGCTGGACCACGCGGGCAAGGAGAGCACGACCAGGCTCGGCGACCCCGACGCGCTCGACTATCTCAGGGCCGAGGGGCTGGCCCGTCAGCTCGCGCCGCTGCGGGCGTCGACGGCCAAGAGCGGCGACACGCAGGACGTGCTGTCGGCGAACACGACCCTGACCGACCTGCTCGGCGTCGGCGATCCGACCATGCTGGACACCGCGCAGACCTGGCGGTCCAGGGCGGGCAGGAACCGGCTGCGCGTCCCCATCGGCCTCGGCGCCGACGGGCGGCTCGTCGAGCTGGACATCAAGGAGTCCGCGCAGGGCGGGATGGGGCCGCACGGCCTGGTCATCGGCGCGACGGGATCGGGCAAGAGCGAGCTGCTGCGCACGCTCGTGCTGGGCCTGGCGGTCACGCACTCCTCGGAGATACTCAACTTCGTGCTCGTCGACTTCAAGGGCGGCGCGACGTTCCTCGGCCTCGACGGCCTCTCGCACGTCTCGGCGGTCATCACCAACCTGGAGGACGAGCTGCCGCTGGTCGACCGCATGCATGACGCGCTGCACGGCGAGATGGTACGCCGCCAGGAGCTGCTGCGGTCGGCGGGCAACTACGCCTCGCTGCGCGACTACGAGCGCGCCCGCGAGCAGGGCGCCAACCTGCGGCCGATGCCGACGCTGTTCGTGGTCCTGGACGAGTTCAGCGAGCTGCTGACGGCCAAGCCGGAGTTCATCGACCTGTTCGTGATGATCGGGCGGCTCGGGCGCTCGCTCGGGGTGCACCTGCTGCTGGCCTCGCAGCGGCTGGAGGAGGGGCGGCTGCGCGGTCTGGACACGCACCTGTCGTACCGGATCGGCCTGCGGACGTTCTCGGCCATGGAGAGCCGGGTCGTGCTGGGGGTGGCCGACGCGTACGAGCTGCCGTCCTCGCCGGGCAACGGCTACCTCAAGTTCGACACGAGCGGGATGACCAGGTTCAAGGCCGCGTACGTCTCCGGCGCCTTCCAGCCCCACTCCCGGCAGGTGGCGGGCACACCGGCCACCATCAGGGAGGTCGTCCCTTACGGGCCCGAGTTCGTCCCCGTGCCGCTCGTCGAGGAGCCCCCGGGCGCGAGCGCGGCGCAGGAGCCGGGCAGGTCGCAGCAGAGCCTGCTCGACATCGTCGTGGGCCGCCTGGCCGGCCAGGGCCCCGCCGCGCACCGCATCTGGCTGCCGCCGCTGGCCGCGCCCCCCACGCTCGCGCACCTGCTGCCGCCGCTGTCGATCACGCCTGACCTGGGGCTGACGACTCCCGGGTGGCCGGGGCGCGGCAGGTTGCAGGCCGTGGTGGGGATCATCGACCGGCCGTTCGAGCAGCGGCGGGATCCGTACTGGCTGGATCTGTCCGGGTCGGCGGGGCACGTGGGCGTGGCGGGCGGGCCGCAGAGCGGCAAGAGCAACGTGCTGCGTACGCTGATCACCAGCATGGCGCTCACCCACACGCCGCGCGAGGTGCAGTTCTACTGCCTGGACTTCGGCGGCGGCACGCTCGCGTCCCTGGAGGGGCTGCCGCACGTCGGCGCCGTGGCCAGCAGGCTCAACGGCGACCGGGTACGCCGTACGGTGGCCGAGATCGCGACGATCATGCAGCAGCGGGAGCGGCAGTTCACCGAGAACGGCGTCGACTCCATGGTCACCTACCGCAGGCGGGTGGCCGACGGCTCGCTCCAGGGCGACGGCTGGGGCGACATCTTCCTCGTGGTGGACGGCTGGCTGACGATCAGGCAGGACTTCGAGGCCCTGGAGCCGGTCATCACCGACCTGGCGGCGCGCGGCCTCGGCTACGGCATCCACGTGGTCGCGGCGACGAACAAGTGGTCGGAGTTCCGGCCGGGCATCCGCGACCTGTTCGGCACCAGGGTCGAGCTCAAGCTCGGCGACGCGTACGAGTCCGAGATCAACAGGAAGAAGTCCCTGGCCGTGCCCGAAGGCGTGCCAGGACGCGGCCTGACCAAGGACGGCCTGCACTTCCTGACCGCGCTGCCGAGGATCGACGGCGTGCAGGACGCCGACGACCTGGCCTCCGGCGTGCAGGGGCTGGTGAGGGCCGTCAGGGACTCCTGGCAGGGCCCGCCGGCCAGGCGCGTCAGGCTGCTGCCTTCCTTGCTGCCCGCCGCGTCGCTGCCCACGGCGGAGGAGACCGGCAGGAGCCGCATCGCGATCGCCGTGGACGAGGCCACGCTCTCGCCCGTCCTGATCGACTTCGACGCCGACCCGCACTTCGTCGTCGTGGGCGACACCGAGAGCGGCAAGAGCAACCTGCTCAAGGTCATCGCCGAGAACGTCGTCGCCAGGTACACGCCTCCCGAGGCGATGCTGATCGTCATCGACTACCGCCGCTCGCTCCTCGACACGGCCGTCAGCGAGCACCGCATCGGCTACGCGGCCTCCAGCTCCGCGGCCCTCGAACTGATCAACGACGCCCGCAACGCGCTGCTCAAGCGGCTGCCACCGGCCGACCTCACCCCCGAGCAACTCCGGGCGCGCGACTGGTGGAAGGGCTCCGACCTGTACGTCGTGGTCGACGACTACGACCTCGTGGCCACCTCGAACAACCCGCTGCTGCCCCTGGTCGAGCTGCTCCCGCAGGCCCGCGACATCGGCCTGCACCTGGTCATGTCCAGGGCGATGGGCGGCCTGGGGCGGGCCATGTTCGACCCGGTGATCCAGCGGATCAAGGACATGGCCAGCCCGGCGGTCATCCTGTCCGGCAACAAGGACGAGGGCTTCCTGTTCGGCAACGTACGCGCCCAGCCGCAGCCGCCGGGACGCGGACTCATCGTGGACAGGAAGTTCGGCTCACGACTGGCGCAGACGGCGTTCTGGCCGCCTCCTCCGGAGGGCTGACGGCTCCGGGGGGTTGACGGCTCCGGGGGGTTGACGGCTCCGGGGGGTTGACGGCTCCGGATGGGACGGCGGGACCGAGTCCCGCCGTCCCATCCATCCCGTCCCGTCAGCCGCAGTTGGCCCAGCCGGCGCTGGTGCTGCCGGAACCCGCGCTCCCCGAGTACCGCACGCACTTGCCCTTGGCGGTCAGCGTCACCGGACCTGCGTAGTACTCGTAGCTGCCCGAGTCCGTCTTGCTGGAGCCGCCCTGAACCTCCAGCGTGGCCTTGACCGGAGTCTTCTTGCCGACGTCCGCGCCCGACTTGAGGGTGACCACGCAGTTCTGACTGCTGCTGTTGTTCCAGAGCTGGTACGTCGTGCCGCCGTCGAACGAGCTCTGCCGCTGGACGCTGAAGCCGCTGCCGCACACCTGCGTCGCGCTGTAAGGGTTCTTCTTGGCGACGGGCTGCGAGGTCGTCTTGACGGGCGTGGGCTTCGGCGTGTCCTTCTTCGTCGGCGTCGGCTTCGGGGTGTCCTTGGTGGGGGTGGGGGCCGGTTCCTCGGTGGGCTTCGTCGGCGTGGGGGTCGGCGTGGGCTGGACCGTCCTGGTCACCGTCGCCTTGGGCTTGGGCGTCTTGGACTTTCGCGGGCCCTGGGTCGGCGTGGCGGTGGCGGCGGGCGGGGTGTTCGTGGGGACCGCGACGGGCTGCGTCGGGAGCGCCGACGGCGTCGGCACCGACGTGAGCACCGGCACCTCAGGCGAGGTGCTGGAACCGTCGGTCGGGAGCGTCATCGGGCCCACGCCGCTGTCGTCGGGGCTGGGCGTGGTGGCCCACGGCGCGGTCACCTCGGCCTGCGGCTGCGTGGGCGGTACGGTCACCGCGCCCTGAGCCGAGGAGGCGTCACCCTCCCGCGCCGCCGCCTCCCCGGTGCTCGCCGCGACCGGAGAGAGTTGCACCTTGGACGAATACTCGCTCGCGCCCCACAGTCCGAGTCCCGACAGGAGCACGACCGCGGTCACACCCGCCGCCAGGCCGATGGGGAACGGTTTACGCGCCGGCCCATCGTTCTGCCTGGGTATGGTCGGGGGTTGGGACGGGTTCTGCGGCGCGGCCGGAGGCGGTCCCCAGACCTGCGGGACGGGCGCGGGCCCCTGCGGGTACATGGGAACCTGCGGAGGCACCGGACCCTGCGGGTGCATCGGCCCTTGCCCCATGGGACCGGGCTGCGCGGGCCCCTGGTTCATCGGTCCCTGATACATCGGACCGGACTGCATGGGGCCCTCCTGCATGGGGCCTTGATGCATCGGAGCCTGGTTCATCGGGCCGGACTGCATCGAACCGCGCTGTATGGGGCCGGGCTGCGTCGGGCCCTGGTTCGTCGGGGCGGGGTGTCCGGGGGGCTGCCACGTCGGCGCGGGAGGGATCGGCGTAACCTCGACCGCCAGTTGGATGGGCAGGATCGCGGGCGGCGCCTGGCCCGCGGGGGACGCAGGCGCGGGCGGGGGCACCGGCACGCCCTCGATCGGCGACGCCGGCTCGGCCGCGCCGCTCCCGCCCTTGGCGGCGTCGCTCCCACTCTTGGCCGTGTCGCTCCCGCCGAGCAGTCGCAGCAGCGCCGTGGACGTCGTCGGCCGTCCGGCCACGTCCTTGGTCAGCGCGGACAGCACCACCTGCCGCAGCGGTTCCGGCAGCTCGCCGACCACGGGCTCGCCGTTCAGCACCGCCTGGGGGTCCTGTCCGAACGGCGCGGCGCCGGTCGCGGCGAACACCACGGTCGCGGCCCAGGCGAACACGTCCGCGTGGGGGCCGTACCGCAGCCGGTTGATCTGCTCGGGCGCCTGGTAGCCGGCCTCGCCCGCCGGATCGCCGATCTCGATGTCGGTGACCCTGAGTCCCTCACCGGTGAGGATGACGTTCGACGGCGTGAGGCCGCGGTGCGCGAACCCGCCGAGGTGCACCGCGGTCAACGCGGTCAGCATCCCGACCGCGACCCGCTCCAGCGCGTCGCCGGTCAGTGGCCCGTCCGCGGCGACCGCCTCGGCCAGCGAGCGGCCCTCCACGTGCTCCCTGACGACGTACGCGAGGCCGTTCTCGACGCCGGCGTCCATCGTGCGGGCCACGTACGAGCTCGACACCTGCGCGACGCCCTTGAGCCTGGCCACGAAGTCCGGATCCGCGACCGGGTCGACCCTCAGCGTCTTGATCGCGACGCGAGGCCCGCCTTCGGCGTCTTGTCCGAGCGGAACACCGAGGTGGACCCCCAGGTAGACAACGCCACGCGGTCCCTCGCCGAGCCGGCCGACGACCTCGTGGCCGCCGATCCGTTCGGGCTGTGAGGAGTTCGTCTCCGCCATGACCGTCCTTCCGGGATTCCGTCACGATCAGAGGACATTTAACCAAATATGCCTCATACGCATCAGTAGTTTCGGTTCGGACACCCTGACAAGCAGCCGTCAATCCGCGCCGGATTCGCCGGACTGACCAGCGCGCCAGCCCCTCCTGCGTCCCATCGGCAGGAACACCCAGGCGGCGATCACCACCCCGGTCAGCCCGAACCCGGCCGCCGCGACGACCGTCGCGACCTCCATCGACCGCTGGTCAGGAGGCACGGCCTTGCGCACCACGGTGGCAGGGAGCGGCGGCGGCACCGGCGGCGCGACCGCGACCTGCTCGGACGGCAGCACCATCGTGACCGCCAGCAGCGGATTGACCATGCCGGCGCCCGTGCCAGAGCCGGTGGCGCCGTCCGCGGTCAGCGTGATGCGCCGGCGTACCCGGAGTTGGTCGAGGTCGGGGTGGCGGGCGCGTACGAGGGCCGCGACGCCCGCCACGTACGGCGCCGCGTAGCTCGTGCCGTCCAGCTTGCTCTGGTAGCCCTTGCCCGTCCACGTGGAGCTGATCTCCTGCCCTGGAGCCAGCACGGCGACCGCGACCGGGTTGGAGAACGTCGAGCGCCCCCCGTCCGGCGTCGCCGAGCCCACGGCGAGCACGCCGTCGTAGGCGGCGGGATAGGAAGGGGTGGACGTGCCGTCGTCCTGGGTCCGGTTGCCCGCGGCCGCGACGATCACGATGTCCTGGCTGAGCGCGTCGTCGACGGCGGATCTGAGCTCGGGATGGTCGTCCGTCTCGACGGAGACGTTGATCACGTCGGCGCCCTCGTCCGCGGCGGTCCTGATGGCCTTGGCCAGCAGGGACACATCGCCCTGCGTGGAGTTGGACTGCTTGATCGACAGGAGTCTCACACCGGGCGCGACGCCGTAGAAGGGAAAGTCGTCGCGTGGCTGGCCTGCGATGATACCGGCCACCGCGGTGCCGTGGCCGACGCAGTCGCGATAGCCGGTGTTGGTCAGGTCGGCCTTGCCCGCCAGGCGGATCTGCGGATGGGTCTCGTCCACGCCGCTGTCGACGACGGCGACGGTGACGCCGGCGCCCGTCGTCAGGTCCCATACGCTCTTGACGTCGAGCCGCCGCTGGGCCCAGCTCTCGGCGATCGCGGGGCTGGCCTTCTTGGGCGCGCACCGCTCGGGCGCGACCGCCGCTGCCGCCACCGGTACGGCCGTGAACTGCAGGGCCAACACGCTTGCCACGAGGGCGCGACCGATCATGGCGAAAAAGCGTAGCTTGTCGGGATCCAACGGAAAGAAGCCCCGGCACCTGGCCAGGGCCTCCTCCGTTGATCACTGTGTGGCGGACTCGATGTTCTGCCGGTAGGTGCCGATGACCCGGGAAGCCTCCTGAAGCTCCTCGGTCATGCGCTGGAAGGCCGTGCGGTAGTTCTGCCAGGCCTGCTGGAAACGCTGGGCGCCGGGGCCCGTCCACGCGGTGCCGACTTTCGCCGCCTCGCGGTCGAGTGCGGTCATCGTGGTGCGGACCGCCTCGGACTGCTGCGTGAACTGGGTGGACATCTGCTGCATTTCCGTGGGGTCGCCGCCGAGCATACTCTGGCTCATGCATACCTCCTGGACCGTGTGAAAGCGCCCTCACCCTAAGGGCGGGCACCACTCGTCGTCCGGGTTATGCCGAGCGGCTATAGGGGGCGACGGGGTCGCCTATGGTCCGTCCCGCCATGGCGGTCCCGCCGAGGTGGCGGATAACGTTCTGTTCTTGGCTTCCGTGGGAGCCGGGCGCCTGGCTGGGCAGGTGCTTCAGGTGCACGTCCAGCTCTTTTCATGGGAAAGGACGAACGTCGGTGCGGAAGGTTCTGATCGCCAACCGCGGCGAGATCGCCGTACGTGTGGCCCGTGCGTGCAAGGACGCCGGGATCGGCAGTGTCGCGGTCTACGCCGACCAGGACCTCGACGCCCTGCACGTCAAGGTCGCCGACGAGGCGTACGCGCTGGGCGGCCAGTCCCCCGCGGAGACCTATCTCGACATCGGCGGGCTGCTCGACGTCGCCCGGCGGGCCGGGGCGGACGCCGTACATCCTGGATACGGCTTCCTGGCCGAGAACGCGGACTTCGCGCAGGCCGTCATCGACGCGGGCCTCATCTGGATCGGCCCGCCGCCCGCCGCGATCGCCGCGCTCGGCGACAAGGTGCGGGCCAGGCACATCGCGCAGAAGGTCGGCGCACCGCTGGTCGCGGGCACCAAGGACCCGGTCTCCGGGGCGGCGGAGGTGGTGGCGTTCGCGGAGGAGCACGGGCTGCCGATCGCGATCAAGGCCGCGTACGGCGGCGGCGGGCGCGGCATCAAGGTCGCCCGCCGGCTCGAAGAGGTCTCTGACCTGTACGACTCGGCGGTGCGCGAGGCGGTGGCCGCGTTCGGGCGGGGCGAGTGCTTCGTCGAGCGCTACCTCGACCGGCCGCGGCACGTCGAGACGCAGTGCCTGGCCGACCGGCAGGGCAACGTGGTCGTGGTCAGCACCCGGGACTGCTCGCTGCAGCGCCGCCACCAGAAGCTGGTGGAGGAGGCGCCGGCGCCGTTCCTGTCCGAGGAGCAGGTCTCCGTGCTCTACACGAGTTCGAAGGCGATTCTGCGGGAGGCGGGTTACGTCGGAGCGGGGACCTGCGAGTTCCTCGTCGGGCAGGACGGGACGATCTCGTTCCTGGAGGTCAACACCCGGCTGCAGGTCGAGCACCCGGTCACCGAGGAGGTCTCGGGGATCGACCTGGTGCGGGAGATGTTCAGGATCGCCGACGGGGAGCCGCTGGGCTACGACGACCCCTCGCTGCGCGGCCACTCGTTCGAGTTCCGGATCAACGCCGAGGACGCGGGGCGTAACTTCCTGCCCGCGCCCGGCACGCTGACCGTCCTGCGCCCGCCGTCGGGCCCCGGCGTGCGACTCGACGCGGGGTACGAACCCGGCGCGACCGTGCCGCAGAGCTTCGACTCGCTGGTGGCCAAACTGATCGTGACCGGGCGGACGCGGCAGGAGGCGCTGGAGAGGTCGCGCCGGGCGCTGGCGGAGTTCGAGATCGGCGGCATGCCCACCGTGCTGCCGTTCCATCGGCTGGTCGTCGCCGATCCGGCGTTCGTGTCGTCGCCGTTCTCCGTGCACACGCGGTGGATCGAGACCGAGTGGGACAACACGGTGGAGCCGTACTCGGGCGACCTCGAGTCCGGGGAGGCCGCGGCGCGCGAGACGGTCACCGTCGAGGTCGGGGGCAAGCGGCTGGAAGTGGTCCTGCCCGCCGGGCTCGGCACATCCTCCGCTACGCCCAGCGCGAACAAGGCGCCCCGGCGGAGCGCCGGCGGGGCCAAGAAGTCCGCGGCGGGCAGTGACGCTCTGGTCAGCCCGATGCAGGGGACGATCGTCAAGGTCGTGGCCTCGGACGGGGACACCGTCACCGAGGGCGACACGGTGGTGGTGCTGGAGGCCATGAAGATGGAGCAACCACTGGCCGCACACAAGTCGGGGACGGTCAAGGGGCTGGTGGCGTCCGTGGGCCAGACGGTGACGTCGGGCGCGACGATCTGCGAGATCAAGGACACCTGACCCGACCCCCTTTCGAACCTGGAGCTCCAGACGTCCGGTTGCGGGGGCTCCGGGTGGCCGTTCGACGAACGACAACCCCAGGATGAGCGCCGACTTTGCGCGCTCGTGACGTCCCGGACAGGTAACGTGCCAGTGAGGAACTTTGCCGACCGCCCGTTCGTCCTCATGGGCGAAGGAGGCTTGCTGCCAATGACCCATTCGCTGCGCCGAGCAGGGGCCGCGATCGCGGCTCTGATCGCCGGTCTAATCGTCGTTCTTGCGCTGTCCCCTGCCGCCAACGCGGCGGCTCCCCCTGATGCTCAGACGGTCGTGTCCCACTGGAAGGACAAGCAGGACCCGCTCTACGTCGAGTCGGGCTCGCCACTGACGTCGGACCAGCAAAACGAGATCCGTGACGCGCTGAAGGGGGCCGACAGCAACGTCTACGCTGTGGCGCTGCCCGACGGCACGGTCGACAACTCCAGCATCGCGTCCTACATGACGGCGATCGGCTCCGCCCTGACCACCGCGGGCCGCCCCCGGGCCACGGTCGCCGTGCTCGACGGCCAGAGGCTGTACGCCGACTCGAGCGCGATCCGCCGGGTCTCGCCCGGTGAGCTCGCCAACCTCGCCGTCACCGCCAACCCGGGTGACGTCGTGGCCGGCATGAAGGACTTCACCAACCGCGTGGACCTCGCCGTAGCCGGGAAGCGCACGGCGCTCGACCCGGGCAGCCAGGCCAACCCCGGCGCCGGCGGCACCGCCGCGCTGGTCGGCCTGGGCGTGCTGGCGCTGGTCGGCGGAGGCGGCTACTTCCTCTACTCCAGCAACAAGAAGAAGAAGCGGGCCATCCAGGACGCCAAGGACCTCGCCGCGGTCAAGCAGACCGTCGACGAGGACGTCACCAAGCTGGGCGAGGAGATCACCGCTGTCGACGCCGACGTGACGCTCTCCGGCGAGGGCGGCAAGCACATCGACGAGTGGCAGACGGCACTCGACTCCTACGAGAAGGCCAAGACGCAACTGGCGACCGTGGAGCGCGCCGACCAGGTCCGCGAGGTCACCCAGACCCTCGAGGACGGCCGCTACGCGCTGGCCGTGGTCAAGGCCAAGGTCAGCAACGACCCGATCCCCGAGCGGCGCGCCCCCTGCTTCTTCAACCCGCAGCACGGCCCCTCGCTGCGCGACGTCCGCTGGGCCCCGCCCGGCGGCGCGGCGCGCGACGTACCGGCCTGCAAGATGGACGCCGAGGCGGTGGAGCGCGGCTTCGACCCGCAGATGCGCGAGGTCATGGTCGACGGCCAGCGCCGCCCCTACTACGACGCGGGCCCGGCCTACCAGCCGTACGCCTACGGCTACTACGGCGGCTTCGGCGACATCATGACCGGCATGTTCATCGGCACCATGATGGGCAGCATGCTCAGCGGCGGCATGGGCATGGGCATGATGGGCGGTGGCTACGGGGACGCGAGCGGCGGTGACTTCGGCGGCGGCGACGGCGGCGGCTGGGGTGACTTCGGCGGCGGCGGCGACTTCGGTGGAGGCGACTTCGGCGGCGGCGACTGGTAACCCCTGACCCAAACGAGAAGCGCTCCCCGGATCTCCGCGGGAGCGCTTTTCGCATTTCCGGAACGTCGGCGGCACCCCCGTTCCGAGGACATGGCGCTCCACCCCTGTATAACGTCCGTGTTCAGCGGACGAGGAGTAATCGGATATGAGCGAGCGCAAAGCGTGGTCGGAGAAGCGCGCCGAGATCATGAGCCGCCCCGCCGCCGGAGCCGCCTACGAGGCTGCCCGCATTCGATTCGAACTCGGTGAGGCCGTACGACTCCGCCGCGAGGAACTCGGTCTTACCCAGACCGAGCCGGCTGAACGGGCAGGCCTCAAGCAACCTGCGGTCGCCCTTTTCGAAGCGGGCGGCACCATGCCCACCATCCCCATACTGGAACGCCTCGCCGATGCACTCGAGGTCCGGCTCAGCGTCCAGTTCCAGCCGCTTCGCGAAGCCGTATGACCTCCCCCTTGCGTGGACACGGACGAGCAGCCAGTGGAGGAAACCGCCCACAGGTGAGGCCTTGGCGGACGACTGGCCGAGCCTGTAGCTGACGCGCGGATGCCGATGAGGCGGCTCACTGTCGTTCTGGGACCTTGAACGACGCGCCGTCGAAGGTCCCGGACAGTGCGGGCCGCTCGTGCGGGAGGAACGCCTCCCACGCCAGCTCGACCCGATACGCCCGCCCGTCCGGGGAACCGAGTGCCCGGACGCTGAGCGAGGCGTTGGCGTCGCCCGCCGGCGTGAGCGTGATCTGCCCGCTCACCGACACCCCGGGCACGAAGGCGGCCTCGTCCAGCGTGATGGACCCGTTCCCGAAGCCGACGCGCCCGCCCCGCAGCCCCGGCTGGTCCGTCAACCGGCCGTGGAGGAGGTTGTAGGGGTTACGGCGGGCGACCGCGTCGGCGGCGGTGGCGAAGGCGGCCGCGAGCACCCGCCGCCGCCCCGTGTCCAGCCCTGCGGCGGGCACCGGCGCGACCTCGCCCAGGGACCGGGGGAACGCCCCGAGTGCGCAGTAGTTCTCCGCCGTGCACCGCACCCGTGGCACCCGATGATCGGTCACGAACGACCGCAGCGCCGCGGCCACGCAAGCGCCGGCCCGGCCGGGTCCCCAGGCGAGGCTGTGCCCGCCGAAGGGGACCCGTACGAAAGTCGCGCCGGGAAAGGCCCGCATCGCGGCGCGCACGCTCGCGGGCGGATGCGTGTCGAAGTCGCCGCCGACCACCATGACCGGCACGTCGGGCAGGTCCGCGTCCGGCGGCAGCACCGGGCTGTGCCGCGGCGTCGGCCAGTTCACGCAGAATTCCAGGCCATTGCGCACATCCAGCCCCAGGTCGGCAGGCGTGTACGGGGCCAGCGGCCGCTCCCGCTGGTAATACCGCTCGAGCTGGTCCAGCCGCTCGGCCGGGTCCGCTTCCCGGTCGTAGGGGAAGCTTCCGTCACCGCATCGGTAGGCCAGGTAGCCGGCCCACTCCGCGCCCTCGATCGGCTGGCTGGGAGCGCCGGCCGACACGCGGGCCAGCCGCCGCAGCGGCTCGGAATCGCCCGCAAGATACGCGGTGGCGGCGGCGTTCACCTCCCTGCCGAACACCGGCTCGTTCACCCCCTCCACGCTCCTGAGCGCGATGAGGGGCACCTCGGGGTCGGGGTGCTCGCGCAGCTCCGCCAACAGCCGCGCGTAGGTGCGGCGCGCGTCACCCGGCAGTGCGCGGCAGGCCCGCGACCGGTCGCAGACCAGGTCGAGCAGGTCAGGGCGGGATCGCAGGGCCACAGCGCGTACCCGTCCGCCGAGGTGACCGACGTGCTGTCCAGGAACGCCGCGGCCAGGCTCTCCGAGTGGCGGGCGGCGTACGCCTGAGCGTACGCGGTGCCGTAGGAGTTGCCGTAGAAGGTGACCGGGCCTGCGCCGAGCGTCCGGCGTACCGCATCCATGTCGCGCACCGCCTGGTCGGCGGTGAAGAAGCGAGCGCGCGAGCCGAGGTGGGCCGCGCAGGCCGCGATCGTGTCCGGCTCGGAGAGGTTCAGGCCCGGGCAGAGCAGCGGAGAGGACTTGCCCAGGCCGCGCGGATCGACGACGAGGAGGTTCTGATGTTGGAGCACAGGGCCGAGCGCCTGCTGGATGCGCGGCAACTGGGGCAACGCGGGCAGGGGGCCGCCGGGGTTGGCGAGGATCGTGCCGGTCGCGTGTTCCGTGGCCGGGATCCAGGCGAAGGCGACCTCGATGCGCTCGGAGGAGGGGTTCCTCCAGTCCAGTGGCACCGCCAGCGTGCCGTCGCACCGGGCCACGGCGCGGGCGCACTCGTGAAGCTCCTCCGGTAAGGAGCTGGTCTGGGCAGGTGGAGCGGCGGACAGGAGCGTTCCGGACAGGGCAAGGCTCGCGACCGCGGCTGTGAGGGTATTCATCACCATGTCTCCACCCCTGCCCGCGAAATCCGGCGGATCCTCCACCGGAGGAAATTCGACCGCGGCCGTTCAGACCGATTCTCGGGTCAGGTTTTCGCACAGGGTCCAGATCGCGTCCTGGTTGCACCGGTCGAGGGCGCTGGCCGGCCAGTCCGTACGGCGGCACTTCATGCTGAAGTACGCCCCGTTCACGCCCTCGAGTTCGGCGCTGGAGGCCAGATGGACGCTGGAGCGGGCGGGCTTGCTCAGATCCCCGAAGAGGCGCGGCGCGGCGACCCGCAGCAGCGGGACGATCGGACGGTACACATAGGGGAATCCGGCCATCGTCATCGACTGGTTCATCGGCGTGTGGCCGTGTCCCGGGTAGGCGACGTTGACCGTGACGCCGCTGCCGGCCACCTTCTCGGCGAAGCGCAGGCTCATCGCCATCAGCATGGTCTTGGTGTGGTTGTACTGAGTCAGCTTCTCGGCCGTAAACCGTAAACGACCGAGCTTGCAGCTCCTCGCCGTCGATGGCTTCGACGGTCTGGTCCGCGTCAGGCAGCGTGACTCACTGCCCAGCCCGCCACACCACGCGCGGCGATGTTACGGGCTGCGTTGACGTCGGCATGCTCAGCGAAGCCGCACGACGTACAGAGGAAGGTTTCCTGGTCGGGCCGGTTGGCCCGTTCGGTATGCCCGCAGGCCGAACATTGCTGGCTGGTATAGGCCGGATCGACGTGGATGAGAGCGATCCCGGCCCGTCGGGCCTTGTAGGCGATGAAGCTCCCGAGCTGGTGGAAGCTCCATGAGTGCAGGGTGACCCGCTGGGGCTTGCGGAGCCGTACCCGGTCGCGGATGCCCTGGAGGTCTTCCAGGGCGATCCCTTGGCCGGTGCGTTCTGCCTCGGTCACGATCTGCTTGGCGATGGTGTGGTTGGTGTCGGCCGCGAACCGCGCTTCCCTGCGGCGGCGTTTCTTCAGCAGCCGTCTGGCGCTCTTGGTCCGTTTGGCCTGCAACCGGCGGCGCAGTTCGCGGTTGCGGTGGCGGACCGCGTTCAGGCCCTTGCCGCTGTGCCGGGTACCGTCGCCGGTGGTGGCGATGTTGGCGATGCCCAGATCGACGCCGAGGAAGCCTTCCGGTTCGGTCACCGGCACGTCGGGGACCTCGCAGGTCGCATACAGATACCAGCCGCCGTCTCGGGCAACCAGATCCGACTCGCCCTTGCGACGGGCGGCCAAGGTCTTGAGCTGCTCAGGCGAGCCGGTGAACGCGACATTCTTCAACCGCCCGCAGGTGGTCCAGATCGACACTGTTCGCGCCTGCATCTGCCAGGACAGGCACCGATCGTCGTAGGGCTGGGCCGCGTCCGGCCGGAAGGTGATCGGCCTGCTCTCGGCCCTGGTCCTCCGCTTGGCCCCTGGCGCGCCCAGGTTTCCGGCCCTGAGGTTGGCGTGGAACGTGCGGTAGGCATCGGCGACCTTTTTGATCACATGCTGGGCGGCCTGCGCGGCCAGCCCGCACTCGGCCTTGATTCGATCGTAGGTGTGTTCGCGCAAGTCGTAGTTGCGGAAGCACCGCTGGTCGAAGGCAACCGCGGAGACCAGGTCGGCGGCCGTGTTGACGGCGTGCAGGGTCGCCTCCAGCGCCGCTGCCTGCTCGGGCGTCGGCAGGAGTTTCACCTGCACCACCAGCTTCACAATCGAACACACTATCATTCGGTCCATGTCACCGCGATGGGAACCGAATCCCGATATCCGGAGAGGCCGGAGGGTCGTCCACAGTCTCCACGCCCACTTGGTCTTCACACCGAAGTACCGCCGCGAGGTGTTCACCGACGAGATCCTGCGCCGCTGCGAAGACATCATGATCGAGGTGTGCGACAACTTCGGCGCCGTCCTGGTCGAATTCAACGGCGAGCACGACCACGTCCACCTGCTGGTCCACTACCCGCCCAAAGTCGCCCTGTCGGTCCTGGTCAACTCGCTCAAAGGCGTCTCGGCCCGGCTCCTTCGCAAAGAGTTCGGCCCGCACCTCCGCCCATATCTGTGGGGCGGGCACTTCTGGTCTCCGTCTTACTTCGCCGCGTCCTGCGGCGGCGCCCCGCTGTCGATCATCAAGGAGTACATCGAGAACCAGAAACGGCCAGGCTGAGCAGCTCACGTGGACCAACTGTCACGGCACCACTCGGGCCTGGAGGCCCTCCCGCGCTGCGCACCCGGCTCCTGGGGAAACGCGACGAGGCCCGCACTCGCATCATTCAGGCGTTGACAGATCGCGGGGTGTCTCCGCTGGAGGCCGATCTGGCGGCGGCGGCCGCCGGGGCGGCCCTGGACACGATGGCGCGCGAATGGCTGCGCACCGATGGCCCCGCCGACCGTCTGGCCCTGGCAGACCGGATCTTCACCATGCTCCGCCCGGCCTTCCTGAGCTGAGCCGCAGACCGAGAGACCGGCCGCTGCAACAGGCCGGAAGGTGCCGGACACTTACCGAGGTGTCCGGCACTTTTCCGCTAGGAGACTCTGTGACCCACCAAGATCGCTTCGAGGAGATCTATGACAGGCACAGGGATTCCTGGTTCAGCCACCAGAGCCGCCCGTGAACTGCGTGCACTGGCGACTACCTCAGCTGTGGGCGAATAAACAACTTGCTCTGGGAATTCAGCTGGCTTCACGAAGCGGCTGGAACTGCACGCTGAGCCGTACCTCCAGCGCCTCAGCGACGCGTTCCAGCATGGGGATGGTGGGCATGGTGCCGCCTGCTTCGAAGCGAGCGACCGCAGGTTGCTGGAGGCCTGCGCGTTCCGCCAACTCTGACTGGGTTAGACCCAGTTCCTCGCGGCGGAGTCGTACGGCCTCACCGAGTTCGAAACGAATGCGGGCAGCCTCGTAGGCGGCTCCGGCACCGGGGCGGCTCATGATCTCGGCGCGCTTCTCCGACCACGCTTTGCGCTCACCCATGTCGATCATTCCTCATCCGCTGTGTGACCGTCAGCGATGCATCGCTGCATGGCCCGCACAGCTCGTTCGATCTCAGCTGTCTCCCGCATTCGCTGCTTACGAAAGACCGTGAGAAGGATGATGCGTCTGCCCGAAGCGATCCAGTACGTGATGCGCACTGCTTCGCCGCAGAGATGGAATCGGAGTTCCCTGAGCTTGCCGCGTAACTGCCTGGTGTACGGCTCGTCGAGAAGCACTCCGCGCTCAGCCGGCAAGTCGACGTAGAAGACGGCGATCTCCTGGTTGTCCTGCCTGAGCGAATCGAACCACTCGTTGACCTCAGGCTCCAACTCCACCTCTCCCCAATTCATAACACGGACGTTATATGGAGGGCAAGTGTCGTGTCCGGCGAACGGTAATCGTTGCGCTACTTAACGTAATTGCCATCAAGCACAGCCCGTCGCCTCGTGGCCCGTCTCATGCTTGCGGGGCTTCCCGTCTCAGCCTCCGGCGCCCTGTGGGACGTGTTCATCGACTGTAAGCCGGCGGAACTCGGCCCGCGACCCGGGGGTGTGGGGGCTTGCCCCACAGAACGCGGCCCGGAGGGGGCGCGAAGCGCCTCTTGTGGAGGCCATCGTTCCGACATCGGTCCGGGCGCCGGCCCCATGCCCGATCCGCGAAAGGCCGCCACTCCTCAGTGGTACGACAGCTTCACCGGCTGACCGAGGCGACCAGACGACACTAACGGCTGAGTTGGCGATCGCCATCGCGTGGCGGATGCATCATCCGTTCACGTCGAGCTAGCGAGCCTTCCCCGCAGGATGCGGTCGTAGAGACTTCTCGCGGCTGCGGTCAACATCCACGCGGACTCGTACGTGGTGGGCCCGGCACGATCCGTCCGGCGCACGAACCCCTGACCGCCGGCAGCGCACAGTTCGAAGAGGATCTGACGGCACTCGCAGGAGTGCGCCACCACACGGATCCGCCGCACCCGGCGGCTTGGTTCGTACCAGATGATCTCGACACAGCCGGGCTGCGGAGATCCGGAATGTGGACCATGGAATTCGGGGATCCTCGTCATGTCAAACGGTTCTCCCCTCGAAGACGTCGACGAGGTTCCTGAGGGCTGTATCGACGCGGGCCATGACGAGTTCGTGGACGTAGTCGCTTCCCGGCGGCAGTCACTGTCCTGATCGTCCTGTCTCGCCCTATTTCGCATCAAAAGGACTCGTTCATCCCATATCTCACAAGAGTCTGACAGAGAGGGGCCACGCACGACGGCGACCTCGACGCAGTTGCCGCCGTTGTTGCCACTCTGAACGCTCTTATGCCAGTTGGCGGTGTTGAAATTCATGGAGCCGTGACCGTTCCTCGGGTGCGAGTACCCGTCGACGTCGACTGTGACGGCGGGGAGTAGCTGGTCCAGCAGACATCAGTCGGCGTACGTCCGGGAGCGTCGGGGTGGACCGTTGTGTGGGCGAACGTGCCCACAGCGGAGGTTTGAGTGCGCCGCGACGGACGGGGCGCGGAAGGATCTTCCAGGTCACCGTGCTGGAGGCCGCTGTCACCTCGAATGAGGGCTCCAACTCATTGCTTGTCGGAGCCCTTACGTCTCACCTATCGTTACCGGCGTGTCGCAGTAGGTTGCGGAAGGGTTTGCGATGGCGTGGGCGATATTTTTTGTGGTTCTCACGGGGATTCTTCTCGTCTACCTGTTCGGCACGCTCACGTGGTTATCGGCTTTCATGGTCGTGCTGATCGTTCTCGCGCCCTTCTTCATCTTTGAGATGGCGAAGTTCGCCCTGCTGTTCACCAGGTTCTCCCCTATCTCGCGCAGGCTCGAGAAGCGGGCGAAGCGCCGGATCACGCGACTGGCCTGGAAGCAGCGCGGGTCCACGCGAGGTATCGAGGCGA
Organism: Nonomuraea cypriaca; assembly: GCF_015645445.1. Lineage (GTDB taxonomy): Bacteria > Actinomycetota > Actinomycetes > Streptosporangiales > Streptosporangiaceae > Nonomuraea > Nonomuraea cypriaca. The sequence continues at coordinate 61,942 of NZ_JADOGI010000013.1, read as the reverse complement.
CGCTCATGGAGGTAGGCCCTGGGGATCGGGATTTCGGGCTAGGGGAGCTTCGGGGGCGGCAGGAGGTGTCCCTAGACGAGTCCAATTTGGAGAAATTTCCCGACATAGTGCACGAAAGGCTCTTTTTCATCTGCACGTCCGCCGACATCGAAGGCTGGCGGGTCGCGCGTGGGAGAGGGTTCCGCGTGATGACGTTCGACTTGCGCGACGTCGAGTCGCTCACCACGGTCGGCGGGTACTCGTTCACGGCGACCAGTCCCTTCAGCGGGGTGGAGATCAAGTTCCGCACCGAGTGGTTCCTGCGGTTCCGCGTGTACGAAACCGCCGACGCGGCCACATTCGTCGACGAGGTGATGGCCATTCGCGCCAGGCTCATCCCAGACGCGTGACGCCCGCCGCCTGTAGTGCGCACGTAGGGTTGGCGGATGAGCGTTTCGGTGGAGTGGGACGGCCTGGCGTGGCACTCCGCCGAATGACCGACGTGATCCGCCCATAGAAGCGCCGATGGTCCGTCGTGGACCGCGCGTAAGATCGCCGGATGTATGACGTGACGTACCTTGCTCAAGGGCCTCGGGTGGGGCTGCGGTGGCTTTTGCAACGGGACTGCGCGGAGTTCCTGGCGTTGAACGCGGAGAGCGCGGAGTTGCTCGGCCGGTGGATGCCCGGACGGCCCGTCACCACCACCGAAGACTTCGAGGCGTACGTCGCGCGGTTCGACGAGCCGGCGCATGAGGGGTTCGTGTTCTGCCGGCGCGACACCGGGGCGATCGTCGGGCGGGCCAACGTCAACAACATCGTCCGTGGCACCCATCAGGCGGGGACCGTCGGCTACTCCGCGTACGCGTCCACGATCGGCCGTGGCTACATGACCGAGGGGCTGCGGCTGCTCGTCCGGTACGCCTTCGACCACCTGGAGCTGCATCGCCTCGAAGCCAACATCCAGCCCGCGAACATCCCCTCGATCAACCTCATCAAGCGCGTCGGCTTCCAGCGCGAGGGCTGCTCACCCAATTTCCAGTTCATCAACGGCGCCTGGCGGGACCACGAGCGCTGGGCCATCACGGTCGAGATGACCAAGGACCCGGGTGGCGCATGACCCAGACGGTGCCCCGAGTGATGGCCTCCTTGAAGGCGGCGGAGGCGCGGCCGGTGAGCACGGCGTCGGTCGGGGTGTCGTCGGGCCGGGTGAACTGGGTGACGCCGTCGTGGCGGCCCAGGCTGATGTTCTGCCACACGTAACGGAACCTGGCCGGGCGCGGCTCCCGCCCGGTGAGCAGGTCGGCCACGGCCTCGCCGGCGTACAGGCCCATGGGCAGCCCGGTCTGACAGGCCATGCGGGTCGGCCGGCCAGACCGGTCCGCCGTGGCCGCGTCGCCGATGCCGAACACCTCCGGATGCGACACCGACCGCAGCGCGCCGTCAACGATCATGCGGCCGTGCTCGTCGGTGGCCAGGCCGGCCGTGGCGGCCAGGCCGGGGACGCGGAATCCGGCGGCCCACACCACGGTCTCGGTACGCAGGTCCTCGCCGTTCTCCAGTAGCAGGCCGTCGGGGCCGGTCTTGGCGACCGGCGCGTGCTCGCGTACCGCGATCCCCATGCGGGCGAAGGCGCGGTGGAGGTGGCGGCGGGCTCGTACGGACAGCCCCGCGCCGATCAGCCCGGACGACACCAGCCGCACCCGCAGGCTCGGACGGGCGGCGGCGAACTCGGTCGCGGCCTCGATCCCGGTCAGCCCTCCCCCGACGACGTCGACCGAGCCGGTCTCCGCCAGGCGCGACCGCAGCCGGGCGGCCTCGTCCGCGGTCGCCACCGTGTACGCGTGCTCGCGCACCCCCGGCACCGCGTCCAGCTCCGCGGCGCTGCCCAGGGCGTAGACCAGCGCGTCATAGGAGAGGGTGTACGGCGGCGCGTCCAGGCGTACCGTCCGCGCCCGGGGATCCAGGCCGATCACCCGGGCGAGCACCAGCTCCACCCCGGTGCCGTCGAGCAGGCCCGCGAGCGGTAGGCGGGGCAGCCGCTGCCCGGCGGCGAGCTGGTGGAGGCGTACCCGCTCCACGAACCGGTCGGACGCGTTGACCAGCGTCACCCGGGCGTCGGTGCGGCGCAGCCGCCGGGCGGCGCGCTTGGCCGCGCCCAGTCCCGCGTATCCGGCGCCCAGCACCACGATGTGGTTCGTCATGGTTCCTCCTCGTCGAAGTCCCCACTTGAACCGGCGACCCCGGCGATCCGTGACAGGCCGGGCCTGTGACAGTGATCACATGAGCTGCGCGGTGGCGAACGCGAGCTTGGCCGGGTTCACGACGATGTGGAACGCGGTGACGCGGTCGTCGTGGATCTCGACGACCACGACGGCCCACAGCGTCCCGCCGTCGTGGACGACCGCGGCGGGCGCGCCGTTGATCTCCGCGAACTCGACGGTCATCCAGGCCGTCTCCGCCCGGGTGCTCAGGCCGCGCAGGTAACGCACCACCCGCTCCCGGCCGAGTACGGGTCGTCGCGCGGCGGTCGTGCCGCCGCCGTCCGCCCAGGCGACCACGGCCGGCCGGGTTGACCTCGACTTTAGTTGAGGTAGCAGGCTGGTGCCATGAGCGAAGACAAGGTGATCATTTACGAGGAGTCCGGAGCGGACCCCTGGACCGACGTCATGGTGATCGAGAACGGCGGCGGGCGGACGCGGGTGCGGGCCGTGAACGAGCCCGGGCAGATGATCGATCTCGTCACACGACTGAGCGCCGAGGGCGTAAATCTCGTGGAGCTGTGCGGCGGGTTCGGCGCGGTGTGGCATGCGGAGGCCGGCCGGGCCGCCGGTGACGACGTGCGGATCGGGGCGATCTACTACGGGTTCGAGTCGCTGAGCGGCGTGGCGTCGTACAAGGCGAGGTTCGAGGCCGGGGAGGCGCTGTCGGAGGCGTTCGTCATCGTGCATGAAGGGGCCGATCCCGGCAGGGATCGGGTGGTGCGCACGAAGGCGGGCGGCGGGCGGACCACGTTCGTCGGCGTGCCGGACGAGGGTGCCGCAGCCGAGGTGGCCGGGAAGATGGCCGGCGGGCTGCAGCTGATCGAGCTGTACGGCGGGCCGGGACCGGAAGCGGCAGAACCGGTCATCCGGGCCGTGGACGCGAGCGTGCCCGTGGGCGTCACCGGCTACCGGCGCTGACCCGGCTACCGGTCGGTGGGGAGGAGCGTTCCGAGCGGGCCCAGGTCGAGGTTGAGGTCGGCGGGGGTCAGGCCGAAGCGGTCGCACAGGTCGTCCATCGCCTCCTCCAGCCGCATCAGGGTCACGCCGAGCGTCTCGATCTGCTCGTCGGACAGATCGCCCTGGTCCATGCGGCGTACGGACTGGCGCTCGACGAGCTGGCGGAGGAGCTCGACCAGGGTCAGCACGAGGCGGGTCAGGTCGCGCTCGACGGTCTCCGCGTCGGCCGCGATCCGCCATCGCGGCGACTCCGCCCGTCCAGGCGGACCCAGCGGATCCGGCTGCTCCCCTGGGTCCGGCCGGCCCAAAGGATCCGGCCGTTCCCGTGGGTCCGGCGGGCCCAAAGGATCCGGCCGCTCCCGTGGGTCCGGGGAGTCCAGCGGATCGGGCCGTCCAGGCGGGGTCAGCGGATCTGGCTGGTCTTGCGGGTTCAAGGGGTCGAGTGGGTTCGGGGTCACGTGGTGCCCTCCAGCCCGTCCAGCGAGAGCCCGTCCGCCGACAGCCCGTCCAGCGAAAGTCCGTCCAGTGACAGCCCGTCCGCCGAGAGTTCGTCCACCGACGCGATGAGGGCGCGCAGCGAGATGCGTACGAGGTCCACGTCCGCGATCGACAGGACGAGGTCGCCGGTCAGGACGACGCCGCCTGTCAGCAGCCGGTCCAGCAGGTCGACGAGAGCTACGCGTTCGGCTGGCAACCGTTCCTGGGCCACCACGTCCCGTCTCAAGACGTCTCCAGGATCGTGAACGAGTACGGCGCCCAGGGACCGGTGAGCCGCAGGTCGACGCCGTCCCCGCCGAGGGTGCTCGCCATCGCGGCGAACTCCTCGTCCCTGCCCTCGTCCACGAGGTAGGCGCCGTTCAGCAGCATCCAGTCGTCGCGGCCGGACAACTGCGGGTCCTGGGCGCGGTGGCGGCGGCTGGCGGCGGCGAGGGAGGACAGCGCGGCGTGGATCTCCTCGGCCCGCGTGACGGCCAGCCGCCGCGCCTGCTCCCTGCCCCGCAGACTCGCCTGCCGGCGCTTGAGGTACGCCGTCCCCGGCATGCCCCCACCACGCTCCGGCCCTCCTACAAGCTCACCACCGCCACCGCGGTCGGCCCGCCCGGCGCGGTCTCCACTGCGGTCGGTCCGCCCGACGAGCTCACCACCGCCATCCGGCCGCCCGGCGCGCTCACCGCCAAGGTCGGTCCGCCCGGCGCGGGCGGGGCCGGGGGCAAGAGTCGTGGCGGGGCCGGCGCGGCGGTCGGTGGTGGGGCCGTCGCCGTTCAGTGGGAGTGGGGCCGCGGCCGGGTCCGCGTATGCCTTGACGCCCCATTCCTTGCGCCCCGTGACGTGGGAGAGCACCGCGAGGAAGTCGTCGTTGCGCCGGTCCAGCAGGGCGCGCACCTGGTCGTCGCCGTCGTAGACCGTGACGAGCCGGACCGGGGCCGTCGGGGTCGCCGCCGCCACGGCCTCCACGACGCGGTGGTGCGCGCGGGCCGTCCCCGCCAGCCAGTCAAGGTCCTCCAGCGAGCGGCGCAGCGGCACCGCGCCGAACTCCGTCAGTGGCACGCTGCTCACGTACGCGACGAGGCCGGCCCGGCTGATCGTGCGTACGTCCGTCTCCGCCACGCCGGCCGGGCACCCGGGGACGTGGTCCCTGGCGACCGCGTAGACGTACGTGCCGTAGTCACTCATGCGGCTCCCTCCTCCCTTCGACCGCGGCGAGGCGGCGGCGCAGTCTGCGGTTCTCGTCGACCAGCTCGCGGTCCCTGCCGCTGAGCCACGGGTCGTGCTCCCACCAGTCGATGCCCAGTTCCCTGGCGGTGTCCACGGAGGCGATCAGGAGGCGCAGCTTGATCGTGAGCAGCTCGATGTCCAGCAGGTTCACCCGGATGTCGCCGGCGATCACCACGCCGCGATCGAGTACGCGCTCCAGGATGTCGCCGAGGTTGGCCGGCTCGCGACCCATCGGGCCCGCACCGTAGGCCTGGCGAACGATGGGCGAGGACGTCCTGTCCATCAGTACGCCTCTCCCTGGTCGGCGTTGGCCCGTCGGTATCGCCTGATTCTCCGATATGACAGCAAGCTGCCCTCCGTATCCAGCTCGACCTCGTACAGTGCGAGAAGATCGCCTGATGATGGGATGCGGCGGTCCTCGACGGCCTCCACCCCGACCACCCAGCCCTCCTCGGTGGGCTGGACCGCTGTGACGCCTTCGATGTCCCTGGCGGTCAGGTCGGCGATGTGCCGCAGCCCGGCCTCTCCGGCCGTCGCGGCGCTCAGCTCGCGAGCCCGCCGCTCGACCGGCTCAGGGCCGCTCCGCTCGACGGGCTCGGGGCGGCTCCGCTCGACGGACTCCCGGCCGCGCCGCTCGACGGGTTCAGGGCCGCGCCGCTCGGCGGCGGGACGTCTGGCGGCCATCGGGTCACCTCCGTCCCGTCGTGGTCATCCCCTGGAGCACCCGCGCCACCGCCCGGCTCTCCTCCTCCTCGGTGATCTCCCCGGCCCGCCTGGCCGCCTCGATCTCCTCCAGCTGGTGCCGGATCGAGGTCGGGTCGTGCAGCTCGAGCTCGGCCTGCTCCTGGATGCGTTCGGCGAGCCAGACCAGCCCGCGCACCGGCGCGAGCGGCAGGCCGAGGATCAGTCCCAGCGGGCCCACCGTCACGCCCCTCCCGTCTGCGCGGTGACGAAGTCGTACGGCGCGAGCGGCCCGAACAGGCGGAGATCCACCCGCCCCGTCCAGCGCTCGGCGAGCTCGTTCGCCACCCGCTCCAGCTCCTGCTGCTCGCCGGTCCTGGCGAGCAGCGCCACGTGGACGGCGTCCCGCTCGTGCGTCGGCTCGCGGATGACCGCCGAGGTGAAGTGCCCGGACAACAGGTCGAGCACCAGGTTCGTGTCGGCGTCGCGCTTGACCTCGATCGAGGCGGCGATGATCTCGCCGATCCTGATCCGCTCGTTCCTGGTGGCGTCCTCCGGCCGGTTGCGGATGGCCTCACGCAGGCGCGCGACCTCCCGGTTCTCCCCGAGCACCTCCGCGATCACGGCCTGCTCGACGTAACGGCCCCTGAGGATGTACTCGGCCTGTCCCTTCAGCTCGTCCAGCGCCGCGCGGAACTCGTCGTGGTACGGCTTGAGCAGCTCCTCCACGATCGCGTCCGGATCGGACATCACCGCTCCGAAGCGGAACGGGAGCACGGGCGCCTGGGCGGCGGTCGCGTCGAGCAGCCGTTCGTGCGCCAGGTAGTCGCCGGGCTGCCCCAGGGGCTGGTCGACGTCGACGTCGCTGATGAGGGCGGCGATCTCGCCATGGCGTACGAGCTGAACCTCGCCGGCCGGATCACCGAGCCCGCGATCCTCCGGGGCCGCCTTGAGATCGGCGGGCACGACGCCGTAGACGTACGAGGCCAGGTTCTGGCCGCGGCGGGTCGCCTGCTTGGGCACGGAGGCACTGGAAACCTTGGTGGATCGTCCCATCTCGCTTACTCTTCCCTCTGCTTCCTGGGTGCCTTCTGGCGCGTCTCCGCGGCCTGGTCGGCGAGATCGGTGAGCTTCTCGTCGGCCGCCTCCAGCACTCCCTGGACCACCTTCTTCGTCTTGTCCACGCTCGGAGTGCCCTTCGTCTGCTCCAGGACTTCGGGCAGGCCCTGCTCACCGGTCTCGGACATGTCCAGCCGGTTGGCGGCCTCGGCGAAACGCAGGTAGGTGTCCACACTGGCCACGACGACGCGGGCGTCGATCGTCAGAATCTCGATGCCGACGAGCGAGACCCTGACATAGGCATCGATCACGAGACCCTTGTCGAGGATCGTGTCGATGACGTCGGCCAAGCCTGTCGGTGACGGACGCCCGGCCACCTGACTGGTAGCCGCCGGTTGCACACTCATACAGTTCCCTCCTTCGCCTTCGGCTGCCTGCCCGAGGAAAAGGACACTGAACCACATACGGCTAAATAACCGACAGAATTAGCGCACCCTGAGTTCTCGAATGATTACCTTCCGCAAACTTGGGTGTTTCCGGGTCAGGTGCTGGAGCGGACGGCGAGGAGCGGGGTGAGGAGGGTGGAGTCCGGCACCGTACGGCCCTCCAGCTTGTCCATGACCAGCCGCACGGCCTCCCTGCCCACCTCCTCCGCCGGGATCAGCACCGAGGTGAGCGGCGGACCTGCGCGCTCGGCCACGTCGTCGGGGCAGATCGCGATCACGGCCACGTCGCGCGGCACCCGGCGGCCCAGCTGGCGCAGTGCCGCCAGCACGTGGCCGACCGCCGCCTCGTTGTGCACGACCAGGCCGGACAGGGAGGGGCGGTCGAGGAGCAGGTCGCGTACGGTCTCGTACACCTCGTCGAACGTCTCCTCGCAGGGCAGCGCCACGCCCCCCAGCCCGTGCGCGTCCACCGCCGCGACGAACCCCTCCCGGGTGCGCCGGGCGAATCCGGTCCCGCGCTCGTACACCACGGACGGGGCCCCGAGCAGCGCGATCTCCTCGTGACCGCGCTCGGCCAGGTGCTCGACGCAGCGCGCGCCGGCGGCCGCGAAGTCGAGGTCCACGCAGGTCAGCCCGGCGGGCTCGGCGGGGAAGCCGATGAGGACGCTGGGCTCGGCCAGCTCGCGCAGCAGCGGCACGCGGCGGTCGTCCAGTTCGACGTCCATGAGGACCAGCGCGTCCACCAGGGCGCTCGCGGCCACCCGCCGGATGCCCGCGGTGCCCTCGTCGGCGGTCAGCAGCAGCACGTCGTGGTCGAAGCGGCGGGCGGCGGTGACGACCGCGCTGGCGAAGCGCATCAGGACGGGCACGTGCATGCCCGCGCGCAGCGGCAGCACCAGCGCGATCACGTTGGAGCGCTTGCTGGCCAGGGCGCGGGCGCCGGCGTTGGGGTGGTAGCCGAGCGCGCTGACGCTGTCGAGCACCCGCCGCCTGGTCTCGGCCGAGATCGTCCGCTTGCCGCTGAGCACGTACGAGACCGTGCTGACGGCCACGCCCGCGTGCCTGGCGACGTCGGAGATCGTGACCGTGCGCCCGCTCAAGCGCCGGCTCCGAAGTCGAGCGCGGCCAGCGTCACACCGTCGTTCTCGAACACCACGTAGAGATCATGTACGCCGTCCACGGCCGCGAGCGAGGCCGTGCCGGTGTGGTAGGCGTAGCGCTCGGTCCTGGGCACCGGGAAGGCGCCGATGACCTGGCCGTAGAGCGGGTCGCCGAGGCGGACGGTGATCATGCCGCCCTCCGCGCTGCCCGCCGTGGCCACGCAGGTCATGCTGCCGGTCAGGTCCACCTGCCTGAACAGGATCCAGGCGCCCTCCGCGCAGGACCGGACGGCGTCGCCGTCCACCTTGGTCTCGTCCACGAACGTGATCGCGTCGTACTCGTCGTGCTCGGCGCCGCGCAGCAGGCCGGAGCGGGGCGGGATGGTCTCGCCCTCGACGTCGAAGCGGGCGCGCAGGCGCAGGTCGGTGGCGCTGCGGCCGGCCATGAGCTGATGCGGCGCGCTCTCCACGACGAACCTGCTCCTCGTCACGTCCCAGAACGCCAGCTCGGAGACGGGCAGCGTCAGCGTGACCGTACGGCTCTCGCCGGGCGCGAGGCGTACCTTCTCGAAGCCGCGCAGGCGGCGTAGCGGCTGCTTGACGCGGGAGCGCTGCTGGTGGGTGTAGAACTGGACGACTTCGACGCCGTCCCGCGATCCCGTGTTCGTGACCGTTACCTCGGCGTGCAGCACGCCGTCGGCCAGGCGTACGCGCAGGTCGGCGTACTCGAACGTGGTGTAGCTGAGGCCGTGGCCGAAGGGGTGCAGCGGGAGGCCGCGGAAGTACAGGTAGGTGGCGTCGGAGGCGATGATGTCGTAGTCGAGCAGGTCGGGCAGCTCCTGCTCGGAGCGGTACCACGTCTGGGTGAGGCGGCCCTCGGGGTCGGCGTCGCCGAAGAGGATCTCGGCCAGGGCGTGGCCGTACTCCTGGCCGCCGTGCGCGGACCACACCACGGCGGGCAGGTCGTCGTCGGTCCAGGTGAGCGGGTAGCCGCTGGTGAGCACCAGGACGGTACGCGGGTTCGCCGCGCGCACCGCCCCCACCACGGCGTCCTGGGCGGCGGCGAGGGCCAGCGTCATGCGGTCCTCGGTCTCCCGGCCGTTCACGAGGGGATGGTCGCCGGCCACCACGACCGCCACGTCGGCGCCCGCGGCTGCCCTGGCGGCCTGCTCGGTGCCGCTCCTGACCACGTCCATGGCCAGCCACACGGCCTGGTCGGCGTCGTCCACCAGGCGCAGCACGCCGTCCTCGCCCGCGCCGACGTAGCGGCCGGTGGAGATGTGCCGCAGGGCAAGCGTGCCGCGCGGACGCTCCTCCATCCGGAACGTCTGCCGCACCTCCCACCCGTTCGGCCCCGGCTGGTCGTTCACCAGCGTCAGGTCGTCCGCGGACACGAACCGCCCGGTCACCACCGCCCGCAGCGCATAGGCACCGCCGCCCCAGTCGAACAGGTCGAACGCGCCCGCCTCGGACGCCCCCACGCGCAGCGGCCCGCCCGCCGGGTCGGCCGCCACGGGACCGGCCTCGGAGGTCAGCGTCACTCGGTCCACGGCCTCACAGAAGATCGTCTCGCAACGCTCGGCCAGCCCGGCGCGGGCGGTGACGGCGTAGGGCAAGGTGCCGCTGTACCAGTCCTCCATCAGCGCGTCGCCGAGTTGCCCGATCACCGCGACCCTGGTGACGCTCTCGTCGAGCGGCAGCAGCCCGTCGTTCCTCAGCAGCACGAACGAGCGCCGCGCCGCCTCCCTGGCCAGCGCCTGGTGCTCGGGGCAGTTGACCACGCCGTCGGTGATGTCGTCGTACGGCGTCGCCGGGTCGAACTCGCCCAGCCTGAACCTGAGCGACAACGCGTGCCGCACGGCCGTGTCGACGTCGGACTCGGCCAGCAGGCCCTGGGTGAGCGCCGTGCGCAGGTGGCCGAGGGTGGCCTCAGAGCGGTCGTCGTCCTGGGTGAAGCTGTCCAGCCCGGCCTTGACCGCGTGCGCGTACGCCTCGGGCAGCGTCTCGTGGTAGCCCTGCAACGCGGTCAGGTTGGCCGGCGCGTACGCGTCGCTGACGACGAGGAGGTCGGGCGCCCAGGCGCGCAAGACCTGCCCGATCAGCGGGCTGAGGTGCGCGGGCCGCCCGTTGACCAGGTTGTACGACGGCATCACGGCCACCGCCGCGCCCTGCTCGACGGCCGGTCTGAAGGCGGGCAGCTCGTACTCCCACAGCACCCTCGGCGGCAGCCCGCTGGAGGTCGTGCAGCGGTCGGTCTCGTTGTTGTAGGCGAGGAAGTGCTTGAGCGTCGGAGCCGTCTTGAGAACGCCGGGAGCGCTCCCACGAAGCCCGTGGGCGTAGGCCGTGGCCATGAGGCCGGTGAGCCACGGGTCCTCCGAGTAGCCCTCCTCGTTCCGCCCCCACCGGGGGTCGCGCAGTGGGTTGACCACGGGCGCCCACACGTTGAGACCCGCGCCCGCCGGGTCCTTGTGGTGGAAGGCGAGCACCTCGTCGCTGGTGGCCTCGCCCACCCTGCGCACCAGCTCCGGGTCCCACGTCGAGGCCAGCCCGACGGCCTGCGGGAACACGGTGGCCGGGCCGAGCCAGGCCAGGCCGTGCAGGGCCTCGGTGCCGGTGCGGAACGCGCCGAGGCCCAGCCGCTCGACCGGCGCCTGGTACTGGTGCAGCAGGCCGATCTTCTCGTCGAGTGTGAGCCTGCTCATCAGGTCGTCGATCCGGTCGGGAAGCGGGACCGCTGGGTCGCGGAAGGATTCGTGCATCATCATCCCTCTGAGAGTGTCGAAGCGCTTCGACGACCGGCCTGGGGAAGTTACGCGGACATTTCGGTGGGTTGACTGAAGGGTGCACTTCCTCGTGACCAAGGTCAAGGGATTCGCGACAATCCTCCCGGCAATCTTCCCGAGTCGACGGAGTCGAGCACCCTCGCGGCGCCTCCGAGCGCGGCCGCGTCGTGGCCCAGCGTCGAGGCCACGACCTGGCATCCGCCCGCTCCGGCGGCGATGACGCGCTCGTCCAGCTCGTCGCGGACCGCGGGGAGCAGCCAGGGCGCGAGCGGGACGTAGTGGTCGCCGAGGATCACCACCTCGGGGTTGAGCAGGTTGGCGAGGATGGCCACGCCCCTGCCCAGGTTGCGGCCGGCCGACTCGAACCTGGCCAGGGTGCGGGCGTCGCCGGCCCGCGCGAGGCGTACGGTCTCCTCGATCTCGAGCTGGACCTCGGCGGGCTCGGGGGTCCTGCCCAGCACGGCGCCGATGCCGGCCATGGCCTCCAGGCAGCCGCGCCGGCCGCAGTGGCACGCGGGGCCCACGGGGTCGAGCTGCACGTGGCCGATCTCGCCGCTGTAGCCGAGGCCGCCGCGGCGCAGCCGCCCGTCCAGGATGATCCCGGCGCCGACGCCCGGCTCGCCGGTGAGGTAGATCAGGTCGCCGGCGCCGGCGTGGGCGCCGAAACGCTGCTCGGCCAGGGCCGCGAGGTTGGCGTCGTTGTCGACCTGGATGGGGAAGCCGGGGTCGCGCAGCGCCTTGGTCAGGTCGCCGGCGAGGTCGGCGTCGTGCCAGCCGAGGCTGGGCGCGTGGCGTACGGCGCCCTGCGCGTCGACCAGGCCTGGCACGGCCACGGCCAGGCCGAGGACCTGGCGCTCCTCCTTGGCCATGCGGTTGACCACGCGCCTGACGATCGCGCCGATGCCGGCCACGCCCTGGTTGACGGAGTCGCCGCCGGAGAACGCGCGTCGCCAGGTCAGCAGCCGCTCCCCCGCGAGGTCGGTGGCCACGGCCGACACGGAGTCCGCGTCGATCTGGACCCCGATCGCCGCGTACGGTGAGCCGTCCAGGACCAGCATCGTGGCGGGCCTCCCCACCCGGTTCTCGGTCAACCCCGTCTCACGCACCAGCCGCCGGTCGATGAGGTCCGCGACCAGGCTCGACACCGTCGCCTTGTTGAGCCCCGTGGAGGCGGCGATGCCGGCCCGCGAGCAGGGCGCGTGCTCGCGGACGAACCGGAGCACGACCGCGAGGTTCGTGGCCCGGACGTCGGCGAAGTCGGCCGGCTGCGGGCCGGTCGTAGAAGTGATCAATATCAGCCCCGTTCCCGCCAAGAGATGATCCCAGCATGCCGCATCGCGGGCTCCCTTCACCAACCTCGGCCGGACCGCCGCCGGGCCGTCTTGTCCGGTCGGCGCCATAGCGGCAGTCCGCATCGCGGATTTCGCATCGGCACCAACCTGTGACCATGCCGGTCCCTTGTGGCTGCGGTCACAGTCTACTAATTTGTTTGGTCGCAATACCAACTAACTATAAAGGCCCCTTGGGGGGCTTCGCCCCCCAAGCACCCCCAGAAAAGACAACCAACACCCAACACCAAGACCCACACCTCGGGGGCTTCGCCCCCTACTCGGAGAAGGGAGCGAGCCATGCCGATCAACACGACTCGCCGCGGGTTCCTCGGCCTCGTCGGTGCGAGCGTTCTGGTAGCGGGCTGCGCTGAGAAGAGGACCGTGTCCAAGGGCACCGCCGTGGCTGCCGACAAGCTGAAGAGCCTGGTGCCGACGCGGGTCCCGTTCGAGATCCCCGGGCTCAGCCCGGACCTGCCCGGCAGCGAGTTCGTCCAGCCCGGCTTCCTCACGCGTCCGGCCACGATGGTGCAGGCCATCACCACCAAGCCGCTGACCAGCGGCAAGGAGGTGACCGCGATGACGCCGCTGTGGGGCACCGTGCCACCGGGCCTGGGCGACAACTCCTACTACGACACCGTCAACAAGCGTCTCGGGGGCGCCGTCCGGTTCAACATCTCTGACGGCAACACGTACGGGCAGAAACTGAGCACCCTGCTGGCCAGCGGCGACGTGCCCGAGATGCTCCAGGTGCCCGAATGGGAGCTCATCAAGCTCGCCCGCTTCACCCAGGCGGCCAACACGCTCTTCGCCGACCTGTCGCCCTACCTGGCCGGGGACAAGGCCAAGGAGTTCCCGATGCTGGCCAACTACGACACCGCGGCCTGGCAGTACGGCGTCTTCGGCGGCGTCCTGCACGGCATCCCCTGGCAGAACGACCCGTTCCCGTTCGCCACGTTCGTCCGCCAGGACATCCTCGCTGAGCTGGGCCTGGAGCACCCCAAGAGCGCCGAGGACCTGGTCGCGCTCGGCAAGGCCATCACCGACGCGAAGAAGCAGCGCTGGGCGTTCGGCGGCGGCATGGACCAGGAGCTCCAGCGGGCCTTCGGCGCGCCGCGCGAGTGGCGCAAGAAGAGCGACGGCACGCTCGAGTACAAGTACGAGACCCCCGAGTGGATCGCGTCGATCGAGTTCCTCACCAAGCTCTTCGACGCCGGCTACATCCACCCCGACGTCGTGGCCAACAAGGACGCCGACAACAAGGGCATCTTCGGCAGCGGCCAGATGGTCATCTACCGGGACGGACTCGGCTCCTGGCACGAGAACCTGGGCCGCTTCCAGCCCGACAACCCCGACTTCGATCAGCAAATCGTCGCCCCCTACCCGGCCAAGCCAGGCGGCACGCCCATCATGTGGCGCAACGACCCCGCCAGCATGTTCTGCTTCATCAAGAAGGGACTCGGCGACGCCCGCACCCGCGAACTGCTGGCGCTGGCCAACTGGTGCTCGGCGCCGTTCGGCACGCAGGAGTACGAACTGGTCAACAACGGCGTCGAGGGCGAGCACTACGACGTCGAGGACGGCAAGGTCAAGCAGACCGCGCTGGGGCGCAAGGAGGTCGCGCCGACGTACCTGTTCCTGGCCGGCCGCCCGAACGCCAACGCGATGAGCCAGTACGAGGGCCTCGTCCAGGGCCTGTGGGACTGGTCGACCACCGCCTCGAAGCTCCTGGAGAACGACCCGTTCGTGGGGATCCGGGTGGAGCGGCCGGCCAAGATGGCGGGCCTGGTCACGCCCACCGAGGACAAGATGCAGGAGATCTTCCGCGGCAAGCGTCCCGTGTCCGAGTGGCCCAGCATCGTCAAGGACTGGCAGGAGCAGGGCGGGAACGAGGCGCGGGAGTTCTACATGAAGGTCGCGCGGGAGAACGGCCGACTGTGAGGAGCTTTTCATGACCCCGGGGAGCCTCTCATGGGTCTCGTGACGGCCAGGAGACCGATCCGGCGCGGCACGCCCCCGCCGGGAACGGCCCCCGGCCCGGCCGGGCCCTCCTGGCGGGCCAAGCTGCGCAGGGACTGGCCGCTGCTGGTGATGAACCTGCCGATGCTGCTGGTGGTCGCCGGATTCTGGTGGGTCCCGGCGCTCGGCAACGTCATCGCCTTCCAGGACTACGACCCGTACGTCGACGGCATCCTGGGCAGCCCGATCATCGGCTTCACCAACTTCGCGCTGCTCTTCGAGGACCAGCAGTTCCTCCGGGCGATGGCGAACACCCTGTCCATCACCGCCTTCCAGCTCGTCTTCTACTTCCCCGTGCCGATCATGCTGGCGCTGCTGCTGAACAGCATCGTCTCCGCCAAGTTGCGGGCGTTCGTACAGGGTGTCGTCTACCTGCCGTTCTTCTTCTCCTGGGTGCTGGTCGTGGCCATCTTCCAGCAGATGTTCGGGGGCGCGGGACTGCTGGCCCAGCTCCTGCGCGAGCGCGGGTACGAGGCCCTCGACTGGATGACGAACTCCGACACGTTCATCCTGCTCATCACCTCCCAGACGATCTGGAAGGACGCCGGCTGGGGCGCGATCATCTTCCTGGCCGCCCTCAGCACCATCGACCCGAACCTGTACGAGGCCGCGGCCGTGGACGGCGCCCGCCGATGGCGCCGCATGTGGCACATCACGCTGCCCGGCCTGCGCCCGGTGATCGTCCTGCTGCTCATCCTGCGGCTCGGCGACTCGCTGAACGTCGGCTTCGAACAGTTCATGCTGCAACGCAGCGCCGTCGGCAGCGAGGCTTCCGAGGTGTTCGACACGTTCGTCTACTGGTCCGGCCTGCGTACCGGCGACCTCGGGTACGGCGCGGCGGCCGGGCTGTTCAAGGGCCTGGTCGGGCTGCTGCTCATCCTGGCGGCCAACCGGGTCGCGCACGCGCTCGGCGAGCGAGGGGTGTATTCGAAATCATGACCGTCCTGACCTCCAGGCTTCGTCCCAGGAAGCCCGCCGGGCTCGCGCCGTGGGAGGAGCGGCCGTCGCCGGCCGGGCGGCTCGGCAAGGGCACGCTGATCACCCTGATCGTGCTGATCGTGCTGGGGCCGCTCTACACGATCGTGCTGACCAGCCTCAGCTCCGCGGCCACCGTCAACCGGGTGGGCGGGCTGGTGCTGGTGCCCGACGGGATCACGTTCGAGGCGTACCGGCAGATCTTCTCCGACACCGTGGTCAGCCGGGCGGTGCTGGTGAGCACCGGGGTGACCGTGGCCGGGACGCTGGTCAGCGTCACGGTGAGCGTGCTGGGGGCGTACTCGCTGACGCGGCCGGGATCGTTCCTGCACCGGCCGCTGCTGTTCAGCGTCCTGCTGATGTTCGTGTTCTTCCCCGGCATCATCCCCGTCTACCTGATGGTGAGTGGGCTCGGGTTGAAGGACAGCTACTGGTCGCTGATCCTGCCGACGGCCGTCTCCGCGTTCAACGTGGTGGTGCTGCGGTCGTTCTTCATGAACATCCCACGGGAGATCATGGACAGCGCGCGCATCGACGGGGCCGGGGAGTTCCGGATCCTGTGGCGCATCATCCTGCCCATGTCGAAGGCCGTCACCGCGGTCGTCGCGCTGTTCTACGCGGTCGGCTACTGGAACGCGTGGTTCAACGCCATGCTCTACATGGACGACACGCGCAGGTGGCCGCTGGCGCTGATCCTGCGGCAGTACGTCGTCGACTCCAACCCCCTGCCCGCCGCAACGGCGGGGGTGACCGGCGACGCGCCGCCGACCCTGGCGATCAAGATGGCCATCGTGGTGATCGCCGTGATCCCCGCCCTCCTCTTCTACCCCTTCGTCCAGCGCCACTTCACCAAGGGCGTCATCGTGGGGGCCATCAAGGGCTGACTGCCGGGGGCTCGCCGGGGTAGTCGCCGTGACATGCACACACTCGTGAACGGCCTGATCGCGGGCGCCGCCGGCACCAGTGCGCTCAATATCGCCACTTACCTCGACATGGTGATCCGGGCGCGCGGGGCCAGCACCACGCCCCAGCGGGCCGTGTCCAAGCTGGCCGACCGCGCCCACCTCGACCTCGGGGAGGAGGAGCACGCCTCCAACCGCAGGGACGCCCTCGGCTCCCTCCTCGGCTACGCGACCGGCGCGGGCGCGGCCGTCTGCTACGGCCTGCTCACGGCCGGGCGGCGCCCGTCGTGCCCGGTCGGGGTGCTCACGCTCACGGCCCTGGCCATGACCGGCTCGAACGGCCCGCTGATGGCCATGGGTGTGACCGACCCCCGCCAGTGGCCGCCCTCCTCCTGGCTCTCCGACGCCCTCCCCCACCTGGCGTACGGGGTCACGGCGTACGCGGCGTACGAACTGCTGCGCCCCTGACAGGCCGCTATCGATTCGGCCGGCGCAGGCGCGTCACGCCGGATACCGTGCTGAGGAGAAGCGGGAGGATCAATGATGAGCCGTGGACGGCCGGCGACGTGGGCGAGGGCCCCCCGCAATCGCGGGGGGCCCTCGTGCTGCGTGTGGTCGATGCGCAGGGCGCTATTCGCCGGCGCAGGTGAGGGTGGTGGGTGGGGTGTGGGTGCCGGTGTAGGTGCCGTTGAAGCCGAACGACGTCGACGCGTTCGGGGCAAGGTTGCCGTTGTACGACACGTTCACGACGCTCACGTCGGCGCCCGTCTGGGTCCGGGTGCCGCTCCAGATCTGGCTGATCTGCTGGTTGCCCGACCAGGTCCAGGTGACCTTCCAGCCGGTGATCGGCGAGGCGCCGGTGTTCTGGACCGCCACCTCGGCCCCGAAGCCGCCCGGCCACTGACTGCCCGGCTTGTACGTGGCCGTGCAGCCGGTGCCCGTCGTCGGCGTGACGGTGGGGGTCACCGTGGGGGTCACCGTCGGGGTGACGGTGGGGGTGACCGTGACGGGTGGGCCGGTGCGGTCGCCGTAGATGATGCCGCGGCCGTTCGTGCCCAGGTAGACGCGCCCGTACACGCGCGGGTCGCCGGTGAGCGCCTCGCCCATGTTGCCGTACTGGTGCTTGTCGTCGTTGACGCGGACCCAGGTCGTCCCGGCGTCGTCCGAGCGGTACAGGCCGGTGACGCCGTCGATCGCGGCGACGGTGAAGATCGCCATGTACGTCCCCCCGGGCGCCGCCTTGCCGAAGCCGACGTTCACCGACTCGGTGATCCCGGAGACCTTGGTGAACGAGGCGCCGCTGTTGGTGGAGTGCCACAGGCCGCCCTCGCCGGCCAGCCACAGGTCGCCCTCCCGGCCGGGCACCGCCTTGAACTTGCCGCCGGCGGGCAGGCCGGTCGCCGCGGTGGCGGTGAAGGTGGCGCCGCCGTTGGTGCTGACGTACAGGCGGCCGCCGCTGAGGCCGTAGAACTTGGACGCGTTCACCCGGTCGGACTCCACGATCGCGTCCGTGGGCAGGCCGGACGCCTGCTGCCACGAGTTGCCGTAGCCGACCGAGTAGACCGGGGTCACGCCCCTGGGCGCCCACACGAAGCGGGAGCCGTCGGCCGCCGCCGCGACCGTGCCGCCCTCGTTGACGCCGCCCGGCTCCGTGCCCTGGAACCAGTTCGCGCCGCCGTCCGTGGAGAAGGCGACGTGGCTGTCGTTCGGGCGGTCGGCGTCGGTGAAGTTGCCCGCCCTGACCATGATCGAGGGGGACTTCTCCGCGTAGTCGAGGCTGGTGGTGGAGGTGAAGTTCGGCGCCGTGAACATCATCGGCGGTACGGCGTCCAGGTTCGCGTGCCGGAACCCGCCGATGTCACCCAGGCCGCTGACCAGGGGCGCGCCGCTCGGCGGGCTGATCAGGTCGAGCACGGCCGTCTCCTCCAGGCCCTTGGCCATGGGCTTGATGGTGAACTGGGTGCCCGAGTCCCACTTGGTGAGGTCCTCGGTGCCGTAGATCGTGGCGCCGGTGCCGTACATCATCCGGTTGGAGTCGAACGGGTCGATCTCCAGCGACTCGGTCATCCAGCCGAGCTTCGGCGTGACCTCGGGGAGTTGCGGATTGCCGCCGAACGTCAGCCACGGGTTCTCGGTGATGTCCATCTTGTAGCGGAAGGTGCGGTTCGGGTACGAGCCGAAGTCCCACACGCGGGTCCAGGTGGCACCGGAGTCCGTCGACCTGAAGAAGATCACGTCCGGCCACCAGGAGATCTGGGTGGCGACCATGAGCGTGCCCGGATGCTGCCGGTCAACGGTCAGGCCGCTGTAGCCGAAGTAGTCGTCGGCGCTGGAGGACGGGATGGGGCTGATCTGCGTCCAGGCTCCGGTCGCGGTGGCGTAGCGCCACACGTCGCCCTTGCCACCGTCGTACGGCCCGCCGGTGTCGCTCGTGGCGATGTACAGGTAGCCGTTGACCGGGTCGAGCACGCCCTTGTGCGGCAGGTAGCCGGTGGGCTGGCCGGCCACGCGCTGCCAGGTGGCGCCCGCGTCCGTGGTGCGGTAGACGCTGTTCGCCTTGTCGGCGACGCCCACGTAGATGGTCTTGGTGGCGGTGCCCTTGGCGGACGAGCGCGGGTCGTACGTCACCCAGATCACGCCCGGCTCGTGGCTGAGGTAGCCGGTGGAGTCGTTCGGGTCCTGGGCGTAGTCGCCGACATTGGGGAAGCTCGTCACCTTCGCCCAGGTCGCGCCGTAGTCGGTGCTGCGCCACAGGCCGTTGCCGTTGGGGGCGCCGAAGTAGAGGACGTTGTTCTTGTTCGGGTCGACGGACAGCGCCTCGCCCATGCCGCGGCCGGGCATGTTGCCGCCCAGCTTGAACGGCAGCGGCGCGACCTGCCAGGTGTCGCCCTTGTCGGTCGAACGCAGGATCGCGCCGTTGTTGGGGTCCCAGTCGTTGGTGTACATGCCGGCGGCGGCGTACACGCGGTTGGTCTCCACCGGGTCGGTGGCGAGGCTGATCACCCCGTTGTAGCCCCATTTGTCCCAGCCGGCCCAGTCGAGCAAGGGGGTCCAGGACTTGGTGGACTGGCTCCACCGGTACGCCCCGCCGATGTCGGTACGGGCGTAGATCAGGTTCCGCTCCGTCTGGTTGAAGATGATGCCGGGCACGAAACCGCCGCCGTCGATCCGCACGTTCTTGTACGCGTACGGGTCCGAGGCCACGGCCGAGACCGGCGACATCCGCACGACCGCAGCCACGAGCAGGACGGCGACGGTCGCGAGCATGACGAACAATCTTCTTCGCATGCGCGGCTCTTCCTTTCCAGGCACGCCGGCAGGCGAGCCAAAGGCGTCAGATGACCGCTATGCACGAGCAGAATGCAGGACCCTGACCGTCACCGCGCCTTCGCGCATGAGCTCATCAAGAAGGCTCACACACGCGCGCGGCCGAGGTCAATAGTTTGGACGCACAACGAATTAACTCACGCGCTCCGAGGACCTTCTGACGGCGCCCATGAGCGCCACCGCGATGTAGACGACCTGCTCGGGGATCCGCTGCCACAAGGGCGACCACTCCCCGACCTCTTCCATCGCGGCGTAGATGTTCGCCGGCAGCAGCACCACGAACAGCAGCGCCAGGCAGATCGCCGCGACCCGCCTGGTGGCCGGGAGCACCAGGCCCACGGCCCCGGCCAGCTCGAGCACCCCAGACAGGTAGACCATGAACGCGGGGAACGGCACGAACGGCGGCACCATGGCCGCCATGTCGGCGCGGTTGGGCATGAAGGTCACGCCGGCCGGCACGAAGTGGGCACTGGCGGTCATCACCATCATGACCGCCAGCCCATGGACGGCGCTCACCCGCCACGTGCCGAACCGGCCCACGCCGAGCGCGCCCAGCGAACGGAACACCAGCGTGGCGACGAGCAACACGATGAGCGTCATACGCCCCTCCTTGGATAATGGCGCTATCTACGTATAGATAACACCACTATCCAATGGGCGCAACCGGATGGCTAGCCGCGCGGTGCGGTGATGCGGACCCGGGAGCCCCAGCCCGAGTAGCGGGTCTCCGTGCTGAACCGGCTGTCGCCGGCGTCGACGCCCTCGAGGACATGGATGGCCGCCAGATGGGCGGCGACCAGCCTCTGGGGCAGGTTGCGGGCGTCGAGCGTGAGCCTGTACGAGATGACCGCCGTGTCGCCCCTGCTCAACGGCATCGCGGCCCGGAACCACGGCGACACCTTCGCGAGGTCGCTGTAGGAGATCTTCCCGGAGTACGTGCGGCCGTTCCGCTCGCCCTTGAGCAGGGCCTTGAGGGTGGCCGGCTCGGCCGGATTCACCACCTGGGAGTAGACGCCGCTGAAGCCGCCGGGCATGGGCATGAGGTCCTTGCCCCACTTCTTGCCCTTGGGCACCGAGCCGACCATCGGGTCCGTGGAGTAGACCTTCCCGCCGACCCAGATCGAGCGCCCCGAGCTCACGGGACGCATGTCGTCGAAGAGGCCGCCGGTGTGCTTCTTGTGGTCGGTGGTGATGTCGGACGCGACGACGCCCGACTTGTCGAACTGCAGCTTGCCCTTACGCCGCAGGAACGTCGTCTTCTTCGAGTCCTCCAGTAAGGAGGTGACGTCGGTGAACGTCACCCCCTTGCCCGTCCCCAGCTTGGCCTTCAACGCCTTGACCGGGTCCGCCACGGCGGCCTGGGCTGGGGCAGCGGCCAGGAGCACGGCCATGGCCGCAGCGACGATCATCCGCTTCATCGGGATCCCTTCGATGTCCGAGCAGTTCGCAGAGTCTGCCGGACACCGATCACGGCAAGATCACTGAGTCAGCGCGAAGTCCCTGATCCGCAGGTCGCCCTTGAACACGACGTACAGGCTGCCCTTGCCGGCCTTGACGGTGGCGCTCGTCGTGCCCCACTGGTAGATCCCGCCGGTGGCGGGCACCCGCGCGGTGCCGAGCAGCGGGCCGGTCGGCGAGCCGGCGCGCAGCTCGATCGCGCCGCCGCTCACCGACGACACCCCGGCCGTGAGGCGGGAGCCGTAGGAGGCGCCGGTGAACGCGATCCAGTCCCCCGCCGAGCCCTCGACGACGTCGCCGCCGGTCTTGGTCTCGTCCGCGAACACCACGCCCGAATAGTCGTCGAAGTCCATCGCCCGCGTGGTCCTGGTCAGGTCCCGTGTGGGGATGGTCTCGCCGTGGACGCGCAGGGTGGTCCGCTGGCGGATCCGCTCGGACGAGGAGCCGACGAGGACGTCGTGGGTGGCGTCCTCCACGACCCACCTGTTCCTGGTGTGGTCCCAGACGGCCAGGTCCGACCGCTTCAAGGGAAATGCCACGGTACGCGACTCACCCGGGTCCAACGTGACCCGCTCGAACCCGCGCAACCGCTTGACCGGCTGCTCGAAACGGGAGTCGCGCTGGTGGGTGTAGAGCTGGACCACCTCGTCGCCCCTGACCCTGCCGGTGTTGGTGACCTTCACGCTCACCTCGTCGCCGCGCGCCCGGAGCCCCTGGTAGCCGAACGTGGTGTAGCTCAGCCCGTGCCCGAACGGGTAGAGCGGCTTGTCCTTTCCGTACAGGTACGTCATCCCGGTCTTGGTCAGGTCGTAGTCCAGGATGCTCGGCAGGTCGTCCGTGGCCGGCCAGGTCTGGGTGAGCCGGCCGCCCGGGTTGACGTCCCCGAAGAGCACGTCGGCGACGGCGTGACCCGTCTCGGAGCCCGCGTGCGTGGTCCACAGCAGGTTCGGCGCGTCCACGACGACCGGGTAACTGGTCTCCAGGACGACGACGGTCTTCGGGTTGGCCTTGCGCACGGCCTCGATCAGCCGCCGTTGCCCGTCACCGAGCTGGAGGTTGCCGCGGTCGTGGAACTCGCGCCCGGCCACGAACGGGTGGCTGCCCACGACCACGATCGCGACCTCGGCCTCGGCGGCCTGGGCGGCGGCCGCGGCGACGCCGTCCGAGACGACCTCCTTGCCGAACCTGGCCGCCTCGGCCTTGGGCGCCAGGCCGAGCGTTCCGTCGGCGGAGACGCTGACGTACGGGTCGGGGAGGGCGTACCAGCTCTCGACGTTCTCGTAGCCGGCGTACCTGATCAGGTAGCTGCCGTCGGGCTGGCGTTCCAGGGCGAACTGCTGCTGGACGTACCAGTTGTTCGGCTCGTCGTCGTCGGTGTCGAGCGAGCGCCAGTCGCCGCCGAGCAGTTTGCCGTTGCCCGCGTTGCGCAGCGTGGACACGCCGGCGGTCCAGTCGGTCAGGTCCCACTGGGAGGCGGCAGTGGGGGCGGTGTCGATCAGCGCGGCGTTGTCGTCGGGGCCCGTGCCGGTGGCGGTGACGTACTTGCCGGAGTCGAGGTGCTTGAGCGCGATCCGCTCCAGGCCCTCGCCGGTGGTGACGTCGCCGACGCGTTCCTTGACGCCGGCGAGCGGCGTCACCTGGTAGGGCATCTCCCCGGAGTACCAGTCGCGGTACAGCTTGCCGGCCAGCGGTCCCACCACGGCCGCCGACCTGGGCTCGGCCAGCGGCAGCAGCCCGGAGTCGCGCAGCAGCACCGCCGCCTTGCCCGCGGTCTCACGGTTGAGCTCCTGGTTCGCCGGACTGTTGATCACCTCGTCGGTGATCTTCCGGTACGGCCCGCCGTCGGGGTCGAAGTGCCCCAGCCGGGTCCGTACGGACAGGACGTTACGCACCGCCTGGTTCACGTCGGCCACGGTGATGAGGCCCTGGTCCAGCGCGGCCGTGAGCTGCTCGGCCAGGGGCCCGCTCCGGCCGTCGTCGATCGTGAAGCTGTCCTGCCCGCTCTTCAGCACGGCGGCGAACGCCTCGGGCTTGGTGTCGTAGTACTTCTCCAGGTCGGTGAGCGCGTGCGGCCCCCAGGCGTCGCTGACGTTGTAGAGCGTCCTGTCCGTCCACGACCTGACCACCGCGTCCAGGTCGGGGTTGACGTGGTTGGGCCGCCCGTTGACCAGGTTGTACGACGCCATCACCCCGGTCGCGGCGCCGGCCGAGATCGCCGCCCTGAAGGGCGCCTCGTAGTACTCGTGCTTGAGACGCGGCGTCAGGTTGGAGGAGGTGAGACTGCGGTCGGCCTCGTTGTTGTAGGCCAGATAGTGCTTCAGCACGGGCGCCGTCTTCAGATAGAAGGGGTCGTCGCCCTGCAGGCCCTTGCCGTACGCCGTCGAGACGGCCCCGGTCAGGTACGGATCCTCCGCATAGCCCTCCTCGTTGCGGCCCGCCCGCGGGTCGCGCAACAGGTCCACCACGGGCGCCCACACCTGCAGCCCCCACAGCACCGGATCGACGGCGTTGTACCCGCGCGTCTCGTCACCGACGGCCGAGCCCACCTTCTTGATCAGCGCCGGGTCCCAGGTGCTGGCCAGCCCGACCGCCTGCGGGAACACCGTGCCGCTGGCCAGCTTCTGGCCCCAGCCGTCGTCGCGGTGGTTGGACCAGGCGACGCCGTGCAGCGCCTCGGTGCCGTTCTTGTGGTACGCGATCCCGAGCCGCGGGATCGCCTGCTGCGACTGGTGCAGCAGGCCGAGCTTCTCCGGCAGCGTGAGCCGGCCGAGCAGGTCGCTCACCCGCCGTTCCAGCGGCAGCCGCGGATTCTGGAACGGGAAGTCCGCGGCCTGCGCGGACGGCACGGCGAGCAGCGAGCCCGCCAGCATGAAGACGGCCGGCAACGGAACTCTTAATCGCATGAAGGTTCTCCATCACTTGATGGCGCCGACCGTCACACCCCGGGTCAGCGTGCGTTGGAAGATCAGGAAGAAGGCGACCGCCGGCACGATGCCGAGCAGGGCCGAGGCGCTGGACATGGTGGCGTCCATGTACTTCTCGCCCTGCAGGACGGCCAGCGCTACGGGCACCGTCTGGGTGTCGTTGGAGATCAGGAAGATCAGCGGCAGGAAGAACTCGTTCCAGGTCCAGATGAAGAAGAAGATCAGCAGGACGTTCAGTGTGGGCCGGCTGATCGGCACCACGATGCGCCACAGCGACCGCCACCGCCCCGCGCCGTCGATCGCCGCCGCCTCCAGGATCTCCTTCGGGAACTGGCCCAGGACCGCGCTCAGCAGGTACGTCCCGAACGCCGCCTGGATCACCGTCATCACGATGATCACCGCGAGCTGCGTGTCGTACAGGCCGACGGCCTTGGCCAGGTAGTAGAGCGGGTACGCCAGCGCCTCCTGCGGCAGCGTGTTGGCCACCAGGAACAACACCAGGATCGACAACCGGCCGCGCACCCGGCCGATGCCCAGCGCGTACGCGTTGAGCACCGACAGCACGACGGCGAGCACCGCCACGGACGCGCTGATCAGGAAGCTGTTCCAGAGCTTCGTGCCGAACGCGACCCGGTTCCAGAAGTCGACGATCCCCTGGAGGTAGAGCCCGTCGGGCAGGCTCAGCGGGCCCTGCGTGCTGTACTCGGCGGGCGACTTGACCGCGTTGAGCGCCACGATCACGAACGGCACCACCATCACGACCGCCAGCACGACCAGCGCGAACAGCACCGCCCACCGCCCAGGCCCCCTCATTCCGCACGCTCCTGGACCCGCAGGAACAGGAACGTCACCACGATGATGATCAGCGCGAGGACCGTGGCGATCGCGGAGCCGTACCCGACGTTGCTCTTCTGGAAGAAGTTCAGGTACGAGAAGTACGACGGCACCATCGTCGCGTTCCCCGGCCCGCCGCGCGTCAGCACGAAGATCGGCCCGAACACCTTCAGCGCGGCGATCGTGCACGTCAGCAGCACCACGAAGATCTCCGGGCGGATCTGCGGGATCGTGATGTGCCAGAACCTGCGCCACCACGAGGCCCCGTCGATCTCGGCCGCCTCGTGGTAGGCCGGGTCCACGCGCTGCAACCCGGCCATGAAGATCACCACCGGGTAGCCGAGCTGGAACCACACCATGACCGCCATGACCGTGGCCAGCGCCAGGTCGGGATCGCCCAGCCAGTCGAGCTCCAGCCCGAGAGCCTGGTTGATCGCGCCGTACGACGGGTGCAGCAGCCAGCCCCACACCACGCCGGCCACCGCCACCGGCAGCACCTGCGGCAGGTAGTACATCGCCCGCAACGCCGACGCCGTACGCGGCCCGAACCGCCTGCCGATGTAGTCGAACAACGCGGCGGCCAGCACGAGGCCGATCGCGGTCGGCACGATCGCCATGGCCACGATCAGGGCCACGTTGTGCTGGAACGACTCCCAGAACCGCTCGTCCCCCAGCAGCCGCGCGTAGTTGTCGAGCCCGATCCACCTGGGCGTGCCCACCCCCGACCAGCGGGTGAAGCTGGCGCCCACGTTCATCAGGAACGGCACCACGATGACGCCGGTGAACAGCAGCAGGCTGGGGATCAGGTAGAGCCAGTACCCCTTCCTCATGGAGCTAGTTACCGATGTCGGCAAGGTTGTCCTCGTACGGGCTCGCGATCTCGTCCAGCACCTCGGCGGAGGTCTTGCTGCCGTTGATGAGGTTCTGGACCCCGGCGACCAGCACGTCGTAGTAGCCGGGCGCGGGCCAGTCGGGGTAGAACGCCAGCCCGTCCGACGTCGTGAGCTTGTTGAACGTCTCGATGAGCTCCTTGCTCTTCGCGTCGGTGATCGCGGCCGGGTCGGCGGCCACGGGGACGCCGCCGGAGTTGCCGAGCAGGTTCTGGATGTCCTTGCTCATAGTGATGTCGATGAAGTCGTAGGCCAGGTCCTTGTTCTCCGACTTCTCCGGCACGACCCAGACGTTGCCGCTCGAACCCGGCGACATGGTGGCACCGGGGAACAGGAAGTGGCCCCACTCGAAGTCCTTGACCGTCGAGGCGATCCGGCCGTACCACCAGCTCCCGCTGATCATGACGGGGAAGTCGCCGTTCATGAACGCCACGCCCATGTCCTCAGCCCCGAGCCCGGCCGAGTTCTTGGCGATGTAGCCCTTCTTCACCCAGTCGGCGAACGTGTCGGCGCCGTAGGTGAACTCGGGACCGCGGAAGTCCACCTTGCCTTTGTAGGACTGGAACGCCTCGAGCCACGGCTTCTGCGCCTTGGTCAGCGCGAGCTGGTAGAAGATCTGCTGGGCCGGGTATTCGGCGCCGGCGTTCGCGATCGGCGTCACCCCGGCCTTGACGAACGTGTCCAGCCCGGCCGTGAACTCCTCGAAGGTCGTCGGCACCTTGACGCCATGCTTGTCGAACAGGTCCTTGTTGTAATAGACCATGACGAACTCGCCGTAGTTCGGGATGCCGTACCAGTTGCCGGTGCCCATGACGCCCCGGTCGTCATATTTGGCGGTGGTCTGCAGGCCGCCGGGCAGCAGCTTGTCCCAGCCGCGCTGGGTGGCCTCCTCCGTCAGGTCGGTGAGCAGACCCTGCTTGGACAGCAGCCCGGCGGTGGCGTTGCCCTTGTTGTACTCCATGAGGTCGGGCGCCTCGTCGGAGTTGAGCACCATGCTCGCCGTCTTCTGGATCTGCTCGAAGCCCTTCTCCTCGAACGCGACGGTCACGTTCGGGTGCGACGCCTCGAACTTCTTGATCGCCTCGGCCCACGCCTTGCCCATGGCGCTGTCGGCCGTTTCGTAGTGCCACAGCTTCAGCACGCGCGGCTGCCCGCTGTCGGCGGGGCTGTCCGCGCCGGAGCCGCAGGCCGACAGGGCCAGCGCGACGGCGGCCAGCACCGCCGCGCCTCTCAACTTCACCATGATCCCTCCAGGGAGTGTTACGAGATGACGGCCCGCGCGGGGGCGCCGGCCACCGGGGCGAGCTCGACCCCGGTGACGCGCTTCGGGCCGGTGACGGCGACACGCAGCACGTCGCCGTCCCTGGTGGCGACGGCGACCGTCACGCCGTCCGCGTCGTGGATTTCGGCCGTGCCGTCGCCGCCCCCGAAGGCGACGAGGGTGATCTCCGCCGGCACGTCGACCGTATCGCCGGGCTCGGTGACCGGGATGAGCGCGCCATGGCGGACGAAGAGGGGGATCTGGTCGAGCGGCTTGGCGACCCGCACGTAGCGGGAGCCCGTGAGCACCTCGCCCGTCCAGTAGTCGACCCACTCACCGCGCGGCAGGTACACCTGGCGGACGCCCTCGGGGGCCGTCATCGGGGCCACGAGCAGGTCGCGGCCGAGCAGATACTGCAGGTCGGCCTGCCAGGCCACCGGGTCGTCCGGGTAGCCGACGCACAGCGCCCGCATCATCGGCGCGCCGGTGCGCGCCGCCTCGACGGCGGCCGAGTAGATGTACGGCATCAGGCGGTAACGCAGCTTCAACGCCTCGACGGCCGGCTCCTCGACGGCGGGGAACTCCCACGGCTCGCGGGTGGTCGTGCCGTGCAGGCGCAGCAGCGGAGACAGCGCGCCGAACTGGGTCCAGCGCACGTACAGGTCGTCGGAGGGCCGGCCGGTGAAGCCGCCCGCGTCATGGCTCCAGAACGGCACGCCGGACAGGCCGTGCGCGAGCCCGCCCCTGATCGTGCTGCCCATGGCGGCGTAGCTGGTGTAGGTGTCGCCGCTCCACTGGGCGCTGTGCCGCTGCCCCCCGAGGTACGACGACCGCGCCCACACCAGGTCGTGACCGTGGACCTCGCGGGTGACGGCGGCGACCGCGTCGTTGAACAGCAGGGTGTAGACGTTGTGCAGGTCGGCGCCGGACATGCCGTTGAACGCCACCGCGTCGCTCGGCACGCCCTCGGCGAAGTCGGTCTTGAAGGCGGCGACGCCCTGCCGCAGCAGTCCGCGCAGCAGGTCCTGGAACC
This sequence comes from Nonomuraea cypriaca, assembly GCF_015645445.1. Taxonomy (GTDB): domain Bacteria; phylum Actinomycetota; class Actinomycetes; order Streptosporangiales; family Streptosporangiaceae; genus Nonomuraea; species Nonomuraea cypriaca. The sequence goes on along the minus strand of NZ_JADOGI010000013.1, from coordinate 34,009 downwards.
AGGCCAGCGCCGCCGGGTTGGTGAAGTCGACGATGCCGCAGCGGGGGAACGACCCGTGCCAGCAGTCGGCGACGTACGCCTCCCCATCCTGGTTTTTCAGGAAATATCCGGCTTTAGCGCCCTGCTCGAATGTCGGGCTTAAGTGGGAAATATAGGGATTCATCCACAGACAGACCTTGAACCCCATCCCCTCCAGCTCGGCCAGCATGCCTTCCGGGTCGGGGAAGTTCACCGGGTCCCACCGCAGGTCCGACCAGTGCCCGTCGGTCTGCCAGTACGTGTCCAGGTGCAGCACGTCGCACGGAATGCCGCGTTCCCTGATCGTCCGCGCCCTGGCCAGCACCCGTTCCTGGCTGTCCACGCAGAACCCGGAGGAGATCCAGGTCCCGAACGCCCACTTCGGCGGCAGCGCGGGCCGGCTGGTCAGCAGGTCGTAACGGTCCAGCACCTCGGACGGCGTCGGCCCGGCGAGCACGTAGTAGTCCATCACGTCGTCGGGCACCAGGATCTGCACGACGCTGTGCGTGGACTGGCACACGTCGAACTCCGTGGGCGCGCCGCTGTCGACAAGCACGCCGTACCCCTTGCTGGACACGTACAGGGGGATGTTCTTGTACGCCCGCTGCGACTCGGCGCCGAAGGCGTCGAAGTTCCACATGACCGGCCGCTGCCCGCGCTTGTCCAGCCGGGTGAAGGACTCGCCGAACCCGGCGAACGCCTCGTCGGGGGCGGCGGCGAAGCTCTCGTGGTAGGCGACGGGGGCGCCCCCGGACGCGGACCGCCCGAACGGCAGGGTACGCAGCCTGCCGCTGATGTCGGTGTGCCCGCGATCCTGCTCGACCAGCGTGGCGCCGGACGCGTCGGTGAACCGCAGATGCCAGGGCGCCAGGCTGATCTCCGCCCTCAGCGACCCGGCGTCGATCACGATCGGCTCCCCCGGCGCGATCCCGGCACGCGCCCCCGGATACGTGCCGGGGGTCACCAGCGAGATGGCCCTCTCGGAGCGCGGCCTGGCGTTCACGTCCTCAGACAGCCGTACCCGGATGACGCCCTCGCCCGCCACGCCGACCTGGACGACCAGCGTCTCCTCGGCTGTGGTGACCGCCTTGAGCAGCACCTCTGCGCCGTCCGCCGCGACCAGCTCGGCCGTGGTCAGCGCCGACGGTCCACCCTCACCTCGTGCGCGAACCGGCAGCTCGGGCGGGTCGGCGACGAAGTACTCGTGCGCGACCAGCGGGGGGCGATAGGGCATGGACACTCCTTCGGACGGCTGCGCAAACTCAGTGAGTTAGTTTGCTGTCCATACCAACAAACGTCAACGTCCCGCACCCGCGCCCGGACACGAAAAAGGGCCCGCCACGCCGTGTGGGGGCCCCGAGAGGGAGAAGATCAGATCGACACGCCGGGCTGCATGAGCCGGCGGGCGGCCTCCGTGATGGAGCCGGACAGCGACGGGTAGACGGCGAACGTGTGCGCGAGCTGGTCGACCGTGAGCCGCTGCTGGACGGCCACAGAAACCGCCAGGATCAGCTCGGACGCGCGCGACGCCACCACCACGCCGCCCAGCACGATCCCGGTGTGCGGTCGGCAGAACAACTTGACGAAACCGTCGTTGAAGCCCTGCATCTTGGCCCGCGCGTTGGTGGCCAGCGGCAGCTTGACCACGTTGGCCTCGATCTCGCCCGCCTCGATGGCCCGCTGGGCGACGCCCACGGCGGCGATCTCCGGGTCGGTGAAGATGTTGGAGGCCACCGTGGCCAGCCGGAGCGGCTGGACGGCCTCCCCGAGCGCGTGCCAGACGGCGATGCGGCCCTGCATGGCCGCCACCGAGGCCAGCATGAGCACCCCCGTGCAGTCGCCGGCCGCGTAGACGCCGGGCGCGGACGTGCGGGAGACCTTGTCGACCTTGACGAAACCCCCCTGGTCGAGCTGGATCCCGGCCTCCTCCAGACCGATGCCGGTGGTGTTGGGCATCATGCCGACCGTCATCAGCGCGTGCGAGCCCTCCGCCGTGCGGCCGTCCTCCAGGGTCACGACCACGCCGTCCCGCGTGCGCTTGACGGAGGCGGCGCGCGAGCGGCCCATGACGTTCATCCCGCGGCGGCGGTAGACCTCTTCGAGCACCTCGGCGCCGTCGGCGTCCTCGTTGGGCATCATCCTGTCGCGGCTGGACACCAGCGTGACCTCGGACCCGAGCGAGCGGTAGGCGCCGGCGAACTCCGCGCCCGTCACGCCGGAACCGACGACGATCAGGTGCTCGGGCAGCTCGTCCAGGTCGTAGAGCTGGCGCCAGTTGAGTATGCGCTCGCCGTCGGGCTCGGCCCCGCGCAGCACGCGCGGCGTCGCGCCGGTGGCCACGATGACGACGTCGGCCCTGAGTGTGCGGTCGCCCGCCCGCACCACCTGCGGATCCACCAGCCGCCCGCGCGCCCTGATGATCTCGACGCCCTCGGCCTCGACCCGGGTGGCGATGTCCGCGGACTGGGCCTGGGCCAGCTCCTTCACCCGCTTGTTGACCAGCGGCAGATCGACCCCGACCACACCCGCGTCACCGTCTGGCCCGCCGGAGAACGACACGCCCAGCGACGCCGCGTCGAGCAGCGCCTGCTTGCGGACCGAGGTCGCGATCAGCGTCTTGGACGGCACGCAGTCGGTGAGGACACAGGCGCCCCCGGGACCGTCCTGCTCGACCATCGTGACCTGCGCGCCTAGCTGGGCGGCCACCAGCGCCGCCTCGTAGCCGCCGGGTCCGCCACCGATGATCACGATCGTCGTCACGTAACCCATTGTCCCGCACGAGCCGAGCGAAGCTGCAACCGCCCCGATGACCAGCTTGATCAAAAACAGCAGGTGAGAAGGACACGTCGTTTCCCCGGAACCTGATGAACCGAGCCGGCGGCCCAGCGTGGCAGGATGGCGCGGGTAGCTGGATGACGAGCGGCACCCGGTGAGAGGGGTGGATCGTGGCGTGGCTTTCGGATTCGGGGAAGCCGAATGACCTCAGGCTCTATGCCGCTTATGGCTCCAACATGGATCCGGAGCAGATGGCCATGCGCGCCCCGCACTCGCCGATCTGGGGTGTCGGCTGGCTGCCCGGCTGGCGGCTGACCTTCGGCGGGCACGACCCGGCCTGGGAAGGCGCGCTCGCCACCATCGTGGAGGAGCCTGACGACCACGTGTTCGTCGTGCTCTACGACGTGCCCGACTGGGAGGAGACCTCGCTCGACCAGTGGGAGGGCGCGGTGCGGGGGGCGTACCACAAGGTTCGGCTGCGGGTGCAGACCCTGGAGGGCGAGGTCGTGGCGTGGTTCTACGTGCTCGACGGCTACGAGGGCGGCCTGCCGTCGGCCCGCTACCTGGGCAGCCTGGCCGAGGCGGCCGAGCGGGCGGGCGCCCCCGACGACTACGTCAAGGAGTTGCGGGAGCGCCCCTGCGTCTCGACGGGGTAGTCAGCGCAGCGGCTGGTCCTTGGTCTCGCGCAACACGAAGACGTAGACCAGCGTGGAGATGAGCGCGAGCGCCGACATGTACCACGGGAAGAGCTCGGGGTTGCCGGCCTCCTGTAGCGCGGTGCCGATCAGCGGCGCGGTGCCGCCGAAGAGCGCCACGGTCAGCGAGTACGGGAACCCGGCCCCGGCCGCCCGCACCCTGGTCGGGAAGAGCTCGGAGTTCACCGCGGCCGAGATGGAGGTGAAGCAGCCGAGGAACACCATGCCGACCATCTGCACGGTGAGCAGACTCCAGTACGACGTGGTCAGCAGCCCGAGCAGCGGCACCGGCAGGATCAGGAACCCGAGCCCGAACGCGATCAGCATGGGCCGCCGCCCGATCCGGTCCGACAGCATGCCGAGCAGCGGCTGCAGGATCATGAAGAAGACCAGCGAGACCGTGCCCGCCTGGAGCGACAGCGCCGGGTCGAAGTCCACGGTGATCTGCGCGTAGGTGGGCAGGAAGCTGGTCCACGTGTAGTACGCGACGGTGCCCGCGATCGTGATGCCGACGATCGTCAGCGCCGACCTCGGATGGTGCTTCATGAACTCGAACATCTTGGGCCGCTCGGCCCGTCCCTGCTGGATCTCCCCCGCCACGGCCGACGTCTCGTCGGCGCCCTTGCGGATCCACAGGCCCACGAGGCTGAGCACGGCGCCCGCGATGAACGGGATGCGCCAGCCGTAGGCGTCCATGTCGGGCTTGACCAGGGTGGTGGCGAGCAGCGCGGCCAGTCCGGAGGCCAGGAGCTGGCCGATGGTGGTGCTGACGTACTGGAAGCTCGAGAACAGCCCGCGGCGGCCGGGCGGCGCCGACTCCACCAGGAACGTGGTCGCGGCGGCGAACTCGCCGCCCACGGACAGGCCCTGGATCAGCCTGGCCAGCGTCAGGATGATCGGCGCAAGCAGGCCCACGGCCGCGTAGCTGGGGGTCAGGCCCACGAGCAGGGACCCGAATCCCATCAGCACGATCGTGAACGTCATCGCGGCCTTGCGGCCGTACCGGTCGGCGAACGCGCCGACCAGCAGGCCGCCCAGCGGCCGCATGAAGAAGCCCACCGCGAAGACGCCGAACGAGCTCAGCAGCGGTACCAGAGGGTTGCCCGCACTGGGCGGGAAGATCTGCGCGGAGAAGTACGTCGCCAGAAACGTGTACGCATACCAGTCGTACCATTCCACGACGTTGCCGATGCTGGCCGCCATCAGCTGGCGAACACGGCTCTTGGGGATGCCGAGTGGGGATTGCGCCAGGGGGGAAGTCGCCACGTGGGCTCCTTTGCTGACATGAGCGGTGATGGCTTATCGTGCATTCAGACGACCAAAACAGTCAAATATGGCAGCAAATATTTACATTCCCGACACAGAAATGGTGGCAGGTGGATGGTATCGACCGGCGCCTCGTCGCGGCGCTGCAAGTCAGCCCGCGCGCCTCGTGGGGTGAGATCGGCCGGGCCGTGGGCGAGCACGAGCGCACGGTCGCCCGCCGCCTGCAACGGCTGATCGCGGACGGCGTGGTGCGGGTCACGGCCATCTACGACGACCTGCGCACGGGGCACGGACGTCCCGTCCACCTGCACGTCCAGGTGCGTCCTGGCGCGGTGGGCGAGGTGGCGCGGGCGCTGGCCGAGCGGCCCGACACGCGCTCGGTCTACGCGCTGACCGGGGCCACGGACGTGGGCTGCGAGCTGGTCGCCCCCTCGCGCGAGGAGCTGCACCACATCCTGTCCACTCAGGTCTGCGGGATAGACGGCGTGTTGCAGACGCAGACCCAGGTCGTGCTCCACACGTTCACGACCGTGGCCGAGTGGCACGCGCCGTTCCTCAGTGACGGAGAGGTGGCCGAACTGCGGCCCGCGCCGCCGCCCGAGCACCTGCCGGAGGTGGCCGAGGGGCCCGCGCCGCCGCCCGAGGTGGCCGAGTCGCGGCCCGCGCCGCCGCCTGAGTGTCTGCCCGACGAGGAGGGGCTGTCGCCTCTTGAGCAGGAGATCGCCGAACTGCTCGCCGCAGACGGCCGGATCGCCTTCACCGCGGTCGCCGAGCGGCTGGACCTCTCCGTGCCGACCGCGCGCCGGCGGGTGACCTCGCTGATCGAGCGCCGGCTGCTGCTGCCGCGCGCCGAGGTGGAGCCCGCGCTGCTCGGCCTGGAGGTGGAGGCCATGCTGTGGCTGAAGGTCCGCCCGGACGGGCTTGACCTGGTGGGCCGGCGCCTGGCGGCCCACCCGAACGTACGTTACTGCGCCGCCACCTCGGGCAACCATTCCCTCATCGTGCAGGTCGTGGCGGCCCACGAGGCGGACCTCTACCGTTTCCTCACCGGCGTCGCCGGCCGGCACGACGAGATCACCGACGTCGACCTCACCCTCATCACCCGCGCCTACAAGCGCGGCCACCTCCACAAGTCCGGACTGCTCACGCTGGCTCACCAATGGGAGAAAACGCCATGACACCTGCCGAGAAGGAAGTCGCCGACCTCTGCGTGGAACTGATCCGCGTCGACAGCAGCAACTACGGGGACGGCAGCGGCCCCGGCGAGCGGGCCGCGGCGGAGGTCGTCATGGCGCGGCTCGCCGAGGTCGGGATCGAGGCCGAGTACGTCGAGAGCGAGCCGGGCCGCGGCAACGTGGTCACCAGGATCGAGGGCACGGACCCGTCACTGCCCGCGCTGCTCGTCCACGGGCACCTGGACGTGGTGCCGGCCAACGCCGCCGACTGGTCGGTGGACCCGTTCGCGGGCGAGGTGCGCGACGGCTACATCTGGGGCCGCGGCGCGGTGGACATGAAGGACATGGACGCGATGATGCTGGCGCTGCTGCGCCAGATGAAGCGCGAGGGGCGCAGGCCGCGCCGCGACCTCGTGTTCGCATGGCTGGCCGACGAGGAGGCCGGCGGCGTGTACGGCGCCAAATACCTCACCGCCCACCACCCCGGCCTGTTCGAGGGCGTCACCGAGGCGATCAGCGAGGTCGGCGGTTACTCGCTGGAGGTGGACCCGTCGCTGCGGCTCTACCTCATCGAGACCGCCCAGAAGGGCCTGTCCTGGATGAAGCTGATCGCCGACGGCACGGCGGGCCACGGCTCGATGCTCAACTCGGACAACGCCGTCACCGAGATCGCCAGGGCGGTGGCCAGGATCGGCGAGTACGACTGGCCGCTGACGTACACGCCGACGGTACGCCGCTTCCTCACCGAGGTCGCCGACGCCTTCGGGATCCCGTTCGACGAGGCGGACCCCGCGCCGGTCCTCGACAAGATCGGGCCGCTCATCCGCTTCGTCGGCGCGACGCTGCACAACACCACCAACCCCACCCAACTCGACGCCGGCTACAAGTCGAACGTGATCCCCGGCCAGGCCACGGCGGTGATCGACGGGCGGTTCCTGCCCGGGTTCGAGGAGGAGTTCTTCAAGACCGTCGACTCGCTGATGGGGCCGCGCGTCCGGCGGGAGTTCGTGCACCACGACATCGCGCTGGAGACGACGTTCGACGGGGCGCTGGTCGAGTCCATGATCGCGGCGCTCAAGGCCGAGGATCCGGCGGCGCGGGCGATCCCGTACTGCATGTCGGGCGGCACCGACAACAAGACGTTCTTCGCGGACCTGGGGGTGCGCGGGCTCGGGTTCGTGCCGCTGCGACTGCCCGCGGACATGGACTTCTCGTCGATGTTCCACGGCGTGGACGAGCGGGTGCCGGTGGAGGCGCTGCAGTTCGGCGTACGAGTGCTGGACAGGCTGCTCCTAAACTACTGATTCGTGAGCAACGACCCTTACACCCTGGCCTCCGAGGCGGCGGCGGCGCTCAAGACCGCCGCCGGTCTCGACACCTTCGACGTCGCGCTCGTCATGGGGTCGGGGTGGGTGCCCGCCGCCGACGCGATCGGCGAGACGGTGACCGAGATCCCGTTCACCGACCTGCCCGGCTTCCGCGCCCCCGCCGTGGCCGGGCACGGCGGCAGGATCCGCGTCGTCCGCACGCCGGGCGGGCGGCACGCGGTGGTGTTCCTCGGGCGTACGCATCTGTACGAAGGGCTCGGGGTGGACGCGGTCGTGCACGGCGTACGCACGGCGGCCGCGGCCGGGGTCCGCACGGTCGTGCTGACCAACGCGGCCGGCGGCCTGCGCCCCGAGACGCAGAACGTCGGCGATCCGGTCCTGATCAGCGACCACATCAACCTGACCGGCGCCAACCCGATCACCGGGACCACGTTCATCGACCTCACCGAGGTCTACTCACGCCGCCTGCGCGACCTGGTACGCGAGATCGACCCGGCCCTGGCCGAGGGGGTCTACGTGGCCTTCCGCGGGCCGACGTACGAGACGCCGGCCGAGATCCGGATGCTGCGCACGCTCGGCGGCGACATGATCGGCATGTCCACCGTGCTGGAGGCGATCGCCGCCCGCGAGGCGGGCCTCGACGTGCTCGGCGTCTCCCTCGTCACCAACCCGGGCGCGGGCCTGTCCGGTGAGCCGCTCAACCACGAGGAGGTCCTGGAGGTCGGCCGCGCCACCGCCACCCGCATGGGCGAACTTCTCGCCAAGGTGGTCGACCGGCTGTGACTCTCTCGGACCCTGGACAAGATGATCGAGCGGCTGTGAACCTCTCCGACCCGGCTCTGAACCTCTTGGACAAGGCGGTCGAGCGGCTGTGACTCTCTCGGACCCGGCTCTCTTGGACGAGGCCCGGCGGTGGCTGGCCCAGGACCCCGACCCCGGCACCCGCGCCGAGCTGTCCGCCCTGCTCGAACGCGAGGACCTCGCGGCGCTGCGCGACCGGTTCGGCGCCCGGCTGGAGTTCGGCACGGCCGGGCTGCGCGGTGAGCTGGGCGCGGGCCCCAACCGGATGAACCGCGTCACCGTCATGCGCGCCGCCGCCGGGCTGGCCCGCGTGCTCGGTCCTGGCAAGCACGTGGTCATCGGCTACGACGCCCGCCACAAGTCCGACGTGTTCGCCCGTGACACGGCCGCCGTCCTGACCGGCGCCGGGCTGCGCGCCTCCCTCCTGCCGCGCCCCCTGCCCACCCCGGTCCTGGCCTTCGCCGTACGCCACCTGGGCGCGGACGCCGGCGTGACCGTGACCGCCAGCCACAACCCGCCGCGCGACAACGGCTACAAGGTCTACTGGGGCGACGGCTCCCAGATCGTGCCCCCGATCGACACGGAGATCTCGACCGCCATCGCCGCAGTCGGCCCCGTCGACCAACTCCCCCTCGGCCCCTCCGGCCCCTCCGGCCCCTCCGGCACCTTCGGCCCCTCCGGCACCTCCGGCACCTCGGGCACCTCAGTGAGCGCGCCGGGCACCACCGACGCCTCCTCAGCGGGCACGTCGGGCACGGTGGTGTTGGGCGAGGAGATCGTTGACGCCTACCTCAGCGCCGTGACGTCCCTTCCCCTGAGCGAGGCCCGTGACCTCCGGATCGCGTACACACCCCTGCACGGGGTGGGCGCGGACACACTGACCAGAGCCTTCCAGGCGGCCGGCTTCGAGCCGCCGGTCGCCGTCGCCGAGCAACGCGACCCCGACCCCGACTTCCCCACGGTGTCCTTCCCCAACCCGGAGGAACCGGGCGCGATGGACCTGGCCATCGCCCTGGCCGCCAAACTGAACGCCGACCTGGTCCTCGCCAACGACCCGGACGCCGACCGGTGCGCGGTGGGGGTGCCCCTGCCGGACGGCTCCTGCCGCATGCTCACCGGGGACGAACTCGGGGGCCTGCTGGCCGAGCATGTGATCACCCACACGACCGGGGACCGCATGGTGGCCACCACCATCGTCTCCTCGACCCTGCTCGGCAAGATCGCCAAAGCACACGGCGTACGGTATGGCGAGACCCTGACCGGCTTCAAGTGGATCATCAAAGCGGGCCCCGGCCTGGTGTTCGGCTACGAGGAGGCGATCGGCTACAGCGTCGGCTCGGACGCCGGCCTCCCGGTCCGCGACAAGGACGGGATCGGCGCGGCCCTGACGATCGCCGCCATCGCGGCCACGGCCAAACGCTCCGGCCGCGCCCTGCTGGACCTGCTGGACGACCAGGCAAGGCGCTACGGCCTGCACGCCACCTCCCAGCTCTCCTTCCGGGTGGCCGACCTGTCCCTGATCACCTCCACCATGTCCCGGCTGCGCGCCGCCCCTCCCGCGACGCTCGGAGGACGGCAGGTGGTCCGGGCGGACGACCTGGCGAAGGGCGACGGGGGCCTCCCGCCGACGGACGGCCTGCGCTACCGCCTGTCCGGCGACGCCCGCGTGGTCGTACGCCCATCGGGCACGGAGCCCAAGCTGAAGTGCTACCTGGAGGTCGTCGTACCGGTGGCCGACGAGGTGGCGCACGCCCGTACACATGCCACGGCGGACCTCGAAGCCCTGAAGGCCGACCTGACCACCCACCTCGGCCTCTGACGCACTCCTGGGCCCCAAGCACGGCCCTCGCGAGAGGCGCTTCGCGCACGAAAGCTCAGACAGCGCTGTGGGTCGTCCCCACCACACTTCCGGCATCCCCAACTGGTCCTCACGATCGACGCAACTCGACCCTGCCCCCAAATCTCCAGCTCGGTCAGATGTCGAATTCGCCATTCCGGGCGCCCTACGTTTCTCGACTTCCCGAGCATTCTCACTGCCATCGGCTGCGTTTATTGGCACATCTACAGCCGTCGCCAGCGAGATCCATCCCACTTTCCACTCCACCGGGCGGCGCGCCGGCGCAGGATAGCTGCACACTCGTCAAAGGAACTCACACTTCGAGAAACTGCGAACTATCAGGTCGACGTCCCGGCACACGGCCGCCCCAGCGACCCGCTTGACTCTTTCGAATTTCCATTTGTCATGGCATCGGTGAGCTGGGGACGGTATGGTACTCCGTGCGTCATGGCGGCTCGGGCCGTGTGGCGGCCCGCAGCGGACACCGTCCATAAACGCCATCCACTGTCTCATTCACCAGGAGATTAAATTTGGAAACCAGAAGTGGGGAAACATTGAAAGCTCGCTATACCGCGAAGGCCGCCGCGATGCTGGCGACCGTTGCCGCCGCCGGCATGCTGGCGGCCCCGTCAGCACAGGCGCAGACCTATCAGCAGAAGAGCGCACCGCAGAACTGCGTCATCGTGATCGACAAAGCCGGCAAGGTGAAGTCGCAGCGATGCTCAAGCGATCCTGCGGAACTCGAAGCAATCTCTGCAGCGTCCACACCGATCATCCAGCTCTTCGACCTTCCCCATTTCGGCGGAGTCGCCACCATCATTCGCGGTGAGGGCAACGTCGGCGGCGGCGACGGTTGTGACTACGCCGGATATCGGATCTCGCATCTCGGGAGCTGGGTCAACCGCACCTCTTCATTCATAACCCGGCACGGATGCAATGCGGTCAACCTGCACAACCTGCCCAACTACGGGGACCACGGGCATGGTTTCCGCAACCCCGGCGCGGCCACCATCTCCGTGCCGGTCATGCCTGCGGGCTTCGACAACAACGTCGAGTCCATCGCGCTCTGGCGGATGTGACCTCCGCTCCGCCTGGTGAGGCCCATATCCGGGTGACGGCTTGGCCCGGGTGACGTTCGGGTGGCGACGCCCACCGGGCGATCGACACGACCGCAGGCTCCCGCCCCTCGACGGGAGCCTGCGGCCACGCGGGACCGGGTGTTCTCCGTCCCGCACCCATGAGACCCCCGTCTCCTTGCGTGCTCCCTTCACCGCGCTTTACGCGAGGCGCCGCACGACGTCGGGAAGGCGCTCGACCTGCCTGCCGCCGAGGCTTTCGATGCACTCCTGGCCCCCAAGTACGGCCATCGCCAGGGGCCGCTTCGTTCCGATTCGTCCAAGACCGAGCCGTCGGACGCCTGGTAGCTTCCGGGCAAGCAAGCCTTGATTCCGCGAAGGCAGGAGGTCGTGGCCATGACGAGCATCAAAGACGATCACGACGAGCAAGGTCGGCAATCGCAGTGGGAAGCGGCATGGGAAGTGCTGGCACCCGTGACCGATCTGATCACACCGATGGCGGTGCGGGTCGCGGCCTCGCTGGGGCTGACCGACCTGATGGCCGGCGATGCGGTGCCCGTCGAGGAGTTGGCACGCCGGTCCGGCACCAACGCGGACGCGCTGGGCCGGCTGCTGCGCCACCTGGTCTGCCGGGGTGTCTTCACCGAACCGGAGCCGGGCAGGTTCGCGGTCAACGGGCCCGCCGCGCTGCTGGCGTCCGGCCATCCTTCCGGGATGCGGGCACAGCTCGACCTGGGTGGCTTCGGCGGGCAGATGGACCTGGCATTCGTCGGGTTGCTGCACACGGTCCGCACCGGGCAACCCGCGTGGGAGACGGTCTTCGGCGCCTCGTTCTGGCACCATCTCGCCGCGACTCCGGAGATGAGCGTGTCGTTCGACGCGATGATGGCCGGCGGAGCGGACTACGTCACCGATGCGGCCGAGGGGTACGACTGGTCCGGTGTGCGGCATGTGGTCGACGTCGGCGGTGGCACCGGCGCCCTGCTCGCCGAAGTGCTGCGCACCCACCCGGACATCCGGGCCACGCTCGTGGACCTGCCGGACACAGTGGACCGAGGCCGGCAGTACCTGGTCGAGCGCGGGTTGGACGCGCGGTGCGAGTTCGCCGGCCAGAGTTTCTTCGATCCGCTGCCCGCCGGGGGCGACGCGTACGTGCTCAGGCGTGTGGCGCACGACTGGGGCGACGACGACGCCGTGCGGATCCTGCGCCGGTGCGCCGACGCGGCCGGGCAGCACGGACGGGTCGTCCTGATCGAGTCACACGGCACTTCCGGTGACGACCCGGCCATGTTCGCCGAGATGAACCTGCGCATGCTCGTGCTCAGCGGCGGCCGCGAGCGCACCACCGAGGACTACGTCGCCCTCGCCGCCAAGGCCGGGCTCGCCGTCGCCGACGTTCACAGCACCCCGCTCGGACACGTCATCCTCGACTGCGCTCCGCTGGGCCCTTGACAGTTTGAGGAGTCTCCTGGCTTGACCTCAACAGATGTTGAGGTTCGAGAGTGTTCACATACGGGTGCGGACGTCGGCACCCCAGTGAACAGGAGCGCCTCGCCATGCGTGAAAACAGCCCTGCCGAAACCCATGAACAGCTGCGGCTGGCTGTGATCGTCGGCAGCGTACGGAAGGTCGGCTTCGGCTCAAGCGTGGCGAGCTGGTTCGCGGGCCAGGCGGGTGAGCGTACCGATATGACGCTTGATGTCGTGTGTCTCGCCGAGATCTCGCTCCCGCTGGCGATGCCGGACCCCAGCGGCCCACCGGCCGCCGAGGGTGACCGCGCCCTGGCCGAGCTCACCCCGCGCCTGGCCGTGGCCGACGCCTTCGTCGTGATCACCCCTGAGTACAACCACAGCTTCCCCGCCGTGTTGAAGAACGCCATCGACCTGCACAGGAAGGAGTGGCAGGCCAAGCCGGTCGGGTTCGTCTCCTACGGAGGCATCTCCGGCGGCCTGCGCGCGGTCGAGCAGCTCCGGCTGGTCTTCGCCGAACTGCACGCGGTCACCATCCGGGACACCGTGAGCTTCCACAACGCCTGGAACGGGCCCGACGACCAGGCCGGCTGCGCGACCGCCGCGAAGACCCTGCTCGACCAGCTCGCCTGGTGGGCCTGGGCACTACGGAAAGCCAAGGCCGTACGGCCGTACGGCGCTTGAGGGCCCGCGAGCCACCAGCAGCGCGGCATGCCGTCCGCCGACTCCCTGAACGGGCGCGGTCTCGAAATAGTGCGCGCCCTTGCCGTACAGACGGGCTACCGCATTACACACGAGGCTCCGGAGGCAGGGGGAAAGATCGTGGCGCTGCGGGAGACGGCGTATAGCGGCGTGGAGTTGTCCGCACCCGGCAGCTTGGACCGGTGGACGATGAGCTCGCTCAGGTCGTGACCCCCGCCCTGCTGCGCGAGCTTGACGAGCAGGTGGAGCGGGTGGGGGAGGTGCTGGAGGGACGACCGCGCCTCACCATCGGCCCTGTGCCGGTGGGAGCTCTCACCAGGCTCCCTATCGCTCCCTAATATTCCCTACTATAGGGAGCGTTATGGAGCAATACACCATGGAGCAGGCGGCCAGGCGGCTGCGCATCATCGACTCGCAGGTGCGGCAGTGAGCGGCATCTACTCCTCGCCGGAGGGAGCGCGGGCAGTCGAGCACCGCTACCGGGAGTTGCTCGGCCGGTGGCCGGTGCCGAGCGAGCACGTGCGCGTGCCCACCGGGCAGGGCGAGACGTTCGTGCTGGTGTCTGGGCCGCAAGGCGCGCCGGCGGTGGTGCTCCTGCACGGGTCGGGGGCCAACAGCGCCATGTGGATGGGTGACGTCGCCGCTTGGGCGCGCCGGTTCCGGGTGTACGCGGTCGACGTGATCGGCGAGCCGGGGCTGAGCGCGCCGTCGCGGCCGTCGCTCGGCTCGGACGCGTACGCCGGATGGCTCGACGACGTGCTGGACGGGCTGGGCGTGCAGCGGGCCGCGATGGTGGGCGTTTCGCTGGGCGGGTGGCTGGCGGTCGACTACGCCACCCGGAGGACCCGGCGGGCCGAACGGCTCGCGCTGCTCTGCCCCAGCGGCATCGGCCGTCAGCGGTGGCTGCCGCTGCTGGGCGCGCTGCCGCTGATGGCGCTGGGCGACCGGGGCCGCCGCCGCGCCATGCGCCGCATCCTGGGCCCCGCCGCGGATGACGTCGGCGGTGACCTCGGCGCGTTCGCGTTGCTGATCAACAAGAGCTTCCGGCCGCGCCGCGGCACAATGCCGGTCTTCGGTGACGAGGCGTTGCGCGGGCTGGCCATACCGGTCCTGGCGATCGTCGGAGGTCGCGACGCCCTGCTCGACTCCCGGGACACGTGCCACCGCCTCGAACGACACGTCCCGCACGCCGACGTACGCCTCCTGCCCGACGCCGGGCACCTGCTCCCCGCCTGCACCCGAGAGATCATGGGCTTCCTGGAGACCGCTCATGCATGACGACAACGTCCACGTGCCGGCGCCCGACGGCCCGCTGTTGCGCGACGAGCGCGACCTCATCGGCGAGGCCTGAGGCACGGCTGGACCGCCGTGCCCGCAGAGGCCAGAGCCGTCCATGACCGCTCTATGCGCCGCAGCACGAGATCGCCGCGCCCGCGATCGATCTCCGGCATACCAGGCTCGACGAAGGACAGCCAGAACCGCAGGTGCGTGTCCGCCACGTGGTAGCGGCGTTCCCTCGAAGGACGGGTGGACAGCGGCACCTCCGCGAAGACAACCACGTTTGGTTGTACCAGATTTGGGACAACCAAACGTGGTTGCTTCGGGAAAGCCGCCGCCGAGGGGTTCTACGCGAGGCGGAACTGCAGATCCGTGTCCCAGTTGGCGGGGTCGGGCTCGATGGACGGGTCGGTGTTGTAGAGCTCCAGGCGGCAGCCCCAGTGCTCGGTCCCGTCCTTCTCCGTCATGTCCCAGGTCAGGCCCTGTTCCGCGCCCCACTTCACCAGCCCGTCGATGACGCCGAAGAGCTGGTCGGGGTGGCCGTGGTGGGAGACGGTGGCGTAGCGGCCGGCGGGCAGGGTGCCGGCGAAGATGTCGCCCTCGCCCTCCACCGGCGCGGTGACCGGCACTCCTGCCTCCACCACCAGCCGGTCTTCCGGCATGTTGATGGCGTCGTACCTCAGGAACGGGGCGCCGGCGGGGGTCGCGCCGCGTTCGGCGAGCCAGCCGAACAGCTCGCCGATGCGGTCGGCGACCACGCCGAAGGTGGTCATGGTGATGGTCGCGCGCACCCCGGCGTACGGACGCTCGGGCAACTCGATGATCTCTGGCATGTGATGTTCTCCTTCAACACGGACTTCAACCTTCAGTACGGAATGCGGGCGGCAAACTCATCGGCAGGCCGAAAAGCGGGAAGAGACCCGGGTCCAGGAAGGTCGTGGTGTCCTTGATGAGGCCATCGGCGATGTCCAGGACATCCAGGGCGAAGGGCTTGCCGTCGGCGTACTGGGCGAAGGCCGGGGAGCCGTTGGCCCGCACGGGCACGAGGCGGGCGCCGGCGCAGGGCGAGTCCGCGGCGAGCAGGACCGCGCGGATGCTCGCGCGCCCACGCAGCCACCACGTGAACGGCGGCATCGACATCGTCGCGTCCTCGTGCAGCAGCGCCACGAGCGTCTCGACGTCGTAGCGTTCGAATGCCGACACGTAGCGGGCCAGCAGGCTCTCGTCCACCTCCGCGGCCGGCGGGACCGGGGCGGGGAGCCTGGCCCGGGCGCGTTGCAGGGTGCTGTTGACCGACGTCACGGTGGTGGACAGGAGGGCGGCGGTCTCCGCGGCGGTCCACTTCAGCACGTCGCGCAGGATGAGTACGGCCCGTTGCCGGGGCGGGAGGTTCTGCAGGGCGGTCACGAAGGCGAGGCGGATCGTTTCCTTCGCCACGGCCTGGTCCGCCGGGTCGAGGGCACGGTCGTCGGGGATGGGATGGATCCATCTGTCCGGCGGGAGCGGCGGGCCCAGCTCGGCGCCGGGGGTCGCGGGAGAGGTGAGGTCCATGGCGCGGGCGCGGCGCTGCGGGCCTCTGAGCATGTCCAGGCAGATGTTCGTGGCCAGGTGGAACAGCCACGGGCGCAGCGGGCCGCGCCCGGTGTCGAAGGTACGCCACGCCCGCACGAACGTCTCCTGCACCGCGTCCTCCGCCTCGAATCCGGAGCCGAGCATGCGGTAGCAGTAGCCGGTCAGCTCCACCCGGTGCCGTTCCAGGTCCATCATGAGAGCGGCGTCACCTCGATCTGGAGCTCGGTCACCCATTCGTCCGGATTGTCCGGGCAGTGCAGGGAAATCTCCCTGGCCAGGTCGAGCGAGCGGTAGCCGTTCGCCTCGATCCAGTGGGCCAGCGCCTGGAACGTCTGCCCCACCTTCTCCATCGACCCGTGGTGGATGATCGTGGCCGCCGTCTCGACGGCGGGCAGGTCCACCACGTCGAAGTCGTGGTCGCCGTATGCCACCGCGGCCGGCAGGCAGGCGTGCACCATCACGGAGCCGTCGTCCTCCAGCCGGTAGTAGGCGACCCCGGGGCCCGTGACCTGCACCGAGGCCGCGTCCACCCGCCGGCAGAGCTCCTGGAACAGCGGCTGGATGACCGGGCTGATGTGCTCCGGCTCGTAGCCGGCCGCGCGGGCGCTGAGCTCCGCGACCCGGACCTGGTCCACCGGCTTGAGTACGACCTCGGCCGTGTCCATGTGCCCCTCCCTCTCGATCGTACGGAGTCGCGCCTCGACGCCCCGCAGCCTGGCCAGGTCCGCGCTGATCTGGGCCTCCAGTTGCGCGCGGCGCAGGCGTACCATGCCGTGCAGCTCCTCGGCGCCGACCTTCTCGTCGAGGATCGCCCGGACCTGCTCCAGTGTGAAGCCGAGGTCCTTGATCGCGACGATGCGGTTGAGCCTGGACAACTGCGCGGCCTGGTAGGACCGGTAGCCGGTGACCGGATCCACGTGCGCGGGGCGTAGCAGGCCGATGGCGTCGTAGTGGCGCAGCATGCGCACGGACACGAGCCCCAGCCTGGCGAAATCTCCGATGCTGAACATGTCGCCTCCCGGTCTAAGGCCTCACACGGTGTCAGGGTCAACCGCCGTCACTTCATGAGACGGCCTTCTGGAGGGCTCGACGGAAGTCGGCCGCGGAGGTGACGGTGATGCGGGGATGGTCGATCAGCGCTTCGTCGATGACGTCGGCGAGGCGACGGGGGATCGACGGGTCGCGTCGCCGGATGGGACGGCCGCTTGCTGGAGCACGGCCACGACGGGATCGGTGTTCGGCGGGAAATCGCGTGGCGTGGTGCCGGTCAGCATGCGGTACAGCGTGGCCGCGGTGGCCCAGACGTCGACCTCCGGCTTGGCGTACTTGTAGTCGACGAGCTGGGTGCGCGACATGTAGGCGACTGTGCCCGCCGCGGTCCCGGTGTGGGTGAGGCCGGACAGTCCGGCCTGGTCGAAGGCCTTGGCCAGGCCGAAGTCGCTGATCTTGGCAGTGTGGGGTCCTCCGGCGCCGGTGAGCAGCACGTTGGTGGGTTTGATGTCCCGGTGCACCAGTCCTCGCGGGCCGTCCTGAGGGAGTTCGGCGGTGTGGGCGTAGTGCAGGCCGTCGAGCATCTGAAGGGCGATGGAGACGGCCTCGTCCGGCGGCAGCGTGCCGCCGCGTGCGTCGAGCAGCTGCTGGAGGCTGCCGCCCGCGCAGAACTCACAGACCAGGTAGAAGCTGGCGCCGTAGGAACCGCCGTCATGGAACCTCACGATGTTGGGATGTCGCAGGACGCGGTTGGCAGCTATTTCGCGCAGGAAGGCCGTCCTGGCGTGGGGTTCGACCGCGACCTGGGCCAGCAGCACCTTCAAGGCCACCATCTCTCCCGTGTCCCGGCACCGGGCGAGGTGGACCACACCCTGCCCGCCCCGGCCGAGCTCGCCGACGACCTCGTAGCGGCGCAGGTCCGCCAGAGCCTCGTCTTCGCCCGCGCGGGACATCAGCCCCTGGACGAGGTCCTGCGGATTGTTCCTGCAGGAGGCGGCAGTGGTGCCGCGACACCTGCCTGTCGTCTTCTGGAAGCCTCGGCGAACAGTCGGAAGCGCGGCCGGCCACACAGGTCGTACGCTCCTCGAAGGAGAACTCGGCTCCTTTTGACGGGCCCGTCAGCACCGACAGCGTGACGGCGGCTCTCGCGGTTTCGCTCACGGCGCGCTCCGGGGGAAGTCGTACTCCCAATCCAGTTCCCAGACGTGGGTGACGCCATGGTTGTCGAGCGACGTGACGATGCGGCCGTTGCCGCTGATCGCGACGTCGTCGATGCTGCCGGAATGGCCCTCTAACGTGCGTAGGCAGGCGCCGGTGCCGAGGTCCCAGATCCGTACCAGGTTGTCGAAACCGCCGTTGACCGCGAAGCGCCCGTCAGAGCTGACGACGACGGCCCCGGTGAACAGGCCCGCTTCGCCGCCGACCGGTCGGCCGGTGCCCAGATCCCAGATCCGTGTCAAGCCGATGCCCACCGAGATGCCGGTCCTGCCGTCAGCGGAGCCGGCGACCTTCATGACGAAATGCTCATGGCCCGGCATCGTTTGGCGGCAGCGCCCGGTATCCACATCCCAGACGTGCACGGTCCCGTCCTCATGGCCCGACAGCAGCACGTTGCCGGCGCTGCTCAGGTCCAGGGCGCCGTTCCATCCTCCGCGGTGGTGTTCCGGCAGCACACGCAGGCAACGCCCGGCCGGGACGTCCCAGATTCGCGGGGCCCCGTCCTTCCCGTGGGAGACGGCATACCGTCCGTCGGCGCTGGTCCGCAGCAGATGGACGGGGCCTGTGTGGCCCTTGAGCTCCCGCAGGCACTCGCCGGTCTCCACGTCCCAGACGCGGATGGTCGCGTCCTCTCCGGTGGAGAACGCCAGGTGGCCGTCGGCGCTCAGTACCACCTCGTTCACCGCGCCGGTGTGGCCCCGCAGCACGTGGCGGCAACGCCCCGACTCCATCTCCCAGACCCGCACGGTGGCGTCCTCGCCCGCGGACACCATGATCCGGTCATCCGCGCTCAGAGCACAGACCGGGATGCGTCCGGTATGTCCCTGCCAGGTGCGGTGTCGCCGGCCACTGCCCAGGTCCCACACGTGGATGGTTCCGTCCGTGTCGGTGGTCAGCGCCCGCAAGCCGTCGCTGCTCAATGTGCGGGGCAGAGCGTGGTAATCCATGGCGGAGGCACCCAGGATGGGTGGGATGTCGCGGAGCCACACGTCGGACAGTGTGGTACGCCGTCCAGCCGATGCGACGTCCTGCCAACGGTCGAGCAGGACGCGATGCCGACGGTAACCGGGGACGGTCCGTGCCCGCCGTATCTCCTCGGCCGCGGTGGCGAACCGGCCTTCGGCCATCAGCTTCCCCGTACGGTCGAGGGCACGGCTCACCACCTCGCCCTCCCGGAGCCGGTCGGTGGCGGCGCGTGAGAGCGGATAGCTCCACGGGGCGGCCGGGCCCGGTGAAGGAAGCTCGATGAGCGTGACCTTCGCGGCACCGTCGCCGGTGAGTGCGAAGCGGCCATCGGCGCTCACGGCGACGTCCTTGCAGCGCTGCTGCCAGGTCCGCAGACATCGCCCTGTGGTCAGATCCCACAACTCGAGGGATTCCGAGGCGACGCAGACCGCGCGGCTCCCGTCGGCGTTCACCGCGAACTGGTAACCCGCACCACCGGGCCGGGTGACAGCGCACCGTTCCCTGCCGTCCGGCAGGTCCCACACCTGCACGCGTGCTTTGTGACCGAGCTCTTCCTGGGCCACGACCGTCCGGCCGTCGGCGCTGATCTTCGCCTTGAAGTAGCCTCCTTCGAAGGTTCGCAACACCTTGCCGGTACGCGTGTCCCACACGTGCGCGCCACCGTTCGGAGGGTTGACCGACACCGCCACCCGGCCGTCCCCGCTGACCGCCGACAAGTTGGCCAGACGTTCGCCGCCTGGGCCGGTCGTCACCGTTTCCACGCAGCGTCCGGTGGAGGTGTCCCAGACGCGGACGGTTCCGTTGCTCCATTCGCTCGACACGCTGATCACTGCTCGGCGGCCGTCCGCGGTCATCGAGACAGGGTGGGCACGGAGATCCGGGATGTCCTCGACCTGATCCACAAGGGTGCGGACCAGCCGGCCGGTGCGCAGGTCCCAGATCCGCGCGGGGCCGCGGATTTCGACAATGATCGCCTGGCCGGCCTTGGCGTCGATCACCAATCCGTTGACACCGTACTTGTCGTCCGTCACCGTCATGACGCGAAGGCAGTGGTGGCCGACGAGGTCCCACACCCGGATCGTGCCATCCCGGCCGGCGGAGACACCGGTCTGGCCGTCTGCGCTGATGGCGACCCACGTCACCCAGTCGGTGTGACCGGTGAGCACGCCAGGTGGGCCGGCTTGGGGGGTGCTCTCGGCCAGGTCCAGCGCGGTGACGATCTCAGGGCTACCTGGCGCGAGGCGAAGGGCGGCCCGCAACAGGTTACGCGCGGACTCCGTGTCACCGCGCTCCAGGTGCACGAGTCCCAGCAGGTAATCGCCCATCCAGTCCCCGGGATGAGTCGTGCGGACCCCCTCCAGATCATTGATCACCTGAGCGTCGGTCGACACCCCGGCACGCCACAGGTGCAGGCCACGGTTGTACGTCACGTGCGGGTTGTGCGGATCGATCTCGGCCGCCCGCCTCCACAGCGACTCGGCCTCACCGGTCCGCCCCAAGTCCAGCAGGGACAGGGCCTGATTGGACAGTTCGTCCGCGAGCCGCACCGCCGTCCTGGGCCGCTGCCGCGGGTACGGCTGCCCGATGACCTCGGCGTAGATCTCGGTCAGCTCGGCGGCCAGCGCGCCCATGTCCTTCGGCCGCTCCGCCTGGTCCCACGTGAAACAGCGCCGCATCAGCGACACCAGGCCGTCAGGCATGACCGGAACGGACGCGTCCCGCCCCTCGGCCGACGGCCCCGCCGAGACGAAGGCGGCGAACACCTCGGCCGCGGTCTGCCCGTACCGGCACGGCGGATGCCCGGCGAACATCTCCAGCACGGTCAACGCCCAGGACCACGTGTCGGTCGCCCGAGTGAGGTCCGCCCTCGGCCGGCCGGAGTCCTCGCTCCACGCCGCGGCCTCCGCCTGCTCAGGAGAACAGTAGGCGGGGGTCATCCCGCCGTACCCGGCCAGCACGCTCGCCCCTTGGGGGACGACGGTGCCCTCTCCCGCCGCCGCGCGTGCCCTGGCCAGACCAAAATCGGTGATCTTGGCCGTACCGTCGCCTGCCAGCAGCACGTTGGCGGGCTTGACGTCCTGGTGGACGATGCCGTGCCGGTGCGCGTGCCGCAGGCCCCACGCGGTCTGGACGGCGATGTCGAGGATGCGGCGCAGCGCCTCGCGGGGCCCGCCGGCGTAGAGGTGACCATCGCGTACGGCCTCGGCCAGGCTCCCCCCGTCCAGCCACTCCGCGAACACCCTGGGCACGCCGTCCAGCCTGCGTACGTACACACAGTTCACCGTGTGCGGGTGCTCACCCAGGCCCACCCAGGTAGCCGCCTCGGCCTCGAAGTCGCGCACCCCTTCGCCCGTGGCCACCAACTCGGGCCGGGGCGTCTTGACGGCCAACTCCACGTTCCACCCACGGTGCAGCACCCGGTGCACCAGCCCCATCCCACCGCTGCGGACCACGTCCCGGACCTCGTACAGACCCAGGACGACTTCGCCGACCCGCCACACGTCGTCCACCAGGCCCACTCCCGAAGTCCGCAGCCACAGACATCAAGGCCATACCATGCCCGGCCACGCTGTCAACGAGCCGGCTAGGGAACGACGATCGAGGCGACCACCAGCACGACCGCCGCCACCAGCACCGCGATGGAGTCGTAGGACCAGGTCACCCGGGCCGGCGCCGCCGCCTCGTCGCGGCGCCGGGCGGACTCGGCGCGCTCGCGGATCTGGTCGCCCACCCAGTCGGCGTGCGTCTTGCCGGCGAACGCCTCCGCCGCCGCCTGCTCACCCTTGCTCAGCGTGGGCTCGGTCGCGAACCGCCCCCGCTGCCGCTTGGGCATGGCCCGCCGCTGCGCCTTGGCCCGCTCGCGCGCGCTGCTCATCGGCGTCCAGAGCCGCAGCACCTGCTCCTCGCCGTAGCGGACGTTGATGGAGTGGGAGACCGTGACGTCGTCGACCGCGGCCCATGGCAGGAACGTCGTGCGGAACGGATTGCGCCCGAGCAGCCCCTCCTCGGTGAACACCGTCGCCGGCCGGAGCGCGACGGCGTAGACGATCGCGGTCAGCGCCCCGAGCACAGCCAGCGCCACCACCGACGGCTTGCCGTTGAAGTGGACGATCAGGTCCCACACGTTGAAGGCGACGAACACCAGCCACACCCACGCGAGGACGAACGCGGTCTTGGAGCGGTAGGTCTGCTTCACTGTCGCCACTTGAGTTGCGCGAACCCTGGCTTGATCACACCGTTGATCAGCGCCAGCCGCTCGTCGAAGGGGATGAACGCCGACTTCATCGCGTTGACCGCGAACCACTGCAGGTCGTCCCAGTCGTAGCCGAACGCCTCGACCAGCTTGGCGAACTCCAGCGACACGTTGGTCGCGCTCATCAGCCGGTTGTCGGTGTTGACCGTGACCCTGAAGTGCAGCCGCCGCAGCAGCCCGATCGGGTGCTCGGCGATGGACGCCGCGGCCCCGGTCTGCAGGTTGGAGGTGGGGCACATCTCCAGCGGGATCCGCTTGTCCCGAACGTACGCGGCCAGCCGGCCCAGCTTGGCCGACCCGTCGCCGGCCACCGAGATGTCGTCGATGATGCGCACCCCGTGGCCCAGCCGGTCGGCGCCGCACCACTGGATCGCCTGCCAGATCGACGGCAACCCGAACGCCTCGCCCGCGTGGATGGTGAAGTGGGCGTTTTCCCGCTGCAGGTATTCGAACGCGTCGAGGTGGCGCGTGGGCGGGTAGCCCGCCTCGGCCCCCGCGATGTCGAACCCCACCACGCCGACGTCCCGGTAGCGCACCGCAAGCTCGGCGATCTCCATGGACCGCGCCTGGTGCCGCATGGCCGTCAGCAGCGTGCCGACCCTGATGCCGCGCCCCTCCGAGCCCTGCCTGAACCCGTCGAGCACCGCCGTGACCACCTCGTCCAGGCTCAGCCCCGTGGTGGTGTGCTGCTCGGGCGCGAACCGCACCTCCGCGTAGACCACGCCGTCAGCGGCCAGGTCCTGGGCGCACTCGGCGGCCACGCGGACGAGCGACTCGCGCGTCTGCATCACCCCGACCGTGTGCTCGAACGTCTCCAGATAGCGCTCGAGCGATCCGGAATCCGACGCCTCCTCGAACCACTGGCGCAGGTTGCCGGCGTCCTTGGTGGGCAGCCGACCGTAACCGGTCTCCCGTGCCAGCTCGACGATCGTCTCGGCGCGGAGACCGCCGTCGAGGTGATCGTGCAGCAACACCTTGGGAGCCCGCCGGATGTCGTCAAGCGTGGGGCTCATCTCGCCATGATATGAGCAGCACGTCACGCCCCGGATACGGCGCGGCCGAATCCGTCCGGCTCAGTCGCGGCCCGCGGCATCCGGGGAGAAGGCGGGAAGGCATACGGCGACGTAATCCGCCCCCTCGGGGCCCACGCTGTAGCGGACCTTCTCCCCCGGTGACGTCACCACCGACTGCCCCGCCGCGACCTCGGTCGTGCCCTCCGCGTGCTCCACCATCAGCGTGCCACGCAGGACCACGGTGTACTCCGCGAACGACGGCGTCTGAGCCGGCTCCTCCCACCCCGGCGGCGCCACCATGCGAGCGATGGAGATCTCCTCGTCACCACTGCTGACCCGACCGACGTGCTCATCAATGACCTTGCCACCGGGCACAGGAATTCGGGCCGGACCCTCAATTTTTCTCACCACGGTAGCCACGCTAGTGGCTACCAGACCTGCGGTTCCCCGCAGGTCTTCCAAGACAAAAAATTCTTCCGCTGTTTCGGGGTATGCGGGGTGCCCCCGCAGGATGGGTGCCCCCGCAGGTCTTCCAAAGAAAAAACTTCCGCTGTTTCGGGGTATGCGGGGTGCCCCCGCAGGATGGGTGCCCCCGCAGGATGGGTGTGCCCGCAGGTTAGTGGGCCACGTCTAGTATGAGCCTGTTGTCCAGCTCCTTGACCTGGAACGGCGCCTTCTTGGCCAGTGCCAGGCCGATGCCGACGCGGCCCTCGAAGTCGCCCGTCCTGACGACGCTGGTGAGGTTGCCCAGGTCCGCCTGGTAGATGAGACCGTCACCCCAGGTGGGCTCGCCCTCCTCGTCGTGGGCGTTGGCCGGGAAGAGCGTGAGCAGAAGGTACGCACCTGCGTGGACGTCCATCGGCTTACCAGAACCGTCCTCCACGAACTGGTCCACCCATTTGACGTTGTATCCGGGGATGCCGCCCTCGAGGTCGACGACCAGGCGATCGTAGGTGTCGTGGGCGGCGTACCGGACGCCCGTCACGAGTGCGGGCTCGACACCCTCACGCGGCACGTCCACCTCGGCGGTGCTCGTCGGGGTGTCCTTATCATGCGTGGCCGAGCTCGCGGACGGCGTCCCCGGCAGAGCGCTCTGCGTGCCCTGACCACAGGCGCCGAGCACGGCGAGACAGCCGGCCAGGGCGACCACCTGGACGTGCCGCCGTACGGACCCGGACGAGGACCAGCCGCTGGGCGCGGATGATGGGCGCATGCCCGGTAGATGCCCAGCCCACGGGCCTGCGAAGCGGCGTCGCAACGGATCGGCATGCAACCTGGAGCCCTGAGGAGAAGAGGGCCCCGAGCGGGGCCCTCCTCGGTCAGACGGTCTCGTAGACCTGTACATCTTCGGCGGGAACGGCCTTGCGGGCGCGCAGCCCGGTCGCCGAGATCGCCAGCCCGACCAGCGCCAGCACCAGCGACACCACGATCGCCGCGCGCAGCGAGCCGATCGAGAGCGTCTCGCCGCCGCCCGAGGTGAGCACGGCGGTGACCACGGCCAGCACGATCGCGCCGCCCACCTGGCCGGAGGTGTTGAGCAGCCCGGAGGCCAGGCCCTGCTCGTCGTCGTGCACGCCGTTGGTGGCCTGGATGTTCAGCGCGGGGAACGACAGCGCGAACGCGATGCCCAGCAGGATCATGCCGGGGATCACCATCACGCCCAGGCTCGGCGTGCGGTCGATGCCGAGGAAGACGGCGTACCCGCCGGCCAGGGCCGCCGCGCCGATGACGATCAGCTTGCCGGTGCCGAACCTGTCCGCGAAGTCGCCCATCTTGGTCGAGGTGACCGCGACGAGCACGCCGGCGGGCAGGAACGCCATGGCCGTGGCCAGGGCCGACCAGCCCAGGAGGTTCTGGAAGTACTGCATGGCCACGAACTGGAACGCCACGTACGAGCCCATGAGGATCACCAGCCCCAGGTTGGCCCGCACGATGTGGCCGGAGCGCAGGATGCCGAGGCGTACCAGCGGGTGCCTCAGCCGCGACTCGACGAAGACGAACAACGCGAGCATCGCCGCGACGGCCGCCAGCGAGCCGATCGTCCGCACCGAGACCCAGCCTGCCTCCGGCGCCTGCACGACGGTGAAGACCAGCAGCAGCATCGAGGCGCTGATCAGCACCGCGCCCACCAGGTCATGACCGCCCTCGGCGCGCTCCTCCCGGCCGCGCGGCAGCACCCCGAGCGCGGCGACCAGCGCGATGACCGCGACGGGCACCGGCATGAGCAACGTCCACCGCCAGCCGATCTCGGTCAGCAGGCCGGACAGCACCAGTCCGAGCGAGTAACCGCTGGCGCCGGAGGCGGTGAAGACGCTCAGCGCCTTGTTGCGCTCCGGCCCTTCGGGAAACGTGGTCGTGATGATCGACAACGCCGCCGGTGCGGTGAACGCGGCGGCCACGCCCTTCACGAACCGGGCGGCGATCAGCAGCCCGCCGTCGTCCACGACGCCACCGAGCAACGACGCCACGGCGAACACACCCAGCGCGACCAGGAACACCCTGCGCCGCCCGAGCAGATCGGCGGTCCTGCCCCCGAGCAACAGAAGACCGCCGTAGCCCAGCACGTAGCCGCTGACCACCCACTGCAAGGAAGACGTGCTCAAACCAAGGTCGTGCTGGATGGCCGGCAGGGCGACGCCGACCATCGAGACATCCAACGCGTCAAGGAATATCACTGCGCAGAGCACGGCGAGCGCGCCCCAACGGGATGAAGAAGAGGACATGAGCCAGAACAATACATGCCCCCGCATTTAATGCAAGTGCACTTAATGCTGTTGCATGAGATTTAGCGGGATGGTAACCTCCGCGACATGGACGAGCAGTTCGTGATCGACACCTGGCATTACGTCCTGGCCAAACACGCCAAGGCCATGTGCGCGCTGGAGCGCGAACTCGGCGATCGGCACGGGCTGGGACCGAGCGAGTTCGAGGTGCTGGACAGGATCGTCCATCACGACAGGCAGCTGCGGATCCAGGAGCTCTGCGACGAGGTCCATCTGAGCCAGAGCGCCCTGTCGCGCGTGGTGGCCCGCCTGGAGAAGGCCGAGCTCGTCGCGCGCTGCGTCTGCGCTTCCGACCGGCGCGGGGTGTTCGTCGAGATCACCGACGACGGCCGGGCACGGCACGCCGAGGCGCTCCCGACCCAGCGCGCCGTCCTGGCGGACGTCTTCGCCGACGCCCCAGCCCTCGCCACCTAGCCGACACCCGCCATCGCCCCTGAGCCCGCGAAGCGTCGGGGTACGTCGGCGCGCGGGTTACGGCGCGGTGATGCGGTCCATGATCAGCGGCAACCCGTCCTCGGTGGCCGGGCCGACCGCGTAGCCGCCCTCCAGCGCCTCCAGCGCGCGCTCGAATCGCGATGTCTCGTCCGCGTGCAGAGTCAGCAGCGGCTGCCCCGCACGTACCAGATCACCGGGCTTGGCGTGCAGCGTGACACCGGCCCCGAACGACACGGGGTCCTCCTTGCGCGCCCGACCGGCGCCGAGCCGCCAGGCGGCCAGCCCCACCGCGTACGCGTCCAGCCTGGCCAGCACCCCGGCCGACGGCGCCTCGACGGTCATGGTCTCGGCCGCCCGGGGCAGCAGGGCGTCGGGGTCCCCGCCCTGCGCGGTGATCATACGCCGCCACGCGTCCATGGCGGACCCGTCCCGCAGCGCCTTGGCCGGCTCCTTGGCGGCGGAGATCCCGGCGGCCGCCAGCATCTCCTCCGCCAGCCGTACGGTGAGCTCCACCACGTCGGCGGGCCCGCCACCGGCGAGCACCTCGACGGCCTCCTCGACCTCCAGCGCGTTGCCCACGGCCCGCCCAAGCGGCCGGTCCATCGCCGTCAGCAGCGCCACCGTGCGCACCCCGGCGTCCGTCCCGAGCGCCACCATGGTCTCGGCCAGCTCCCGAGCCGTCTCGGGCGTCTTCATGAACGCCCCCGAGCCCACCTTCACGTCGAGTACGAGGGACCCGGTGCCCTCGGCGATCTTCTTCGACATGATCGACGACGCGATCAGCGGGATCGACTCGACGGTGCCGGTGACGTCGCGCAGGGCGTACAGCTTCTTGTCGGCGGGCGCGAGCCCGGACCCGGCGGCGCAGACGACCGCGCCCGCCGAGCGCAGGACGTGCAGCATCTCGTCGTTGGACAACGACGCCCGCCAGCCGGGGATGGACTCCAGCTTGTCGAGGGTGCCGCCGGTGTGCCCGAGGCCGCGGCCCGACAACTGCGGCACGTACGCCCCACAGGCCGCGACCAGCGGAGCCAGCGGCAGAGTGATCTTGTCGCCGACGCCGCCCGTCGAGTGCTTGTCGGCCGTCGGCCGGTCCAGCATCGACCAGTCCATGCGTTCGCCGGAGCGGATCATGGCCTGGGTCCAGGCGGCGATCTCGCGCCGATCCATGCCGTTGAGCAGGATGGCCATGGCCAGCGCGGACATCTGCTCGTCGGCCACCTCGCCCCGCGTGTACGCGTCGATCACCCAGTCGATCTGCGCCGGGGTCAGCTCCCTGCCGTCGCGCTTGGCGCGGATGACCTCGATGGCGTCCATCACGTGCTCCTGCTGATGTCGCCGGGACCGAACGCGTGCGGCAGGATCTCGGCCATCGGCTTCGGCCCGTCAACGGTCTCGACCAGCAGGTCGTCGCCGCCGAACTCGTACAGGAGCTGGCGGCAGCGCCCGCACGGCATCAGCAGCTCGCCGTGGCCGTCCACGCAGGTGAAGGCCACCAGCCGGCCGCCGCCCGACACCTGCAGCGCCGACACCAGCCCGCACTCGGCGCACAGGCCGAGGCCGTAGGAGGCGTTCTCGACGTTGCAGCCGGTGACCACCCGGCCGTCGTCGACGAGCGCCGCCGCCCCCACGGGAAACTTGGAATACGGCGCGTACGCGTACCGCATGGCGTCCGCCGCTGCGGCCCGCAACTGGTCCCAGTCAATACTCAATGCTCTCTCACTCAACGCTCTGTCACTCAACGCTCTGTCACTCAATGCTCTGTCACTCAATGCTCTTCCCCCCGGCGATAGCTCACGCCGTCCGCCTTGGGCATCCGCAGCCGCTGCGAAGCCACCAGGAGCACGAGCAGTGTGAGCACGTGTGGCGTGATGAAGACGAATTCGTTCGGCAGCCGCTCGACGGTCAGCCAGAGCCAGAACAGCACGACCATGCCCGCGGTGGCGCCGGCCATCAGGGTGTAATCCCTGGTGCTCCTGACCACCATCTCGGCCGGCTGACTGGACGACAGCATCCGGCGGATCCTGATCGCCAGATAGCAGAGCAACAGCACCGCGCCGAACAGGAGGAACGATGTGACCGCCCCCGAGCTGCGCAGTTGCAGGCCGTCGGCGTAACCGAACAGCGACGCGCCGGCCGCGAGACCGCCGGGGCGCCAGTTTCCGAAGATCATGGCTGCCAGGCCGATGAAGCCACGACCCGCCGTCTGACCCTCGACGTACTTCGTGGAGACGAAGACCAGGAACACGCCGCCAAGGCCGGCGAACGCGCCGGAGATGACGACGGCGACGTACTTGATCAGGTAGACGTTCACGCCCAGCGACTCGGCCGCCCACGGGTTCTCGCCCGCGGAGCGCAGCCGCAGGCCGAAGGCCGTGCGCCAGAGCACGAAGAACGTCAGCGGGAGCATCAGCACGGCGAGGACGACCAGGATGTTCACGTCGTGCGTGAGCCCGCGCAGGATGCCCGCCAGGTCGGAGAGCAGGAACCAGTGGGTCTGTTCCAGGCTGCCCAGCCAGTCGGGCCCGGACGAGAGCAGCGGCAGGCTGATCTCGGGGGCCTCCGACGACAGCGGCGGCGAGGTGGTGATGCCGGCGCCCGCCTGGTTCGCCGCGCTGCCCTCCTTGAACAGCACCTCCGACAGGAAGCGCGTGACGCCGGGGCCGAGCAGGTTGATGGCCACACCGCTGATGATGTGGTCGACGCCGAACGACACGGTGGCGATGGCGTGGATGAGGCCGCCGAGCGCCCCGCC
The DNA here is from genome assembly GCF_015645445.1 of Nonomuraea cypriaca. GTDB lineage: Bacteria > Actinomycetota > Actinomycetes > Streptosporangiales > Streptosporangiaceae > Nonomuraea > Nonomuraea cypriaca. The sequence continues at coordinate 4,604 of NZ_JADOGI010000013.1, read as the reverse complement.
GACCAGACCGGCGAGCAACGCGGCCACGGGACCCCACTGGTATCCGGCCCAGCCGGCGAACCAGGTGCCCATGACCATCATGCCTTCGAGGCCGATGTTCACCACGCCCGCGCGCTCGGCCCACAGGCCGCCGAGCCCGGCCAGGCCGATGGGCACCGACAGCAGCAGCGCGGCGGCGAACGTGCCGGAGGAGGTGATGTCGTTCTGCCCGGACACGATGCGTACCAGCGACATGAGCACGATCAGGAGCGCGACCGCGATGAGCGTCAGGTGGTATTTGCGCACCCGGGTGGTGGGGACGACGGTCATGCTGCCACCTCAACGTTCCTGCCGAGCTCCTGCGCGGCCCGCCGCTCCTCGCGGCGTAGCGCGAGCCTGCTGGTGATCTCGTTGGCGATGACCACGAGGATGACGATCGCACCCTGCATGATCATGATGACCGACGGGGGCACGTTGGCGAACTGCAACGGCCCCTGCGCGCGTTCGAGGAAGCCGAACAGCAGCGCGGCGATCGCGATCCCGAGGGGTTTGTTCCTGCCCAGCAGGGCCACCGCGATGCCGAGGAAGCCCAGTCCCGGTGTGAAGTTGGAGCCGAAGCTGTGCCGGTCACCGAGGATCTCGGGGATCCCGATGAGGCCGGCGATGGCGCCGGACATCACCATCGCCGAGATGACCATCCTCTTCGGACCGACTCCCGAGGCCAGGGCGGCCGAGGGGTTGAGCCCGCTGGCCCTGACGTTGAACCCGAACCGGGTGCGCTCCAGGATCACCCAGACCGCCACGCCCAGCACGATCGCCACGCTCAGGAAACCCCACAGCCCGCCGCCGCGCGGCGCGGGCAACCCGAACATCTCGAACAGGACGTTGAGGTTGGGGAACCAGCCCGACTCCGGCAGCGGCGGCGTGCTGGTGGTGAGCTGCCCTTCTGCCCGCTCGCCTGCGAAGGGCCCGCGTACGAGGTAGGCCGCCAGATTGATGGCGATATAGTTGAGCATGATCGTGGAGATGACCTCGTTCACCCCCCTGCCGACCTTCATCAGCGCGGGGATCAGCGCGTAGAGGCCGCCCACGGCCATCGCCACCACGATGATGACCAGGATCTGGATCGGCGCGGGCGCGGTGAACTGCGAGCCGACGAAGGCCGCGCAGATGGCCGCGATGCGGTACTGGCCCTCCACGCCGATGTTGAAGAGGTTCATCCGGAAGCCGACCGCCACCGCCAGGCCGGCGATGAACAGCGGCACAGAACGGTTGATCATGGTGGCGACGCCGGTGACCACGGCCCGCTCGTTGGCGCCGAAGTCGAAGAAGGCGGCGAACGCGGCCTGCGGGCTGGCCCCCGCCGTGATGATCGCCACGCTGGAGATCACGACCGCCAGGATGATGGCGGCCAGCGCGCCTGCGACCGTCAGCAGCGCCCGATAGAGCCCTGCGGGCATCACGTCTCCTCAGTGCCGGTGATGGCACCGGTCATGTAGCCGCCCAACCGCTCGGGCGTGATGTCGGAAGGGTCGAGCTCGGCCACGAGCCGCCCGCGCAGGATCACCCGCAACGTGTCGGACAACCCGATCAGCTCGTCCAGGTCGGCGGAGACCAGCAGCACGGCCAGCCCGGCGGCCCTGGCGGCGCGCAGGTGGTCCCAGATGGCCGCCTGCGCGCCCACGTCCACGCCGCGGGTGGGGTGCGCGGCGATGAGGAACCTGGGCTCGCCGCTCATCTCGCGGCCCACGATCAGTTTCTGCTGGTTGCCACCTGACAGGGCCAGGGCCAGGGTGTCGACGCTCGGTGTGCGGACGTCGTACGCCTTGACGATGCGTTCGGTGTCGGCCTTGGCGGCCCGTCTGTCGACCCAGATGCCCCGGCGGACCGGCGGTCTGGTCTGGTGACCGAGCACGCGGTTCTCCCAGAGCGAGCCCTCCAGCAGCAGGCCCTGGCGGTGCCGGTCCTCCGGGATGTAGCCCATGCCGGCCTCGCGGCGCCGCAGCGTGGACCAGGGGCTGATGTCCTCGCCGCGCAGCGAGATCTCGCCGTGGGCGGGGCGCATGCCCATGATCGCCTCGATCAGCTCGGTCTGGCCGTTGCCCTCGACCCCCGCGATGCCGAGGATCTCGCCCGCGCGGATCTCGAACGACACGTCCTCCAGCAGCAGCCGCTCGCCCTCGGCGCGCAGCCGGTCGACGTAGAGCCCGACGGAGGTGCCCTTGGGCACCGGACGGTAGCCGCTCGCCTCCATGGTCAGCCCGGACACCTTGAGCGTCACGGTGTCGGTCACCGTGGACTCGCGGGTCTCGGGCTTGGGCAGCTCGCTGCCGACCATGAGCTCGGCGAGCTGCCGCGCGGTGACCTCGCGAGGGTCGACGCTGGCGACCGTGGTGCCGCGCCGGATCACGGTGATCGCGTCGGCGATGCTGAGCACCTCGTCCAGCTTGTGCGAGATGAAGATGACCGTGAGGCCCTCGGCCTTGAGCTCGCGCAGGTTGTCGAAGAGCTCCTCGACCTCCTGCGGTACGAGCACCGCGGTCGGCTCGTCAAGGATGAGGATGCGCGCCCCGCGATACAGGACCTTGAGGATCTCCACCCGCTGACGGTCGCCGACGCCGAGGTCCTCCACGAGCCTGTCGGGATCGACGCGCAGCCCGTGGGTGGTGGCCAGCTCCGTGATTCGGGCGCGGGCCCCCGCCGTGTCGAGCGCGCCGTGCTTCCTCGGCTCCGCGCCGAGGACGATGTTCTCCAGCACGGTGAAGTTGTCGGCCAGCATGAAGTGCTGGTGGACCATGCCGATGCCGGCGTCGATGGCGTCGCTCGGCGTGCGGAAGCCGACCTCACTGCCGTTGATCCTGATCGTGCCCTCGTCCGGCTTCTGCATGCCGTAGAGGATCTTCATCAGGGTGGATTTGCCCGCGCCGTTCTCCCCGACTATGGCGTGCACCGTGCCGGGTTGGACGGTGATCCTGATGTCGTGGTTCGCGACGACGCCTGGAAAGCGCTTGGTGATGCCCTCCAGCTCAACGGCGGGTTTCGCCGTGGCGAGGGTGTCCGAGCTCATCGGGGGTCACTCACCGTTCCTCGTGCGTCGGTTTCGCTCCGAGCTCATCTGCCTCTCCCAGAGCCCGGCGAAATAGACCGAAGGCCCGAAGTTGTCGGACTCCGGGCCCTCAGCGGATGTTCTTACCCAGGTTACGGCTTGGCTGGAACCGTGATTTTGCCGTCGATGATGTCCTTCTTGACCGCGTCGAGCTTCTCCTTGAGATCATCGATCCCACCACCGGTGGTGGACAGCCCCACGCCGTCGACCTTGAGGTCGTAGACGACGTTGGTGCCACCCTTGGCACCACCCTGGATGCTCTTGACGTACTCGAACACGCCGACGTCGACGCGCTTGAGCATGGACGTCATGATGACCGGCTGCAGCGCGGCGTCCTTGACGGTCTCATACTGGTCGGAGTCGACGCCGATGGCCAGTTTCCCGGCCGCGGCCGCCGCCTGGAACACGCCGAGGCCGGAGTCGCCTGAGGCGTGGTAGACGATCTCGGCGCCGTCCTGGTACATCTTCTCGGCGGCCAGCTTGCCCTTGTCGGGCGAGCGGAAGCCGCTGGACTCGCCGTCGGGGCTCAGGTACGTGACGTCGACCGTGGCGTCCGGCTTCACCGACTTGACGCCCGCGACGTAACCGGCCTCGAACTTCTTGATCAGCTCGCTCTCGACGCCGCCGACGAAGCCCAGGTGGTCGGACTCGGCCTTGGTGGCGGCGGCGACGCCGGCGAGGTAGGACCCCTGCTCCTCGGCGAACAGCAGCCCGGTGACGTTGGGCGCGTTGGAGGCCGAGTCGACGATGGCGAACTCGATCTCGGGGTATTCGGTGGCGACCTTCTTGATGTCCTCGCCGTAGAGGAAGCCCACCCCGATGATGGGGTTGTAGCCGGCGTCGGCGAGTTGGCGCAGCAGCTCGCCGCGGTTGGAGCCGTCGGCTGCCGGGCTGAGCTCCTTGATGTCGGCGCCGAGGTCCGTCTTGGCCTTCTCGAGCCCCGCGTAGGCGGCGTCGTTGAACGACTTGTCGCCGCGTCCGCCGATGTCGAACGCGAGCCCGACCTTGAGTGCGCCCTGCGCCGCGCTGCTCGCGCCGCCGGTCGGCGCCTCGCTGGCCGTGGTGCCCCCACCGCTGCCGCCGCAGGCGGCTACTGCCATGAGCATGACGCCGGCCATCGAGCCGACCGCCATCCTGCTGAATCGCTTGCCGAGCAAGGCGACTCCCTTCCATTTCCCCGCCGTCGAACTTCATCGCAGGCGCGAAGAAACGTACGGCACCTGCACGGAAGATAGTTGCTTGACCAGGGCCAACCAAACTGGCGCACAGGGTCGCAACCGCTCCGTTATCGACACAAGTCGCGTCTGTGACCTGAGCTTCGCTTCAGGGTCTCGTCTCGTACGTGGAAAGTTTTGCCCAACTTTGGGGCGCCATCACCTCTTGCCGAGAGCTCGATCTTGGCAGAGATTCCGACCATTGGTGCAACTCTCGTATCGGAGCCCGCATGCAGCCCTGGAAGGCATTGGCCGTACCACTGGCCACGCTACTCCTAGCGACCCTGACCGCCACCCCACCCGCC
>NZ_JADOGI010000129.1 GCF_015645445.1 Nonomuraea cypriaca | reverse complement strand
CCTCATGCTCCCGCTCGGTGCGCGCCACGACGGCCCGCGCGGCATCGAGCAACGCCCCCGCCCACCCCAACGGATCACTCTCGGAATCGAACGCCTCCCCACCCTCGCCAACTGGCATGCCCACCACACCGGCCTTCCCGCCATCGCCACCGGGCATGACGGCCGCACCGGCCTGCCCACCCTCGGCACCCGGCACCCCAGCCATACCGGCCTGCCCGGTGCCGGCGGCTTCCTCCAGGCGTTTGATGGCGAAGTCGACCTGCTGCCGGAGCTCCTGCGCCGCCCGCCCCGCCAGTTTGCGGTGCTCGGCGAGCCACGACTCCGCCTGGGTGAAGACCTTGACCGTGAAGAGCCGCTCCAGCAGCTTGGAGCGGTCGTCTCCGTCGGCGCGCAGGAACTTGGCGAAGTCGCCCTGCGGCAGCATCGCCACCTGGCAGAACTGGTCGGCGTTCATGCCCAGCAGCCCGCCCACCAGGTCGCCCGCCTCGTCCAGCCGCGTCGTGAGCCCCTGCCAGCAGGACCCCCGCCACTCGGCGACGACGACCTTGGACTTCTCCTCGGTGATCCCCGTCCCGCGCAGCTTGGGACGCTGCCAAGATGGCGAGCGCTGGATGCGGAATAAGCGGCCGCGGATCGAGACCTCCAGCGTGACCGACGGCCCGGCCGAGGCGGGAGCGTGGTCGCAGCGCAGGCTGCGGGCGCTGTTGCGCTGCCCGGGGACCTGGCCGTAGAGGGCGAAGCAGAGCGCGTCGAGGATCGTGGTCTTGCCCGCCCCCGTCGGCCCGTGCACGAGGAACAGGCCCGCCTCGGCCAGCGCGTCGAAGTCGACCGTCTCGGTGCCGGGGAACGACCCGAAAGCCGTGAGCGAAAGCCGGTGCGGCCGCATCTACGCCATCGTCTCCTTGACCCTCGACGCCTCGATGGCCTGTCTTAGCAGGTCTTCCTCCTCAGGTGCGGCAGGCTCGCCGCGAACCTCGCGAACGAAGTCGAGGGCCACCTCCGCCTCGGGCCGCCCGCTGAGGCGCACGGGCTCGGCGGCGGGAAGGGCGCCGGCCGGGTCGAAGGCGAGGGCGAGGGTGTGGGGGAAGCGGGCACGCAGCCGGTCCATCGCGGACTTGGGGCGGACGGCGTCGGTGAGGGTGATCTGCAGCCAATGGTCTTCGAGGCCGGTGTGCGCCGGGGAGGCGAGGAGGTCGTCCAGCTCCCCGCGCAGCCGGCCGACCGGCCGCGGCACCGGCGCGGGCACGAACTCCGCGCCCGAACCGAGCGTGACCAGCCACGAGCCCTTGACGTGGCCCGCCTCGGAGAAGGAGTAGGCGAGCGGCGAGCCCGAATAACGCACCGTCTCCGACATCCGCTGCCGCCCGTGCAGGTGGCCGAGCGCGACGTAGTCGACCCCGTCGAAGGCCGCCAGCGGGACGTGGGCCACCCCGCCCACGCTGATGTCGCGCTCGCTGTCACTCGCCTGCCCACCCGTGACGAAGCAGTGGGACAACACCACCGAGGCACGATGGTGCGCGGCATCGGCTCTGACCCGGTCCATCGCGTACGTGATCGCGGCCGTGTGACCGCGGTCGGCCAGCTCCCACGGCGTCCGGACCAGCTCGGGCTCCAGGTAGGGGATGCCGTAGAAGGCCACGTCGCCGACCAGCACCGGCGCCCAGGACCGGTCCGGCGCGGTGCGCACGTGGACGCCGGACGCCTCGAACAGCGCCGATCCGAACCTGAGCCGCAGCGCCGAGTCGTGGTTGCCGCTGATCAGCACCACCCGCGCGCCCGCCGCGCGCACGCGCGCGAGCGCCTCGTCGAGCAGGGCGACCGCGTCGACCGGCGGCAGCGCTCGGTCGTAGACGTCACCGGCGATCGCGACCACGTCGACTTGCTCGGCCCGCACCGTCTCCACCAGGTGGTCGACGAACGCCGCCTGCCCCGAGAGCAGGCTCTCGCGGTGGAACGAACGCCCGAGATGCCAGTCGGAGGTGTGCAGGATCCGCATGTCGCAGGAAGCTAACAGCTCTCACTGACAAAAGCGTTATCACCTGCCCCAGACGCCGGGAGTAGGCTGGCGATCAGCGGGCAAACCAACGCACATGGGGAGGCCAATGCGCACTGGCCGTGGCACCTTGAGCGTCGCCGCCGGTCTGGTGCTGGTGGTTCTCGCGTCGGTCGGATACGTGTTGCCACCCGCGTTCGACCCGCCGCCGCTCAAGGTGGATCCAGCCTTCGAGGCGATTCCGCCGCAGCCCTCGCACGAGCTGCGGCCTGTGGTGGCGGTCGACCCGATCCGCAGGCAGGAGATCTCGCTCCCCGCGGAGGGCCAGCGGCTCGACGGCACGCTGCGTGTGCCGACCACGCCGGGCCGGCATCCGGCGATGGTGTTCGTGTCGGGGTCGGGCAACGGCTCGCGTACGGAGTTCACGCCGCAGGCGGAGTTCCTGGCCAAGGCGGGCGTGGTGACGATCGCGTTCGACAAGCGCACGGTCGGCTACGACTTCCGCGAGCGTGACTTCGGGCTGCTCGCCGACGACGCGCTGCGCATGGTGGAGTACCTGCGGACCCGTCCGGAGGTCGACCCGGCCCGCGTCGGCGTGTGGGGCGTCAGCGAGGGCGGCTGGGTGGTGCCGATCGCGGCGGCCAAGAGCGCGGCGGTGGGGTTCATCGTGCTGGTGTCCTCGCCGAACGTCTCCCCGCTCAGGCAGGTCGCGTGGGCGCTGAACGAGCAACTGCTCAGGCTGCGCGCCCCCATCGGCGCGCGCGACCTGCTGACCAGGGCGATGGGCGGGGTCGGCTTCGACTTCCTGCGCTACGACGCGCTGCCCGCGTTAAGCCAGATCAAGCAGCCGGTCCTGGCGTTCTACGGCACCACCGATCCGTCTATCCCCTTCGTCGAGTCCACCCAGGCGCTCGTCACCTCGCTCGGCAAGGCGGGCAACGACCACTACACCATTCGCTTCATGGCCAACGGCGACCACGCCATGCGGGTCGCAGGTGGCGACTTCACCGCCGGTTACCTCGAGACGCTGGCCAGCTGGATCATCGGCCTGCCCGGCACGGGCAGGCCCTCGGTGCACATGGCGGGCGCGACCCCGGTGCAGCGGTTCGAGGCCAGCGACGTGCCCGCCGCCCCCTGGTACGCGGGCGGCACGATGCTCGGGCTGACGATCTGCCTGGCTGCCGTCGGCTACGTGGCCGGCCCGGTCGCCGCCATGGTCGTACGCCTGCGCGGCCGCCCCCGCACCCCCGTGGAGACCAACGCCCGGCTGTGGCCGCCGATCAGGCGGCGGCTGGTCCGGATGGCGTGGACGAGCCTGGGCCTGCTGGCGTCGGTGGTGGCGTTCATCACGCTGCTGGTGCTGTTCTCGGTCAACCAGGCCGGCGCCTGGCCTGCGGTGCTGGCCGGCTGGCTCCTCATCCGCGTGCTGGCCGTGCTCATGCTGATCCAGGAGGTCACGGCGGTGGCCGCGTTCGTGTCGGCGCTGCGCGAGGGCATGCGGCCGAGCCGGTGGCAGCACGTGGCCGTCGCGGGCGTGCTCGGCGGCACGGGGCTGCTGATGGTGGCGGCGGCGTACTACGGGCTGTTCTCGTTCCCCTGGTAGTGCTACGAGTTCTTCTGGACGAGTTCCCCTTGTTGGTGCTACGAGACCCGTCCTGGTCGTGCTACGCGGCGCCCTGGTGGACGTAGGCGTTCATCCAGCGGTCCAGCTCGGCGAACACCTGCTTGCGCGCCGGCTCGGCCGACAGCACCAGATCGTGCAGGCCGTCGGCGATCCGCACGCACGTCACATGCGGCCCCACCGACGACGACCAGCGGGCGATCTGCTGGGGATCGAGCACGACGTCGGCCGAGCGCGCCTCGGGCACGAAGTCGCGCACACGCAGGCCGGTGGCGGAGGCGAGGACGAGGACCGGCACGTCGACCGCGAGCCCCGCGTGCAGGCGCCGCTGCGCGCGGCGGATCGCGGCCAGCCACATGGCGTGCACCGAGAAGCCGGACAGCGGCTTGAGCTCCAGGTCGTACTCCCACTCGCCCTGCTCGCTGCGGTGCAGGCTCTGCCCGTACACGGTGCTGACGCCCAGTGGGAGCACTCTGCGCGTGTACGACAGCGGCGTCTTCAGCAGGTCGGCGGCCACGCGGAGCGGAGCGGACACGTTCAGGTCGAAGAACGGGCTGTTCAGCGCGAGCCCCTGCACCAGGCCACGGCCCCTGACCCGGTCGGCCCACAGGGCGGCGACCAGGCCGCCGGTCGAATGGGCGTTGATCGTCAGCTCGTCGTGGTCGCGCTTGATGAGGCGGACGGCCTCGTCGATCTCCGGGAAGTAGTCGGTGACGCTCCTGATCAGGCCCCTGGTCTGGTGCGGCCGCAGGGAACGGCCGTATTTGCGCAGGTCGAGCGCGTAGAAGTCGATGCCGCGCTGGAGGTAGTGGTCGGCCAGGTGGTCCTGGAAGAAGTAGTCGGTGAACCCGTGCAGGTAGAGCACCGCGCGCCGGGATCCAGCCGTCCTGGAGACGAGGGTGGCCACGACCTCGCCCTCGAAGTCATCCGGGAGGTTCAGAACGGTGATCTCGTACATGCTAGACACCATAGGGATCCTCCGGCCAGGACGGCATCCCGGATGGCAGGTCCGCGCTCACCTTCATCGGGAATTCGGCCGGCCGTTTCTCCAGGAACGCCGTCACCCCCTCCACCGCGTCCGGCGCGCCGCCCAGCTCCGACATGAGCCGGGAGTCGGCGGCGTGCGCCTCCCACGGCGAGGCCGCCGACAGGCCGGACCACATCAGTCTGCGGATCGCCGCCACGGACACCGGCGAGGTGTTCGCGGCGATCTCGCGGGCCAGCGCGTACGCCGCGGGCAGTCGCCGGCCGGATACACCCGTGACACCAGCCGCCCCTCCAGCGCCTCCGCGGCCGGTCGCGGCCCGTCTCGCCCGTCTCGCCCGGTGAGGCGGGATCGCGCGGCGAGGCGGGATCGCGGTGCCCGAACGTGCCGCCTCCGCCGCTCAGGTCGGCGCCCGCGCAGAAGGCCCGGCCGGCTCCGGTCACCACGACCGCGCGTACGTCGTCGTCGGCATCGGCCAGGTCAAAGGCCGCGAGCAACTCTCCGCGCATGGCAAAGGTGAAGGAATTCAGCCGCTCGGGACGGTTCAATGTGATCGTGGCGACGCGATCGGTCACCTAGTACGCGATCTCGGCGAAGCCCATGCCCCGAATGGTATTCGGCTACTGATGTTCACCAAACGATAAAGACATATTTCGTATTCGGCCCGTAGGCTGCCGCCTCTACCCGGCCCTACGGTGAAAGTTCGCGGGCCGGCCCTAACGTGAGAAGTTCGACGGGGAGACGGGGTTGGCGGTGCGGCAGGCAAGGGAACCCGTGAGCATGGGAGCGGTGCTGGGCTGGCTGGTGCTGGCGGCAGTGGCGCCAGGCGCCGCCCACCTGCGCGCCGGCCGGCGCAGGACCGGTCTCGTCCTGCTCGGCTGCTACGCCGCCGGCCTGCTGGCGTTGCTGGCGATCGGGCTGACGACCGACAACCTGCTGGGCTCCCTGACCGAGGACTCGTGGCTGACGGCCATCGTAATCGGCGCCGTCGTGCTCGGGCTGGCGTGGTTCGCCCTGATCGTGCACTCGTTCGCGGTGCTGCGGCCAGGACGGCTGCCGCAGAACGGCCAGATCGTCAGCGGCGTGCTCGCCGGGCTGCTCGCCGTCGCGGTGGTGGTGCCGTTCGGGTGGGTCGCCAATTTCGTGTGGACCTCCCAGAAGACGCTCAACGACATCTTCCAGAATCCATCTGACGACGAGACGCCGGCCGCGGCCCCGGCGGAAAGCCCCGACGATCCGTGGGGCGGACAGCGGCGGGTCAACATCCTGCTCCTGGGCGGCGACGCCGACGACAACAGGACCGGCGTGCGTACCGACAGCATGAACCTGGCCAGCATCGACGTGCAGTCGGGCAACACCGTGCTGTTCAGCCTGCCGCGCAACCTCGAGGACGTCCGCTTCCGTCCCGGCACCCCGATGGCCCAGCGCTTCCCGAACGGTTTCAGCCTGCCCCCCGACGCCGGCGGCGGAAGCAGCGACCTGCTCAACAGCGTCTGGGAGTACGCCGACGGGCACCCGGAGCTCTTCGGCGGCAAGCAGCATCAGGGCGCCAAGGTACTCATGGACACCATCGGCTACACCCTCGGCGTCAAGGTCGACTGGTACGCCCTGGTGAACATGTGGGGCTTCGCCCGCCTCATCGACGCCATCGGCGGCGTCACGATCAACGTCGAGAAGGACGTCGTGTTCGGCAAGTACAACGAGGGGCTGGTGAAGGCGGGCACACGGAAGCTGAAGGGCGCCGACGCCATGTGGTACGCCCGCTCGCGCACGTACAGCGACGACTTCACCAGGATGCGCCGCCAGCGGTGCGTGCTCGGCGCCATCCTCGACCAGGCGGACCCGGCCACGGTGCTGACCAGGTTCAACCAGATCGCGGTCGCCGCCAAGGAGCTCATCAGGACCGACATCCCGCGGCGGATGCTCAAGAACCTGGTGCCGCTCGCGCTGAAGGTCAAGGACGCCAAGGTGTCGAGCGTGCAGTTCGTACCGCCGCTGATCAACACCGGCTACCCCGACTGGGAGAAGATCCGCGGCATCGCGGACAAGGCCCTGCGCGACGCGGCCGCCAAGAGGCCGGCCGTCGCCGCCACCGCCTCGGCGCAGGCCGCCTCACCCGGGCCGTCACAGAAGAAGCCCGGGAAGAAGAGCGCCAAGCAGTCCGGCGACGACCCGGCGACCGGGCTCACGGAGGGCTGCGGCGGCGCGCTCTGAGCCAATCTGGTCACGACTCATCCCAGAAGCCGTCCTGGTCACGACCCGGCCCAGCGGCGCGCTCCAGCCGTCCTGGTCACGATCCGGCCCAGCGGCGCGCTCTAAGCCGTTCTGGTCACGATCCGTCCCACGGGGACGCCGCCGCCCAGCACGTCGACGTGCTCGAACGCGCCGGCGGACGTGACGTCGCAGCCCATCAGGCGCAGCACCGCGAGCGCGATCGCCGTGGTGGCGCGCGGGCTGCCGTCGATGACCTTCACCGCCGCCGCGTGCCCCGACTCCAGCGCCACCACCAGCACCCCCTCCGCGCCGCCCTTGGCCACCGCGCCGGGCAATGCCCGCATCAGCTCGGTGTTCTGGTGGCCGGTGCCGCCGACGTACTCGGGGTACGCGCGCATCGCGTCGGCGACCTGCCGAGGACCGCTGCCCGGCGCGGCCACCACCAGGGCCCGCGCCGCCCGCGCCAGGCCGGTCAGCGAGCACCCGAACAGCGGCGCCCCGCACCCGTCCACCACCACGTGCGCGGTCTTCTCCTCCGCCAGCTCCTCGGTGACCGAACGCACCCGGAGCTGCAGGGGATGCTCGGGCGACAGGTAGCCGGCCACGTCCCAGCCGTTGGCCACGCAGGCGGCCAGCATGGCGGCGTGCTTGCCCGAGCAGTTCATGCGCTCGCGGGAGACGCCGGCGCCCTGCCTGATCAGCTCCTCCATCGTGGGCCTGTCCTCGGGCCACGACGGCGGGCAGGCCAGCGCCCCGGTGGTCAGGCCGTAGTCGGCGAGCAGCTCGCGTACCAGCCCCACGTGGAAGTCCTCGCCCGTGTGACTGCCCGCCGCGATCGCCAGCCGCCGCCCCGCCAGGGCAGCGCCCGCGACGAGGCAGGCCAGCGCCTGGAACGGCTTGGCCGACGAGCGTGGCAGCACCGGCGCGTCCACCCGGCCGAGCGTCACCTCGGCCCGCCCCGACGGATCGAGGCCGACGGCGCTGCCATAGTGCACGCTCTCCACGAATCCTGAGCGGATCACCTCGGCGAGCACGGCGAGTTCAGGCACGTACGATCCTCCTTCTGAGCGTTACGGGCTGGCGGGCCTCCAGCGTGCGCGCCAGCTTGGACAGCGACGCGTTGACCACCAGGTAGATCAGCGCGACGACCAGGTACGTCTGGATGAGCAGGCCGTTGTAGGCGGCCAGGACCTTGCCGCTGTAGAGCAGCTCGCCGTAGCTGACGACGAAACCGAGCGAGGTGTCCTTCAGCAGGCCGACGGACTGGCTGACGATCGACGGCAGCACCCGGCGGGCGGCCTGCGGCAGCACGATCAGGCGCATGGCCTGGAACCGGGTGAGGCCGACGGACAGGCCCGCCTCGCTCTGGCCGCGTTCGACCGACTTGATGCCGGCGCGCAGGATCTCCGCGTACGCGGCCGCGTTCGAGACCGTCAGCGGCACGACCAGTTTCCAGAACAGCGGCAGGTCGAGCCCGTACCGCGGCAGGGCGAACAGCACCACGTACACCAGCAGCAGCGCGGGGACGACCCGGACCACCTCGACGTAGGCGGCGGCCGGGCCGCGCACCCACGCCCGGGGCGACAGCCGCCCCAGCGCCAGGACCAGTCCGAACGCCATGGACAGCGCCGCCGCGACGACGGCCGCGAGGAACGTCGACCACAGCCCGTCCAGCAGGTAACGCCACATGGGCCACGTCGCGTACGGCTGCCAGCGCCCGGCGTCGAGTTGCCCGTTGGCGGCGAACTGCCGCACGGCCAGGGCGGCGAGCGCGACCGCCGCCAGCGTGCCGAGCACGGTCGCGACCCGGATGCGCCGGCGCGACCTGGGCCCCGGCTCGTCGAACAGGACACTCATCGCAGGACCACCAGCCGGCGTTCGAGCCTGCCGGTGACGAACCCGGCGGCGGCCGAGATCAACGCGTACGCCAGCCCCGCGCCCACGAAGATCGGGATGGGTTGCGCCTCGACCAGGTTCACCCGGTTGGCCGCCGCGGTCAGGTCGACGACTCCGACGGCGGCGGCGAGCGAGGTGTTCATGGCGGTCGCGATGAAGATGTTGCCGAGCGGCTGGACGACCGTGCGCAGCGCCTGCGGCAGGACCACGTGCCGCAGCGACTGGCCGAACGTCAGCCCGATCGCCCGCGCCGCCTCACCCTGCCCCTTCGACACGGAGTTCACGCCCGAGCGCAGCGCCTCGGCGATGTAGGCGGCCTCGTACGCGGCGATGACGACGATGGCCGTGACCAGCAGGTCCGCCTGGATGCCGATCTCCGGCAGGCCGAACACCGCCAGCACCAGCAGCACGAGCAGGGGCAGGTTCTGCAGCGTCTCGACGTAGGAGGTGCCGAGGGCGCGCAGCACCCGTACCGGGCTGACGCGCAGGGCGCAGACCAGCAGGCCCAGCACCGCCGCGCCGGCGAAGGACGCGGCGGTGAGCTGGACCGTCACGATCAGCCCCTGCCACAGCTCGGGCAGGTGGTCGAGGAGGAAGGACATCAGGACCCCGGAACGGAGCCGATCTCGGGCGGCGCCGGAGCCTCGCCGGTCACGACCGTGCCGATGGAGCTCTTCCAGATCTCCTGCCAGACGCCGGTGTCCCGCATCTTCTTCAGCCACGCGTTCGTGAACGTCTTGAACTGCTCGTCGCCGTGCTTGAGCCCGATGCCGTACGGATCGGTGGTGAACGGCTTCGTCACGATCTGGATCGACGGATCCTTCTGCGCGTCGGCGATCAGAATCGTCTCATCCTGCACATAGGCGACACCCCGGTCCTGCTTGAGCGCCTGTACGCACTCCGGGTCGCTGCCGAACGTGATGATCTCGGCCTGCGGCGCCAGCTTCTTGATCGCCGGGATGGCCGGGGTGTTCGCCCCCGCCAGCACCTTCTTGCCGTTCAGGTCCTCCGGCTTGGCGATGCCGGTCGTCCCCTTCTTCACCGCGATCGTCAGACCGGAGGTGTAGTACGGCCCCGCGAACGAGACCTGCTCGGCCCGCTCCTCCGTGATCGTGTACGTCTGGAAGACCACGTCCACGGTGCCGTTGGCGAGCAGCGCCTCCCGCGTCTCCGACGCCGAGTTGACGATCTTCACCTTGGGCTCGCCCAGGATGTACGTGGCCAGCGCCTTGCCCATCTGCGCGTCGAACCCCTCGACCTCGCCGGTGACGGGGTTCTGCTGGGAGAGCAGGGGCGCGTCCAGCGAGCCGCCCACCAGGAGCTCGCCCCGCTGCTTGATCTTCTCCATGGTGGAGCCGGGCAGGATCTCGGCCGCCGCCGCGACCGGCGCCTTGGCGAGAACATCGGCCTTCTGGGACTCCCCGGGTACGGCGGGACTGCTCGACTCACCGCACGCCGTGAGGGCTAACAGGGAGAGGGCGGCGACGGCGACAAACCTATTCATGACCAGGTCACTTCCTTCGATTTCGAAGATATGCGGGACCGTAGTAGGAAATTTCGTAGCAAGTCAACACGTTGTCGGCTGAAGTCTGGACATGGTAGGTATCTCACATGAATCAGCGGCTGCCCGTGCAGGGGGCACAGGGCGACCTGCTGCGACTCGTCGCCACCGGCAAGGCCGAGTCACGCGCCGACCTGGCCCGCTTATCCGGCCTGGCCGCGTCCAGTGTCTCGCTCCGCGTCGAGGAGCTCATCGACGCGCGGCTCCTGGCCGAGGAGGGCTCGGGCACGTCCCGCGGCGGCCGCCGTCCGCGCCGCCTGCGCCTGTCCCCCACGGCCGGCGTGCTGGCCGTCGCCGACCTGGGCGCCCACCACGTACGCCTCGGGCTGCTCGACCTCAGCGGCACCCCGCTCCTGGTCGAGGAGCGACCCTGCGAGATCGCCGACGGCCCCAGGGCCACGCTCGACCGCGTCGCGGACGCGCTCGACGAGGTGGTGGCGGCGCGCGTACCAGCCGAAGTGCCGCTGCGCGGCGTCTGCGCCGGCATCCCCGGTCCCGTCGATCCGCTCACCCTGCGCGTCGTCACCCCGTCACGCATGCCAGGCTGGAACGACTTCCCCGTCGCCGGCCACCTCGCCACCCGCTACGACCTGCCGATCCTCGTCGAGAACGACGCGAACCTGATGGCCGCGGGCGAGGCACGCCGGTGGCCGGACCGCGAGAACCTGATGGTGGTCAAGGCGGGGACGGGCATCGGCTGCGGCGTCATCGTGGGCGGCCGCCTGCACCGCGGCAGGGGCGCGGCCGGCGACATCAGCCACGTACGCGTCCGCTCCGACTCCTCGGTCATCTGCGCCTGCGGCCACCCGGACTGCCTGGAGGCGTACGCGAGCGGCGCCGCCCTGATGACGGCCCTGTCGGAGGCGGGCATCGAGGTGACCCGCCCGGCGGACATCGTCGGCCTGGTCAACGACGCCGTCCCGGAGGCCACCAGTCTGGTCCGCAACGCCGGCCGCCGTATCGGCGAGGTGCTCACGGTCCTGGTCAACTTCTTCAACCCGGACGTGGTGGCGGTGGGCGGCAGCCTGTCGGCCGCCGAACCGTTGATCACCTCCATCCGCGCCGCCGTCTGGGAACGCTGCCTCCCCCTGGCCACCCGCGACCTCGAAATAGCCCCGGCCCGAGCCGGCCGCGACGCGGCGTTACTGGGCGCCGGCGCCCTCCTCCTGGAAGCCGCCCTGACCCTGCCATAGGGCCGTCATAGGCCGCTAGCGCGCAGGTCCGACACCCTCTTGACGCCCAGGCCGGGGCTGCCGGTGACGACGAGGTATGGGCGCGCTCCCTGCTGTGCCTCGGCACCCCGTCGCCTGTCCTCGATGACGTGCTCCTCTTGCTGAGCGAAGTGGTCACCAACGCCATCGCTCACTCCGACTCCGGCCGCACCCCTGACGGCAAGGTGACGGTCCAGATCACCCGCATGGACGCGACCGTCCAGGCAGAGGTGACGGATGCCGGCTCCTCCACCACCACCCCCGCTGTCCGTACCCCCACCCTCGATGACGACGGAGGCCGCGGCCTGTGGCTGGTGGACCTGCTCGCCGACGAATGGGGATCCCAGCACGACGAGACCGGCGGAACGGTCTGGTTCCGGCTCGGCGAGCACGAGTGACCCCAAGGGCCGACAAGGCCCGATCCAAAGTGCGTGATTCCCTTGTCCCAGACACCCAGAAGTAAGGCGATGGCAGAATGTGACCATGCGGCCACCCCGAGCGAGATACTTCAACACCACCGGCCCGTGCGGCCCCGAGCGCCACTACATGCTGCCCCCCACGCAACGGCTCCCGCAGGCGCGCGTGCTCATCGAGATGGAGCGTTACTTCGTGCTGCACGCGCCCCGGCAGACCGGGAAGACGACCACACTGGACACTCTGGCCTCCGAGCTGAACACCCAGGGCAACATCACCGCCCTGATGTTTTCCTGCGAGAGTGCCAAGGCGGCCGGCGACGACGTCGGCTGGGCGGAGTCGCTTCTGCTGGATTCCCTCCGCGAGGCCGCCGAAGGGTCGGGATGGCCAGAGGAGCTGCTGCCGCCGAATCCCTGGCCGCAGTCCTCCCCGGGCAGCCGGCTCCGTGCGGCGCTGCGTGAGTGGTGTCGCCGCTGCCCGCGCCGGGTGGTGCTGTTCCTCGACGAGATCGACGCCCTGCAGGGCACCAGCATGGTCAGCATCCTCAGCCAGCTCCGCGACGGCCACAACGCGCGGCCGAAGGGACGTCCGTTCCCCGCGTCCGTGGTGCTGTGCGGGCTGCGCGACGTGCGTGACTACAAGGTCGCCTCGGGCGGCGGCCCCGGCCGGTCGAATCCGGCCAGCCCGTTCAACATCGTCACCGAGTCGCTGCGCCTGGGCGACTTCACCGCCGACCAGATCACCGAGCTGTACGGCCAGCACACCCAGGCGACCGGCCAGGCGTTCACCAATGACGCGGTGGACCGGGTCTTCGAGCTGACCCAGGGACAGCCGTGGCTGGTCAACGCCCTCGCCTATGAGATCACCTTCCGGATGGGCGTGGCTGACGCCATAACTGCCGGGCAGGTGGAAGAGGCCAAGGAGCGGCTCATCCGGAAGCGAGCCACTCACCTGGACGCCCTCGTGGCGCGACTGCACGAACCACGGGTGGAACGGGTGATCGAACCGATCGTGGCGGGAACGTGGCCAGACACGGACACTGCTTTCGACGATGACGTCTCCTATGTTCACGATCTGGGCCTCATCCGGGGAACCAGAGATATGCAGATCGCAAACCCCATCTACCGAGAGGTCCTGCTACGAGTCCTGGGCGATCGCACGGAGCGGTTCGTGAAGGCCGACCCGCACAGCTTCGTGCTCCCGGACGGCCGGTTCGACCTGCCACGCCTGCTGGAGGAGTTCGTCGTGTTCTGGCGCGAGCACGGCGAGGTGCTCATCCGGCAGGAGGGCTACCACGAGGCCGCCTGCCAGATCATCCTCATGGCCTTCCTGCACCGGCTGGTGAACGGCGGAGGCCAGCTCGACCGGGAGTACGCGGCGGGCACCAAACGCCTGGACGTGCTGGTTCGCTGGCCCTACACCGGCCCCGACGGCGAGCGGCTGATGCAGCGGGAGGCCATGGAGCTGAAGGTCTGGCGAGCGAACGAGAACGACCCGCTGCCCGACGGTCTCGCGCAGCTCGACCGGTATCTGGACCGGCTCACCCTTCCCACCGGCGTGCTGGTGATCTTCGACCGGCGCCCCGAGGCCCCACCCTGGAAGGCACGAGGCGGTTTCGAGCGAACAACCACCCCTTCCGGCCGCCAGGTCACCGTTCTGCGTGTCTAACGGACACCTGCGCACGGCTTCTCTCCCGACGAGGTCTACCGCGACGTCGTGGCCGAGCGCCGACCCGCCGACGCCTCGCCGGAGGCCGAGCAGAACCTCGCGGTGGCGATCGCCACCACCACCCGCATCACCCTGGTCACCAGCCTCGACGAGCTGACCGACATCCTCAGCAAGCCGTTCGCCGTGTGGCGGGTCTTCCTGCATCCGTCGCAGCGGCGCGTCGCCTACCGTCCTTCCTTCAACGGCTCCGCGCAGGTGACGGGCGGTCCCGGCACACCGGGTACCAGGCCTGCGCGGCGCTCGCGCCGGGCGAGCGGCTCAAGGGGCTGGGGCGAAGGCGGCGATCTCGGCCGGCGGCCTGTCCTCCAGCACGGCTCGTGCCAGGGCGTCGCCGGCGAACGGGCCCATCGTCAGTCCCGCCGCGCCGAACCCGGACAGGACGTGCAGCCCAGGCGTGTCCGGCACCGGGCCGATCACGGGCAGGTGCCCGTCGGGCAACGGCCGGAGACCGACGCGGGTCTCGATGAAGGTCGCATCCGCCAGGCCAGGGGCGATCCGCAGAGCGTCCTGGAGGACTTCCAGCTGACCGGCGGCGGTGACACGGGGATCGAACCCGCTGCCGGTCTCGCGGGTGGCCCCGATCGCCACTCTGGAGTCGTCGAACGCGACCATGTAGTGACTGGAGAGCGGGCGAACGGACGGCCAGCCGCTGGTGTCCACGCCCTCCACGCGGAGATGAGTGATCTGCCCGCGCTGCGGCGCCACGGGCACCTGGATGCCGAACGGCTTGAGCACGACGTTCGTCCAGGCGCCCGCCGCGATCACGATGTCGTCCGCCTCGATCCGCTCACCGTTCACCTCCAGGGCCGGGACTCCACGCGGGTCCGGTGTGAGGTGCGCCGTGCCGGACAGCGATGTCGCGCCCGCCCGTCGCGCGGCCGTGAGCAGGGCGGAGCACATGGTGCGCCCGTCCACCCTGGCGCCGCCGGAGATGTGCACGCCCTCGAGCTCACGAGCGAGCGGCGGGAACAGCGCGCGCACGTCATCGTTGCCGATGCGCTCCACGGTCCCGGCGACGGCTCCGGCCGCGCGCGCCCGGATCGCGACCCGGTCGTGGGTCTCCTGGAGCTTCTCCAGATCCGCGCCGACGACCAGCGCCCCCGTACGCCGGTACTCGGTCCTGGTGACGCCGGCGTCGTCCAGACGGGCCAGGACCTCGGGATAGAAGGCGGCGCCCGCGGCGTAGAGGTCGTAGAAGACGCCGTCGGTCGCCGAGGCCCAGGGCGCGATGATGCCGGCGCTCGCCGCGGTCGCCTGACCCGTCTCGGCCGAGTCGATGATCGTGACCGCGGCTCCCCTGCGGGCCGCCGCGAAGGCGAACGAGGCGCCCGCGATGCCACTGCCGATGACGATGACGCGACGTTGGACCATGGTTGTGCCTTTCTGAGCCAGTTCTCTGAGCCAGTTCGTATCAGCGCGGGGAAGGTCAGTGGGCAGGTGCCGGATGAGTCCGTACCCACAGGGCTTCGGTGACCGTGTCGGTGTGGTTGGCCATGGTGTGGGGGACCGTGGACGGGAAGTGAACCGCGTCGCCGGTTCTGAGCGTCAGTTCGTCGCCTCGGATCCGGAGGTGGAGCTCGCCGGACAGGATGTAGGCGACCTCCTCGCCCTCATGGACGGAGAGCGGCGCCATCACGGAGGTCGGATGGATCCGGACGACCATCGAGTCGAGCCGCCGGCCGTCGAAGCCGGGGTGGAAGTGGAAATACTCGCGCTCGCCTACGACGACATGGCCGGTCGCCGCCGCGGACGTGCCGCACCAGAGTGAATATTCCTTGGGCTGGGCGGTCGCGGCCACCTCGGCGCCGAGCAGCGTCGCGGGCGCCACGTCCAGCGCGTCCGCGATGGCGAAGAGCGAGGTCAGGGAGAGCGAGCACTCGCCGCGTTCGACGAGTGACAGGAAACTCGGGGAGAGCCCTGACCGGGTGGCGAGCTCTCGCAACGAGAGCCCGGCGCCGCGGCGCGTCCGCCGAAGCTCCGCCCCTACGGCGACGAGGGCGTCCTTCGATCCCGGCTCGCTCTTCGGCTTCATGGTCTGCTTCCGTTCTCGGGCGTTGCGTTGAGTGGTACTGGACAGGAAGGGAGCATACCGGGGCTCGATCGAAGATACTGGCTGCGATCTTTGTGCGTCAATACTGGACGCCCAGCCGCGTAGCGGTGAGACTAACGAGACGCTATTGGCGTCTTTGCGGCACTGTGTCTGCGAAAAACTTTCGCATGCAAAACCCCTGTCCAGTATTGCGGTACAGATGGGCGTGAAGTATACGTGTGTTTAAGTGCCCTTATCCAGGATCTGTTGCCCGGTCTGAACCTCACCCCCACCCCCGACCGCTAGGACAACACCCCATGAGCGATCCCCTCTTCGAGCCCGAGACGACCGCCCCGGCCGGCGACGGAGCATGACGCGCCCCCACGCGTCCTCCGCGGACCGGTTCTTCCGCCCGCCCAGTCAGCACCCGGCGAGACCTGCGCGCATGCGTGAGGGAGTTCTGTAATGCGTTCACATCACGACGTCGCGCGCGGACATCGGCCCCACGCAGGTGTCGTCGCCACCAGCGTCATCGCCGTGCTCCTGGCGGCGGGTTGCGGCACGTCGGAGCCGGCTTCTGAGACGGCAGGCGAGACACCGGTCAAGGGCGGCGAACTCACCGTCGGACTCGCGGCCAACCCCGACGTGCTCGACCCGAGCCTGGCCGCGGGCCTCGAATCCCGTGAGGTGCTGACCCACATCTGCGAGTCCCTCTACACCTTGGGATCGGACAACAAGCCGAAGCCCCAACTGGCGACCGACCTGCCCGAGTGGTCGAAGGACGGCCTGAAGATCACCATCAGGCTTCGTACGGGCGTGAAGTTCAACGACGGCACCCCGTTCGACGCCGAGGCGGTCAAGACCTCGTTCGAGCGGCACATGTCCGTCGCAGGCTCACAGACCGCGATGCACTTCGACCGGGTGGAGAAGATCAGCACACCGGACGACCAGACGGTCGTGCTCGACCTGGCGGACGAGATCGCCGAGCCGACCACGCTGTTCGACTACGCCCTGGCGGAACGTCAGGGCGGGATGATCATGTCGCCGGCGCAGTTGGAGAAGCTCGGCGACAAGTTCGGCAACGAGCCCGTCTGCGTCGGTCCGTACAAGTTCGGCGGCTATCAGGGCCAGGACCGGATCGTGATCGAGAAGTCGGACCAGTACTACGACGCCGACAAGATCTCGATCAAGAGGATCACGTACCAGGCCATCACCGACGGCGCGGTCCGCTCCGCCAACCTGCGTTCAGGTGAGCTCGACGTCGCGCTGGTCGACGCCGCGGATGTGGACACGGTCGACTCGGACGGCACCCTGCAGAAGATCGACACCCAGGAGTTCGGCTACATGGGGCTGACGGTCAACCTGAACAACGCCGACGGCGTCGACAAGCCGCGCCGGACACCGGACACGGCCATGGCCTCGGACCCGAGGCTCCGGGAGGCCTTCGACCTGGCCATCAATCGCAGCGCGCTGGTCAGCGTGGGGATGGGCGGCAAGGCGGTCGCCGACTGCTGGCCCTTCTCCAAGCAGTCGCCGTACTACAGGAACGCGCCCTGCCCGGCGCCGGACATCGACCGGGCGAAGGCCCTGCTGACGGAAGCCGGTGCGCGGACGCCTGTGCAGGTGGATCTGATGACGAGTACGGACTCCGAGAGCCTGCGGCTCGGCCAGCTGATCCAGTCGATGACCGCCCAGGCGGGGTTCGCGGTCAAACTGCGCAGCGTCGAGCAGGTGACCGCCACGGAAGCCGCCCGCAAGGGAGACTTCGACGTGCTGCTGCGCCAGGCCGCGCTCGGCGCCGACCCCAACAGGATCCAGCCGCTGAACTACAGCAAGGCCGACACGAACACCTCCGGCAACACCGGCGAGGAGATCGACGCGCTCCTCGAAGAAGGGATGACGACGACCGACGAGGCCCGGCGGGTCAAGGTGTACCAGGAGGCGCAGGACCTGGTCCGCGAGCGCCGCAACATCATCTACCTCTTCCACCGGATCCACCAGGTACGCGCCAACCCGGCCGTGCGGGGAATCGTGCTGCAGCCGGACGGTCTGTTGCGGTTCGCCGGCGCGCGCCTGACGAAGTAGGCCGGCAGAGATGCCGCTCTTCATCCTCAAGAGACTGCGTGACTCCGTCATCGCGCTCGTCCTCGCGACCGTCCTGGTGTTCCTCGGCGTCCGCGCCCTCCCCGGCGACATCGCCACCGCCATGGCCGGGGAGGAGGGCAGCCCGGAGCAGCTGGCGGCGATCCGGGACCGCTTCGGCCTGGACGAACCCGTGTACGTGCAGTACTTCCACTGGATCTCCAACATGGCCAGGGGCGATATGGGCGCCTCGATCAGGACCGGCCAGCCCGTCTCCGACCTGCTGTCGACGGCGTTGCCCGCGACCGCGGAGCTGGCCGTGCTGAGCCTGGTCCTCGCCCTGCTCATCGGGATCCCCCTGGGCGCCATGGCGGCCGTACGGCGCGGCCGCGCGGTGGACCATGTGAGCAACGGGTTCAGCCTGGTGGGGCTGTCCATTCCGAACTTCTGGTTCGGACTGGTGCTGATCCTGATCTTGTCGATCGGGTTGGGCTGGTTGCCTTCCTCCGGATACCGCAGCTTCGCCGAGGACCCTGGCGCGAACCTGTTGCGGATGGTGATGCCGGCCATGGTGCTGGGCATCGGGGTCGCCGCGGTCCTGGCCAGGCAGATGCAGGCGTCCATGATCGAGTCCTTGTCGACCGACTATGTCCGGACGGCGCGCGCCAAGGGACTACGCGAGCCCTCGGTGATCGTCGGCCATGCCCTCAGGAACAGCCTGATCACCGCCGTCACCATCATCGGCCTGCAACTGGGCGCGCTGATCTCCGGCGCCGCGGTGACCGAAAAGATCTTCGTGATCCCCGGGCTCGGGAAGCTCGCCGTCGACTCCGTCTTCCAGCGGGACTATCCGGTGATCCAGGGCGTGGTGCTGGTCAGCGCGGCCGGCTACATCATCGTCAACTTCGCGGTGGACGCGCTCTACAGCGTGCTCAATCCCCGGATCCGCGTGGCGGGAGGCGCCCGATGACCGGGATCGCCGGAGTTCCGGCGGCGGTGCCGGCGGAGCGGTCCGGCCGGCGGTCGATCGTGTTCAGGTTCCTTCGCCGGCCGCGGGCTCTGGTCGCCTGCGTGATCGTCCTGCTCTTCCTGATCACCGCGGTGTTCGCGCCGATCATCAGTCCGTTCGACCCGTCCGTCAACGACTTCAACGCGGTGCGGCAGGCGCCGTCCGCGACCCACCTGCTCGGCACCGACGAACTGGGCCGTGATCTGCTCTCCCGGATCATCCACGGATCCCGGGCCTCGCTGACGGCGGGCGTGTGCGCCGCGCTGATCGCGCTCGTCGTGGCGGTGCCGCTCGGGCTGGTCGCGGGCTACTATCGCGGCTTCGCGGACACGGTCATCGGACGGCTCGTCGACACCGTGCTGGCCTTCCCGTTCCTGATCCTGGCGATCGGGCTGGCGGCCGTTCTCGGACCTTCGTTGCTGAACGCGACCATCGCCATCGGCGTCTCACATGTCCCGCAGCTGATCCGCATCGTCCGCGGTGAGGTGCTCGCGGCCCGCGAGGAGGAGTACGTGGCCGGGGCGATCGCGAGCGGTTCCAGGGATCGCCGGATCCTGTTCAGGCACATCCTGCCGAACACGACGAACACCCTGCTGGTGCAGGCGACCGTGGTGGTGCCGACCGCGATTCTCGGAGAGGCGGCGCTGAGCTTCCTCGGACTCGGCGTCCAGCCGCCGACTCCCTCGTGGGGCGTCCTGCTCTCCACCGCGCAGTCCCACCTCGAGCAGGCCCCGTGGCTGTCGATCTTCCCCGGGCTCGCCGTCATGCTCGCCGCGCTCTCGTTCAACATGGTCGCCGACGGACTGCGCGACGTCCTGGATCCGAAGGGAACCCGATGACCACGATTCTCGAGGCCGACCGGCTCTCGGTCTCCTTCGCCGGCGAACGTGGACGGATCCAGGCCGTCGAGGAGCTCTCGTTCTCGATAGCGGAAAGCGAAGTGCTCGCCCTGGTCGGCGAGTCGGGCTGCGGGAAGTCCGTGACCGCCCTCAGCATCCTCGGCCTGCTCACGAGCTCCGCCACGACATCGGGCTCCGTCACCTTGGGCGACGTCGATCTCTTCAGCCTGCCACCCAGGGAGATCGCCGACATACGGGGCAAGCAGGTCTCGATGATCTTCCAGGAGCCGATGACCTCGCTCAACCCGGTGCTGACCGTGACCAGGCAGATCTCCGAAGTGCTGCGCCGGCACGAGGGGCTCTCCCGAGCCGGCGCGCGGACGCGGGCCGTCGAACTGCTCGAACTGGTGGGCATCCCCGACGCCGGGCAACGCGGTGAGGAGTATCCGCACCAGATGTCCGGGGGCATGCGGCAACGGGTCATGATCGCGATGGCGATCGCCTGTTCGCCGGAGCTGATCCTGGCCGACGAGCCCACCACGGCGCTCGACGTCACCGTCCAGGCGAGCGTGCTGGACACGCTTCGCGGCCTCCGCGACCGCCTGGGCACCTCCATCCTGCTCATCACCCACGATCTCGGCGTGGTCGCCGACATCGCCGACCGCGTGATCGTGATGTACGCCGGCCGCCAGGTGGAGGAGGCGCCGGTCGAGCAGCTGTTCGATCGGCCGCAGCACCCGTACACCAACGGTCTTCTCGGCGCGGTCCCCGACCCGGACCAAGAGGTGCGGTCCGGCGAGGCGGAGCGGCGGCTGCGCGAGATCCCCGGACGCGTTCCCGTACGGCTGGGGCCGGCGACCAGCTGCGTGTTCGCCGATCGCTGCCCGCGGGTGACCGGCGAATGCCGATCTTCGATGCCGCCGCTGACGAGCGTGGGGAACGGCCATCGGGTCGCCTGCTTCCGCCCCGGCACGGACGTGTTCGAGGAGGGCCGATGACCGGCCCGGTGCTCGAAGTGACGAACCTGGTGAAGCACTTCCCCGCGGGCGGCCGGGGCACGGTCCACGCGGTCAACGACGTCTCCTTCACGATCGGCCAGGGTGAGGTGCTCGGGCTGGTCGGCGAGTCCGGCAGCGGAAAGTCCACCGTCGGGCGCGCGATCATGCGGCTGGTCGACCCGACCGCCGGCTCGATCAAGCTGCTGGGGACCGACATCACCACGCTGTCCAGGGCCAGGATGCGGCCGCTGCGCAGGCAGATGCACATGGTCTTCCAGGACCCGTACTCCTCACTCAACCCACGGATCCCGATCGGCGAGATCGTGGCCGAGCCGCTGCGCCAGCACCGATGGGGCGACCGGCGCCAGATCGACCGGCGGGTGGCCGAGGTGTTCGACCAATGCGGCCTGCGCACCGAGCTGCGGCATCGCTTCCCCCATGAGCTCTCCGGCGGTCAGCGCCAGCGGGTCGGGATCGCGCGGGCGCTGAGCGTGAACCCCAAGCTGCTGATCGCCGACGAGCCCACCTCGGCGCTGGACGTGTCGGTCCGGGCCGCGATCATCAACCTGCTGATGGACCTGCAGCGGGACCTCGGGTTCTCCTGCCTGTTCATCACGCACGACCTTTCCGCGGTGCGGTTCATCGCCGACCGGATCGCGGTCATGTACGTCGGCAGACTCGTCGAGATCGGGGCCGGCCGGGACATCTTCGCCGACCCGAAGATGCCGTACACCCAGGCGTTGCTGTCCGCGGCACCGTTGCCGAACCCGCGACGGCAGCGGCGGCGGGAGCGGATCCTTCTCGGCGGCGAACTGCCCAGCGCGACCAGGCTCCCCCCGGGATGCGCGTTCCACACGCGCTGTCCTATCGCGGTCGGGGAATGCCGGACCGAGCAGCCCGAGCTGGTCTCCTATCCGGGCGGCGAATCCGCGCACGCCGCCGCCTGCCGGCTGATCGCCCAGGACGGCACCGCGCCGCACGTGGCGCGTGGCTCGAACCGGCCGGGCCCGCGTACCTTCCCTCTCTCCACCACCTGAGGAGTCATCATGGTCAGCGATCCGGTACGACGACTGGCGGAACGTCCCACGATCCAGGCGCGCCACTACCTCGCGAGCACGGGACACTATCTCGCCACCGCGGCGGCGACCAGAATCCTGGACGCCGGAGGAAACGCCACCGATGCCGGCGTGGCCGCGGGAATCTGTATCAATGTGTTGATGCCGGATCTGACGAGCTTTGGCGGCGTCGCCCCGATCGTCGTCTATGACAAAGCCCGCGAAGAGGTCAAAACCATCAGCGGCTTGGGCACCTGGGGCAAGGACCTCACCCTGGACGGCTACCTCGAGCGCTTCAAGGGCGAGATCCCGCCCGGACCGGGCCGTTCCATCGTTCCCGCGGCCGCCGACTCCTGGCTGACCGCCCTGCGGGTGTACGGGACGATGTCCTTCGCCGAAGTGGTCGCGCCGGCGATCGAGCTATGTGAGCGGGGCTTTCCCGTCTACCCATCACTCAACCGAAATATCCGGATGTATCGCTCCGGGATCGAACCGTGGCCGTCCACGGCGTCCATCTATCTGAAGGACGGCGACGAGCCCGAGATCGGCTCGGTGCTGATCCAGGCCGACCTCGGGCGTACCTTCCGCCGGCTCGTCGAAGCCGAGGAACGCGCCCCGGGCAGCCGCGAGGACAAGATCCTCGCCGCCAGGGAAGAGTTCTACCAGGGCGAGATCGCCAAGAGGATGGCGGACTTCATCTCCGCCGAGGGCGGCTTCCTCACCGCGGCGGACCTCGCGGAGTTCAGCGTCGAGATCGAGACCCCGGTGCGGACGAACTACCGCGGCGTCGACGTCCTCGTCTGCGGGCCGTGGTGTCAGGGACCGGTGGTGGCCCAGACGCTGAACATCCTCGAAGGCTTCCCCCTGGCACAGACGCACCACAACTCCGCCGGTTATCTGCACCTGATGAGTCAGAGCCTGAACCTCGCCTTCGCCGACCGCGACGCCTACTACGGAGATCCGCACTTCGTCGACGTGCCCATGGAAACGCTGATCTCCAAAGAGTACGCGGCCGCACAGCGCGACCGGATCTCGATGGACCGGGCCTTCGACGGGATGCCGCAGGGCGGCCTCGATCTCGCCCCCGCCCGGCTGGGCCCTTCGCCGGAGCCGCGGACGCCGACGGTCCCGGACCCCGACACGAGCTACGTCTGCATCGTCGACCGCTTCGGCAACGCCTTCTCCGCCACGCCCAGCGACGGCATCGGGACCAGCCCGATCATCCCCGGACTCGGGCTCGTCTGCTCGGGGCGCGGAACGCAGAGCTGGCTGGATCCCGGCCATCCGGCCGTCGTACAGGCAGGCAAGCGTCCCCGGCTCACTCCGAACCCGGCGATGGCCTTCAAGGACGGCAGGCTGCTGATGCCGTTCGGTACGCCGGGGGGCGACATGCAGGCGCAGGCGATGGTGCAGAGCTTCGTGAACATCGTCGACTTCGGGATGGATGTGCAGGAGGCGATCGAGCAGCCCCGGGTCGCGACCTACAACTTCCCCGGGTCCGGCTGGCCACACGCGTACAGGCCTGGGCTGCTTCGCCTCGAGGGAAGAATCCCGGCCGAGATCGCGGACGACCTGACCGGGCGCGGGCACAACGTCGAGTACTGGCCGAACTGGAGCCGGATCGCCGGCAACGTGTGCGCCATCCTCGTCGATCAGGAGACCGGCGTGCTGAGCGGCGGCGCCGACGCCCGCGCCGAGGCCTACGCCCAAGGCTGGTGATCGTTCCAGAGCGAGGAAATTAACCATCAACATATCCTCATATATGCATATGTGGGTCCTTTTTCCGTTTCTATCGAGGCAGGCAGGAAAGCTGCGATGAGGACCGGTCGCGCATCCCGCTTCATCGCCGCTGCGCACCGGAGGCACTGATCCGCGATCTGCAGCGGCACGCACGGGGAGGGCTCTTCGATGACCTACCACCACGCACGACAAGTCACCGGCTGGGTCGGCTGGATCTGGTTCGGCGGCATGATGATGATCCTGGCCGGGCTGTTCAACATCATCACCGGACTCGCGGCCATCTTCGCCAACCGGGTCTATGTGCAGACGCCCGCCCGGCTGCTGATCTTCGACGTCAGCACATGGGGCTGGGCCCACCTCGTCCTGGGGGTGCTCATCCTGATCACGGGCATCGCCGTCACCGTCGGGCAGGGCTGGGCCAGGATGGTGGGCGTCGTCCTGGTGATGCTCAACGCCCTCACCCAGCTGACCTGGATCGCCGTGAATCCCTGGTGGTCACTGGCCGTCATCGCGGTCGACGTCCTCGTGCTGTACGCGCTCATCGTCCATGGGCGCGAGGCCGAGCTCGAGTGACGACTCCCCGCGACCCGCGTCGCGCGGGGACGGCGGCGATCACTGGGCGCCTCGGTCAATGACGCCCGGCGTCTCCTCCTGGGCGAAGGTGATCACGATGTATCTGCCGTTGGCGTAGCTGACCACAGGGCGCCCGAGCGTGTCGCCCACCCGGCGGGCGACCGCCTGGAACAACTCCACCATCTCCGGCGTGTCGGCGGACACCCTGAACTGTCCGCTGGTGACGAGGTGCTCGGCGACGAGGGATGAGAAGCTCACCTCGGCCCGAGCCCGCTCGTCCGCGTCGAGCGGGGTGCGCCGGGGCTTGGGCAGTGTGCCGAGAGGGTCGGTCATCGCTGGTCTCCTCCTGATCGCCGACTTCCTAGGATGCCATCCGCGCCGGCCTCTCCGAACCGCCGCCTTTACAATGTAGATCACAAAGAGGCTGTCGCTTAAGAGTTCTGAGCGGCAGGGCGGTGGAAGGTGGCGCGCCAGCGGTGGCGCTCGCCGTCGCGCAGGTCCTCGATCGAGCCCTTCTCCAGCCCCTTCACCGTGAACGCCGCGATCTCGGACGGGGTCAGCGGCCAGGGCGGCGCGAACACCGGCCCGCCCTCCTCCCGCCCCGAGGCGATCACCAGCAACGTGCCCCCGGGGCGGACGAACTCCGCGACCCGTGCGATGGCCCGGTCGTGCAGCGGCTCCGGCAGCGCCTGCACGGTCATGATCTCGACCACCAGGTCGAAGGCGTGCCGCCACTCGGCGGGCGGCTCCAGCAGGTTGGCGACCTGGTAACGCACCTCGCTCGCAGGAAAGCGCTCCCGCGCCAGCCGTACGGCGGACTCGCTCACGTCGAAGGCGACCGTCTCGTAGCCGAGCCCCGCGATGTACTCGGCGTCGTCCCCCAGCCCGGCTCCCACCACCAGCGCCCGCCCCGCTCCCGGGGACCCCCACTCGGTCAGCAGGAAGTGCGGCGACCGGGAGTCCCACGGGACGATCGCGTCCCCGGTCTCCGACTCAGAGTAGAGCCGCTCGAACCAGCCCACCGGATCACCCGAGGCCAGCGACTCGGCGGCCAGCCTGATGGCGTCCTCCTCCGGGTCTCTCCCCGTCATCCACACTCCAAGCAGGATCCCGTACGGCTCGCCGCGTTCCGCTTTCGCCGAAAGTTCTACCAGGTTGACCCTATCGCCCAGTGGGCCGATCAGCTCGCGCTGGGCGAACGGGTGCTCGTGCTCGTATCCCCTGCGCCGCAGCGCCACGTCGAACAGCGGCACGAGCGCGCAGACGCCGGGTGTGGGGTGCGGGCAGGGCTGCTCGGTGTGCCACCACGTCAGCTCGCCCGCCCGGCCCGCGACCGTCAACGCGACGACGTCCAAGGCGGTGGCGGGCCGGCCGAGGAGCTTGCCCGCGGCTTCTATGACGGCCTCGCGCTCGAACTCCTTGACCTGGCTCCACTCCGCGACCGGCACCTCGTCCAGCCGGTACGGCTTCGGACGGACCCACCGGACCGGACTCCCCAGCAGCCGACGGTTGATCACCGTCGTCAGCCGGGCCACGAGGCGGCCGTCCACCCTCGACAGCACGCCCGACGGCACCGCGTGCTCGCTCCAGGGCCCTTCGCCGAGCAGTTCCGCCTCATCCGGGTGCCTGGCCAGCGCCTCGACCTGTGGAGCGATACGGGCCAGCAGGTCATCGTGCTGGATCTTCCAGCGGAAGCTCTCATAGACGTCCAGGGCACCGCCCTGATACGCGAACGGCGCCACGTAGCGGGTCAGGTGCCAGTTGAAGGCGTGGGCGGCGAACGACTCGGCACGCGAGGCGACGGCAAGGCGTTCGGCGCCGACCAGCGAACGGACCTCGGCCCAGAGAGCGAACCGCAGCGGGCGGCACGCGTCCCGCAGCTCGTCCCACTCGAACTTGTAGTACAGGAGCAGGTAGACGGCCTGCAGCTCGTGCCTGCGCCACCGCCTCACCGTCAGCAGTTCCCCGATCACGAGCGCGCGCAGGTCCGGCTCGCTCAGTGTCATGAGCAGGGGCAGCCCCAGCACGACGTCCGGCGTGCCGCGCCACCTCCGGTCGGCTCGTACGAAGCCCCAGGCCGCCAGGCGCACGCGAGGCGGGGTGTCGTAGCCGGCCAGTCGCGCCGCGTCGGCGACCAGCTCCGCCAGCCGGGGGTGATCGTCCAAAGGCAGCAGAGGGCAGCGCCAGTGCATCCGCCTCGTCCACCGGTGCGCCACGAAGACGTACACCACCAAGCCGGACGCGGCGCCCACGACGAGCATGGCCTCGACGACCTGATAGGCCCCGCCGGCCACCACCAGACCGGCGCCGACCGCCACGATCGCCGCCGCACCGGCCGCCGTCGTCGCGGACCAGGGCAGCAGGCCGGACGGATTCAGAGCCAGCCTGAGCCGTAACACCCTCCACCGAGTCAGCCGCACGCCCAGCCTCCGCCCACCCCGCGAAATGATCAGGTAGGCACCTTATGCGTGGAAGGAGTCCTTGGCCATCCGGCGCAGCCGGGTTTCGTCGATGTCGTGGCCGAGGCCGGGCTGGGTCAGGGGGACGGCGATGACGCCGGCGTTGGCGCCCACGATCGGGGTGACGATCTGGTTCTGGCGCGGCGGCTGCGTGACGTCGCACGGCAGTGTGCAGCCCGGCAGGCTGGCGAGCGCCACCGTGGCCGCCCTGGCCAGTCCCGCGCCCTGGCCGCCCGCGCACTGGATGTCCCAGCCCGCCGCCGCGGCCCGGTCGTGCGCCCGCCTGGCCTCGGTCAGCGACGGGAACGACGTCGGCCGCAGCAACAGCACCCGCGCGGCCCGCAACGTGAGGAAGTCGTCCAGCTCGGCCGTCGAGGCGACTTCGACCGCGACCGAGGCGGCCACCTGGTCCTGCAACGAGGCGTGCGCGTAGGCGTCGCCGACGGCGAAGGGCCGCTCGATGACCTCCAGGCCGTAGGAGTCGAGGGCGACGAGCTGGCCGAGGTCGGAGTAGGCGTTGGCGCAGTCGACGGCCAGCGTCAGCGCCGGGTACGCCCGCCGCACCGCGCGTACGGGCTCGACGTCCCACCCCGGCCGGACATCCAGCGTGACGTGCCCGTAGCCGGCGCAGACCTGCTGGTTGACCCGGGCCACGAGGCTCTCGGGCGACGGGTCGGGCGTCAGCCGCACGGTGGCCATGAGCGAGGTCCTGGTGCCGCCGACGGCCTCCGCGAGCGGCACCCCGCGCATCCTGGTCCACAGGTCCCAGCAGGCCATGTCGACCGCGGAGTCACCGCCCGGCACGGCGTCGGGATGCTCCCAGTCGACGCCGATCAGCAGGGCGGCCAGCGACTCCTCGAGCCTGGACCAGGTCTTCGGCCGAGGGGAGATCGTCTCGCCCCAGCCGGTCATGCCGCCGTGGTCGGTGAGCTTCACGAGCAGGCTCTCCGACCTCCTGCCGTAGGGCAGAACCAGCCGGAAAACCTCGAGCTCCCGCACTCGCGGCATGTACCCCCCTTTTATGACCCATTTATGACGCGGTCCCCTCCATAGTGCCCGCTGTCCGGGCGTGCGCGAAACGCGGGGCCAGCAGAAAGGCCAGAACGGCCAGGACCGCGGTGAAGGCGAAGGCGGCCAGATAGCTCCCCAAGGCGGTGAAGATGGCGCCACTTCCCGCGACGGCCACCACGGTGAACACCGACTCCCCCACGCCCACGGCCGCGCTGTTCCTGCCCTCCTCGCCCGTCTTCGACATCTCCAGCACCAGCACGGAAACCGTGGGGTGCAGGATGCCCATGCCGAGGCCGGAGACGGCCATGCCGGCGTACGCGATCGCGATCGGCATCGAGTCGATCAGCACGAGCGTCACCATGGAGATGCCGACGGCGATCATGGCGGCGCCGCCGCGGATGGCGGCCAGGTTCCCGATCAGGCCGCGGCCCTTGAGCCACGAGCCGGTGGACCAGCCGAGCGCGCCGATCGTGAGCACCACGCCCGCCCCGGTGGCGGTCAGGTCGCGCTCGCTCTTCAGCATGAGCGGAATGAGCACCTCGGCCCCCATGAGGGCGCCGTTGACCAGGCCACGCAGCACGGGCGCGGTCGGCAGGCCGGGGGCGGCCCTGAACGAGCCTGGCAGCAGCAGCCTGGGCAGCGACAGGGCCAGCAGGACCACGCCGGCCAGGAGCAGGGGCAGGCCGGGCAGCTTCATGGCGCTGCCGTACTGGATGAGGGCGGCGGCGACGGCGGTCAGCGTGGCCCAGACGAGCTTGCCGCCCAGACCGGGGGCGGGCTCGGCGGTGCCGTCCGTCACGTCCTGGCCGGCGGTGCCGCGCCAGAGCAGCAGCGCGGCCGGTACGACGATCAGCGACACGCCGATGAAGATCCACCGCCAGTCGGCGTTCTCGGCCACGAAACCGGCGATCGCCGGGCCGACCATGGACGGCACCACCCAGGCGGCCGAGAACAACGCGAACACCTTGGGATGCAGCGCTCCCGGGTAGGTCCTGGCGACCAGCACGTACAGCGAGACCTGGATCAACCCCGCCCCGAGCCCCTGCACGAACCGGCCCGCGACGAACACCTCCATGTTCGGCGCGAACCCGGCCAGCAACAGCCCGGCCACGAACGTCGCCACGCCCACCGCGACCGGCTGCAACGGCCCCCGCACGTCACTCCACCGGCCGCCCAGCACCGTCGCGATCACGCTGGCCGCCAGGGTGGCGCTGAAGGCCAGGTTGTACAGGTCCATGCCGCCGAGATCGCCGGCCACCACCGGCATCGCCGTGGCCACCGCCATCGCCTCGAACGCCACCAGCATGACCAGCGCGACCAGCCCCACGCTGACCGCGCGGTACTGCCGGGACATCACACCGGCCACAGCTCTCTCAACAGTCGTCGTCATACCGGAAAGCTATGGCGCATCCCCAGACCGCCACATCGGGCATCGGACCTAGGCAATTGGGCCTAAGGCACTCACGCCTCGACCGGGCCTGGGCATGCAGGGCCTCGATCATGCCTGGGGCATGCGGGCCTCGATGCCGTCGCCCATGACGTAGAGCGTGAGCCGGTCCATCGCCTTCGACGCCTCCCTGGGCGCCATGCCGACGTACCTGCTGCCCCGGCGCGCCCGGCCGGCGGATCCCGGCGCCTGATCGGACGTCAGCCCGGCTCGGTGTGGCGTTCGGCCCACCGCGCGATGTCGCGCCGCTCGATCGCCGCCGCCATCAGGTCGGGGAACGCGTCAGGCGTACACGCGAACGCGGGCACGCCCATCGCGGCCGCCGCGGCGGCGTTCTCGTGGTCGTAGAAAGGCGCGCCCTCGTCGGACAACGCGAGCAACACGATCACCTGTACGCCGGCCTGCGTCATCGCGGCCACCCTGCGCAGCATCTCCTGCCTGACGCCGCCCTCGTACAGATCGCTGATCAGGATGAAGATCGAGTTGGCCGGTCGCGTGATGAGCCCCTGGGAGTACGCGATCGCCCGGTTGATGTCGGTGCCGCCGCCGAGTTGCGTACCGAACAGCAGCTCGACCGGATCGTGCAGCTGGTCGGTGAGGTCGACCACCGCCGTGTCGAACACCACGAGCGACGTCTTGAGCGACCGCATCGACGCCAGCACCGCCCCGAACACGCTCGAATACACCACCGAGGCCGCCATCGACCCGCTCTGGTCGATGCACAGCACCACCTCGCGCTGCACCGACCGCTGCCTGCGGGCATAACCGACGAGGCGCGACGGGACGACGGTGTTCCGCTCCGGCAGGTAGTTCTTGAGGTTGGCCCTGATCGTCCGGTCCCAGTCGATGTCGGCCACCCGTTTGGGCCGGTGCGTCCTGGCCGAGCGGTCGAGCGCGCCCGTCACGGCCGCCCTGGTCTTCTGGGCGAGCCTGCGTTCGAGCTCGGCCACCACCCTGCGCACCAGCGCCCTGGCCGACTCGCGGGCCTGGTCGGGCATGACCTTGTTGAGGGCGAGTAGGGTCCCGACCAGGTGCACGTCCGGCTCCACGGCCTCGAGCATCTCCGGTTCGAGCAGCAGCCTGGTGAGGTTCAGCCGTTCGATCGCGTCCTTCTGCATGACCTGGACGACCGTGGCGGGGAAGTACGTCCGGATGTCACCCAGCCAGCGGGCCACCCTCGGCGCCGACGCGCCCAGGCCGCCCTCCCTGCGGCCCTGGTCGTACACGGCGGCCAGGGCGGCGTCCATCTGCACGTCCGCACCCTGCAACCCGCACCCGGTGCCGTCGGCGTCCCCACCCCCCAGCACCAGCCG
>NZ_JADOGI010000128.1 GCF_015645445.1 Nonomuraea cypriaca | reverse complement strand
GGGGGTACTTGGGGGGCGGAGGTTGGGAGACTGAGGGTCACATCGTGGATCACTGAGGTTGTACGGTGCGGTGAGGGTCGACTATCGATGGAAGTACGCGCCTTTTTTGGCGAAATGTCAAGGAGTATCGCCGAAAGTTCAGGAACTTCCGCTGATATCTGGCCAAAGCCTCGGCCGCCGTCGCTGGCCCGGCGTACGTGCTGACCTGGCCCGTCGAGACGCCCCACGACGCGATCGGCTGATGCGGCGTGACAAGCCACGGCGACAGCGGATGTCCGGGCGGCGGCGCGCTTCCCGCGCGCCCGCGCGTGGGCGAACCTCTCCGTGTGTCGCGCCCGTCGTTCACCTGGTACGCGCGTCAAAGCAGCAGGTGATAAGACGGATGTCGCCCATCTTCTGCTTGACCATCGATAAAAGTCGCTCTTAGCATCGCTGTTACTGACATAGCGGACGCTCACCCGCGTTCGGTATGGAGCCCGACATGTAGGAGCTTCCATGGACAAGGTCGGTGTGTGGCTCATCGGGGCGCGGGGGTCCGTGGCGACCGCCGCGACCGCCGGTGCCGCGGCGATCAAGGCGGGGGTCGCGTCCTCGCAAGGATGTGTGACCGAGTCCCCAGGCTTTCCCGGGCAGTTGGTTCCGTTCGCCGGTCTGATCTCCGGCGGGCACGACATCAGCGAGATCTCTCTGCGTAAACGCGCCGAACAACTGAGCAGGGCAGGGGTGATTCCGCCGGACCTGCCAGGACTGATCGCCTCGGAGCTGGACGCCGCCGACGCCGAGATCCGGCCCGGCCACGTCCCAGGCCACGGCGGGCAGGACACGGCCGCGGCCCGCCTGATCGCCGACATCACCGGCTTCCGCGCCCGGCACCGGCTGGACAGGGTGGTCGTCGTCAACGTGTCGTCGACCGAGCAGCCGGCCGCCCCGCGCCCGGAGTTCGACAGGCTCGCCGACCTCGAGGAGCGGCTCGCGACGGGGGACGACGTCCTGCCGCCGAGCTCCTTGTACGCCTATGCGGCGTTCCAGGCCGGCTGCGGCTACGTCGAGTTCACTCCCTCCACCGGTCCGATCCTGCCCGCGCTCGCGGAACTCGCGGCCTTACGCGAGGTGCCGTACGCGGGACGCGACGGGAAGACCGGCGAGACCTTGATCAAGAGCGCGCTCGCGCCCATGTTCGCCGACCGGGCGCTGCGCGTCCGCTCCTGGTCCGGGCTCAACCTGCTCGGCGGGGGCGACGGGGCGACACTCGCCGATCCGGCCGCCAGGTCGAGCAAGGAGCTCTCGAAGGACCAGGTCGTCGCCGGAGTCCTGGGAGAGCCGGTCGAGGGGCAGACGCACATCGACTACGTCCAGGACCTCGGAGAGTGGAAGACCGCCTGGGACCACGTGACCTTCGAAGGCTTCCTCGGCGTGCCGATGACGCTGCAGTTCACCTGGCAGGGCTGCGATTCCGCGCTGGCCGCCCCCCTCGTCCTGGACCTGGCCCGGCTGGTCGCCCGCGCGCACGAGAAGGGACGGCACGGCGTGCTCCCCGAGCTCGGCTACTTCTTCAAGAACCCGTTGGGGACCCACGAGCACGCCCTGGCCGCCCAGTACGCCAGGCTGCGCGCCTTCGCCGAGGAGCTGTCGTGAGGGCGGTGCTGGAGCTGGTACGCGCGCCGGCCGCCCTGTCGGTGCCCGGCGACACCATGGCGGGAGCCGCCGCCGCGGGACGGTGCCCGAACCCCGGCCTCGCCCTGGCCTCGGTGCTCATGTACTGGTCGGGCATGGCGCTCAACGACTGGGCCGACCGCGAGGCCGACGCGATCGAGCGACCTGAGCGCCCGATCCCGTCGGGCAGGGTCCGGCCCGGCGCCGCGCTCGGGATCGCGACCGCACTGACCGGCGCCGGCCTGGTCGCCGCCGCCGTCGCCGGTGGACGCCGCGGTCTCACCGTCGCCGGTCTGCTGGCCGGCGCGGTGTGGGCCTACGACCTGGGCCTCAAGCGGACGGCGGCCGGCCCGGCCTCGATGGCGGCCTGCCGCGTACTGGACGTGCTCCTGGGCGCGGGAGCGCAGGGGAGAGGTGCCGTGCCGATGGCGCTGGCGGTCGGCGCGCACACGTACGGGATCAGCATCCTGGGCCGGGCCGAGGTGACGGGGGCGACACCCGGGACCGCCGGGCGCGCGCTCGCCGCCACGACCGCGGCGGCCGGTCTGGCGGTGGCGTCCAGCCTGCGCAGCGGCCCCGCCGCCCGGATGAGCGCCGGTGTCCTCATCGCCGGCTATCTCGCCTCGACCCTGCCGGTCCAGGCAGGGTTACGGGCCCACCCCGACCCCGAGAACGTACGGCAGGCCGTCCGACTGAGCATCCTCAGCCTGATCCCGCTCCAGGCGGCGGCCGTCGCGGGGAACGGGCGGTTCGCGGCGGCGGGCGCGCTGCTGTGTTCGCTGCCCGTGGGCAGGTGGCTCTCGTCCCGGCTGGCGACGTCGTGAAGTGGGCCTACTGCACCAACGGATTCGGCGACCACCGGCTCGACGAGGCGCTCGCGGTCCTGTCCGACCTCGGGTACGCCGGTGCGGCGATCACGCTCGACCGGGGGCACCTGGATCCCTACGCCCCCGGCCTGGCCGCGGAGGTGTCCAGGATCGCCGGACTCCTCGAACGCCTCGGCCTCGAAGCCGTCGTCGAGACCGGCGGGCGGTACACCCTCGACCCCTGGCGCAAGCACCATCCCACCCTCATCAGCGACGACCCCGGCAGGAGGGCGGAGTTCCTGACGACGGCGATGCGGATCGCCGCCGATCTCGGCGCTCCCGTCGTGCACCTGTGGAGCGGGGTCAAGCCCGACGGCGTGACCGAGGCGGAGGCGTTCGCCCGGCTGGCCGGGCAGTGCGAGCGGCTCCTCGACGAGGCGGACAGGACCGGTGTCACCCTGGGCTTCGAACCGGAGCCCGGGATGCTCGTCAAGGATCTGGACGGTTACGAGCGGCTGCGCGAGATGCTCGGCGGCCATCCCCGGTTCGGCCTCACCCTCGACATCGGGCACTGCCACTGCGTCGAGCGGGAGGACGTGCCCGCATGCGTCCGGCGGGCGCTGCCGTACACGGTGCACGTGCAGATCGAGGACATGCGCAGGGGAGTCCACGAGCACCTGGAGTTCGGCGAGGGTGAGATCGACTTCGCCCCGGTGCTCACCGAGCTGCGCGGCTACTCCGGTCTGGTGGCCGTGGAGCTGGCCAGGCACGGCCATGCCGCTCCGCTGGTCGCCCGCCGATCGATCGATTTCCTGAGGAGGGCACATGACGGAGCCGGCGAAAGAATGGCTGGCACAGGCCCTGCGGCGGGTGGAGGCTGACCCGCACGCGATCCACCTGCTCTTCCCGCAGGCCGAACGGCTGGGAGGCGCCGGCGCCCGGAGCGCGCTGCTCGCAGCGCTGCGCGGCGACTACGCGGTGATCCGCGACCTGTACGAGCGCGGCGACACCGGCGAACGGCTGGCCATCCTGTCCGCGCTGCCCGAGCTCGACCTGGGCGCGGCGGCGGTCGGGCTGGTGGAGGACGCGCTGCGAGCCAACGACACCAGGCTGGTCGCCGCGGCCCTCGGCCCCTACGGCTCGCAGTGGCTCGACGGCCACGCCTTCCGCCAGGGCGTGCTCAAGTGCGTCTTCATGTCGATCCCGCTGGACTCGGTGTCCGGCCTGGACCGCCGGTTCGACGCCGAACTCGCCCGGATGCTGGCCGACTACGCGGCGGAGCTGCGCGCGGCGGGCCGGCCCGTCCCGCGTGACGTCATGGAGAGGATCTGAATGCGCATCTTCGACCCCCACATCCACATGACCTCCAGGACCACCGACGACTACCAGCGCATGCACGCCGCTGGAGTCCGGGCCGTGGTCGAGCCGGCCTTCTGGATGGGCCAGCCCCGTACCAACGTGGGCAGCTTCCTCGACTACTTCGACGCGCTGCTCGGCTGGGAGCCGTACCGGGCCGCGCAGTACGGCGTCCGCCACCACTGCGCGCTCGCGCTCAACCCGAAGGAGGCGAACGATCCCCGGTGCGCGGGGGTGCTGGCCGAGCTGCCGCGCTACCTGCTGAAGGACTCCGTCGTCGCGGTCGGCGAGGTCGGCTACGACTCGATGACGGCCGAGGAGGAACGGGTCTTCGAGGCCCAGCTCGACCTGGCCAGGCAGAACGGTCTCCCCGTCCTGGTGCACACGCCGCATCGGGACAAGGCCGCGGGCACCCGCCGATCGCTCGACGTGGTGCGCGCCGCTGGGATGGCCCCCGAGCGGGTGCTCATCGACCACCTCAACGAGATGACCGTCGGCATGGTCGCGGACTCGGGCTGCTGGATGGGGTTCTCGATCTACCCCGACACCAAGATGGACCCGGACCGGATGGTGGCCGTGCTCAGGACGTACGGCACCGCCAGAACGCTGGTGAACTCGGCCGCCGACTGGGGACGCAGCGATCCGCTGAAGACCCGCGAGGTCGGCGACGCCATGCTCAAGGCCGGCTTCGGTGAGGACGACGTGGAGCAGGTTCTCTGGCGCAATCCGGTGGCCTTCTACGAGCAGAGCGGCCGGCTCGCCCTCGAGACCGGCTCGGCGGCCCCCGACTACGCCGGCAACACGATCAAGCGGGGCTGACCATGCGGCTGCGCCACGCGGACGGCTCGACGGTGCACCTGTCGTACTGCACCAACGTGCACCCAGCCGAGGACCTCCCCGGCATCCACCGGCAGCTCTCCGGCGTCGCCGCGCGGGTCAGGGAGCTGCTCGGCGTCGAACGGCTCGGCCTCGGCCTGTGGCTGCCCCACCAGGCCGCCACGGACCTGCTCGCCCGGCGCGACGAACTCGCCGGGCTGCGCGGGCGGCTGACCGCGCTCGGGCTGGAGGTCGTGACCCTCAACGGATTCCCCTACCGCGGCTTCCACGACGAGATCGTGAAGTACCGCGTCTACACCCCTGACTGGGCCGGCCCCGAGCGGCTGCGCTACACGCTCGGGCTGGCCGAGATCCTCGCCGAGCTGCTGCCCGACGACGTCACCGAGGGGACGATCTCGACGCTTCCCCTCGCCTGGCGGACCGGGTGGACCAGCGACAAGGCGGTGGCGGTCAGGGCCAACCTCGACGCGGTCGCCCAGGGGTTGCGCGCGCTGACCCAGCGGACCGGCAAGGTGATCCGGCTGGGCTTCGAGCCGGAGCCCGGCTGCATCATCGAGACGACGCCCCAGGCGACCGGCCTGCTGAGCGACGTGGATCACGACTACCTCGGCCTCTGCCTGGACGCCTGCCACATGGCCGTGGGCTTCGAGGAACCCGGAGCGGGCGCCGCCACGGGGCTCCCGATCGTGAAGCTCCAGGCGTCGTGCGCCCTGGAGGCCCCACCGGGTACGCAGCGGGCGCTCGCGGCGTACGACGAGGCCAGGTTCCTCCACCAGACGCGATCCGCCGGCGGCTTCACCGACGACCTGGGCGAGGCCCTGGCCGGCGGCCTGCCCGCGGAGGAGAGCTGGCGGGTGCACTTCCACGTCCCGCTGCACGCCGACCCGCCACCTCCGCTCACCACCAGCGCCCCCTACCTGCGTGGCCTGCTGCACACCCTCCTCGGCGGCGCCGCCCCGCTCACCCGGCACGTCGAGGTGGAGACCTACACCTGGAACGTGCTCCCCGGCGCGCCGCCGGACATCGCCGCCGGCATCGCCGCGGAGCTCGACTGGATGCGGGTGCGACTGGCCTCGCTCGGAATGAAGGAGCAGTGGTGACTCCTCCGCTCCCTGAAGGGAGCGGCTTCTCGCTAAGCCGCTTCCGCAGCCTGGCGAAGGGCAAGCCCTGCCCTCAGATGTTGATCGCCGCGTTGACGTCGGCGTGCGCCTGGTGGTCGCACACCGTACATCGGAACTCGGCCTGGGTGACGCGGTTCTCCCGCGCGCAGTGCCCGCATCGCGAACAGGCGCGGGAGGTGTTGGCGGGGTTCACCGCGATAACCTCTCGACCGGCACTCTCAGCCTTGTACGACAAGATCGTCAGGAACACCCCCCAACCCGCATCCAAGATCGACCGGTTCAGGCCCGACTTTTGGGCGACGTTGCGTCCGGGCTGCTCGATCGTGCCAGCAGTGGAACGGGTCAAATTCGCGATTCGCAGGTCCTCGTGCACGATCACGTCGTAGTCGCGGACCAGCGCGAGCGCCGCCTTGTGTGCGCCGTCGAGCCGCTGGCGGCGGACCTTGGCGTGCAGCGCGGCCACCCGCGCGACGGCCTTACGCCGCCGCTTGGACCCGCGTTTCTTGCGGGCCAGGTCGCGCTGCGCGTCCGCCAGGCGGTCGGCGGTCGTGGCAAGATGGCGCGGGTTGGCGACATGCGCACCGTCCGAGGTGGTGACGAGCGACGCCACACCCATGTCCACGCCGACCACAGCGCCCGTGGCAGGAAGCGGCTCGGCGAGCACGCCGTCACAGGAGAGGATCACGTACCAGCGGGAGCCTTCCCGCTTGACGCTGATCGTCTTGACCCGCCCCCGCACCAGCCGGTGCTGATGCACCCGCACGTGGCCGATGCCCTGCAACCGCAGGTAGGCGACGGCCGGGTGGTCGGGTTGGGAGTCCCACCGGCAG
The DNA here is from genome assembly GCF_015645445.1 of Nonomuraea cypriaca. Lineage (GTDB taxonomy): Bacteria > Actinomycetota > Actinomycetes > Streptosporangiales > Streptosporangiaceae > Nonomuraea > Nonomuraea cypriaca. Next base: position 23,604 of record NZ_JADOGI010000128.1, on the reverse strand, counting down.
CCGTCGCCGTCCTTCGGCCACTCCACCGTGTCGAACCGGCCGCGCCCCTTGAAACGCGGGAAGCCCGGCGTACGTCCGTCGCGGACGCGCTTGAAGAACGCCGCGAACGCCTTGTCCAGGCGGCGCAGCGTGGCCTGCTGGGAGGAGAACGACCAGCGGCCCTGCCCGTCCGGGTCGTCGGCACGGATGTGCTTCAACTCGCCCGACTGGTCGCCGTACCGGATCGTCACCTGGGCCTTGGCATAGGCGATGCGCCGGTGCTCCAACGCCGCGTTGTACAACTGCCGCTGGTCCTCCAGGCACTGCGCAAGCGCGGCGGCCTGCCTGCTGGTGGGTCGCAGCAGAAACGTGAACGACCTGCGCACACCCCCCTCCCGAACACCTCACGACCAGTAATGCGACGACCACGCTACCGACAGGCACCGACAAAATCCCGAAGGAGGGAGCGCGGATTCCCCCGCCGGCTGAAGCAGGCGGTCACCTCCGCGCAGAACTGATGGCACCGCTGATCGTGATCAACGTGGTGGGGCTGACCCCCCGCCTGCTGGCGCACATGCCGAACGTGGCCAAGGTGGGTACGGCCGCCGCGCTCAGGCCCGTGCTCCCGGCCGTCACCTGCTCGATGCAGGCCACCCTGCTGACCGGGACGCCGCCCCGCGACCACGGCATCGTCGGCAACGGGTGGTATTTCCGCGACCACGGCGAGGTGCTGCTGTGGCGCCAGCACAACGCGCTCATCCAGGGCGGCCAGCTGTGGAACGCCGTACCCGGCCTGCGTGCCGCGAACGTCTGCTGGTGGTACGCGATGGGCGCGCCCACCGATCTGCTCGTCACCCCGCGACCCATCTACCACGCCGACGGCCGCAAGTCGCCCGACTGCTACACCCGGCCGCCCGAGCTCCACGACGATCTGGAATCCGCGCTCGGGACGTTTCCGCTGTTCAGCTACTGGGGCCCGAACGCGGGGATCGCCTCCTCGGAGTGGATCATCGCCGCGGCCCGTCGCATCCTGGCACGCGAACGGCCTGACCTGCTGCTGGTCTACGTACCGCACCTCGACTACGACCTGCAGCGGTACGGCCCCGCCGGACCCGAGGCGGTCGCCGCCGCCCGCGCCGTCGACGCCGCGCTGGCCCCGCTGCTCGCCGAGGACGCCGAGGTGGTCGTGCTGTCGGAATACGGCATCACCCCGGCGTCCCGCCCGATCGACATCAACCGGGCGCTGCGCACCGCCGGCCTCCTGGAGGTCTACACCCAGGCCGGGATGGAGTACCTCGACCCCTGGACGTCCCGGGCCTTCGCCGTCGCCGACCACCAGGTGGCCCACGTGTACGTACGCGACCCCGCCGACCTCGGCCGCGCCCGCGCGGTCGTAGCCGAGCTGACCGGCGTGGACGAGGTGCTCGATCACGCGGGCAAGGCGAAGTACGGTCTCGACCACGAACGCGCCGGCGAACTCGTCGCGGTCGCGGAGCCCGACGCCTGGTTCACCTACTACTACTGGCTCTCCGACGACCGGGCCCCGGATTTCGCCAGGCTCGTGGACATCCACCGCAAACCCGGCTACGACCCGGCCGAGCTGTTCATGGACCCGCGTGATCCGTTCGTCAAGCTCCGTGCCGCCGCGGCGCTGGCCAGGAAGAAACTGGGCTTCCGCTACACGATGTCGGTGGTGCCGCTCGACCCGGCGCCGGTGCGGGGCAGTCACGGCCGGCTGCCCGACCTCCGCGACGACGGCCCGCTCATCATCGGCCCCTTCGACGGCGACTCGTACGAGGCGACGGAGGTCAAGGACCTGCTGACCGGCCTCGCAAGGAGAGCCGTCACGTAGGCCGTGGGCCGGTCCGACCGGTTTCACGCTCCCAGTGACCGGCTGATGAGCTGGGCGGTCCGCAGCACGTCGCCCTCGATCCGGTCCATCTCCGCGTCGCTCATCCTGCCGCTCGGCCCCGACACCGACAGGGCCGCCGCCACGCGGGACGAGGCGTCGTACACCGGCGCCGCGAGTGCGCTCACGCCCTTTATCGTCTCGTCGTAGGCGCGGTCCTGACCTTTGCTCCTGATGGCGGCCAGCCGGTCCAGGAAGGCGTCCTTCGTCGGCGGCTCGATCGCCTGCCAGGCCCCCTCGCACCCGCTCGCCAGCACCGACTCCACCTCGGCCGCCGGTAGGTGGGCCAGCAAGACGCGCCCGGGCGCGCCCGTCCACAGCGGGTAGGGGACGCCCAGTTCGGAGTGGGTACGCAGCTCCGACTGGCTCTGCACCTCTTCGATGAACATGCGCTCGCGCCCCACCGCCACCGACAGCCCGACGGTCTCGTCCGTCGCGTCGCGCAGGGCCCGCATGTGCGGCAGGGCGACGTTGCGCAGGTCGAGCCGCTCCCGGTAGGCCATGCCGAGGGTGAGGGTGCGCGGGCCGAGCCGGTATTTGCGGCTGACCGGGTCCTGCACCGCCATGCGCGACTCCTCCAGGGACTGGAGCAGCCGCTGCGCCGTGCTCTTCGGCAGGTCCACCTGGACCGCCAGCTCGCGCGCGCTCAAGGCGCTCTCGCTGGTGCGCAGCACGTCCAGGATCAGCAGCGCCTTACGCAAGGTCTCGCTCACGCCCTACCTTCCGCCAAATCGGACAAATCCTCCGCAAGGGATTGACGCGGCGGGTAATACGCGTGAAACATTACCACTGTCCCAAATATTGGTCCAGTGTCCCATTTCTGACGCTTATCCTGACTGGCCGGCTCTGAGCTGGGACGACGAAAGACGGTGCCGAATGAGGTCCTCCCCCAGACCCGCCTCACCCGCCTCGATCAACCATGTCTCCCTGGCTAGCGTGATCGGGTCGGTCATCGAGTGGTACGACTTCTTCCTGTACGCCACGATGGCCGCCCTGGTGTTCAACTCCGAGTTCTTCCCGAGCTTCGACGCCCTCACGGGCACCTTGGTGGCCTTCGGGACGTTCGCGGCGGGCTTCGTCACCCGGCCCATCGGCGGCCTGATCTTCGGTCACTACGGTGACCGGCTCGGCCGCAAGAAGATGCTGGTCATCACCATGATGGTCATGGGCGGGTCGACGTTCGCGATGGGCCTGCTGCCGACGTACGACTCGATCGGCGTGCTGGCGCCCGTCATTCTGCTGGTCCTCCGCATGCTCCAGGGCATCGGGCTCGGCGGCGAATGGGGCGGCGCCTCCATCCTCACCTTCGAGCACGCTCCCAAGCACCGGCGCGGCCTGTTCTCCAGCTGGCCGCAGACGGGTGTGCCCATCGGCCTGCTGCTGTCCACGCTCGCGGTCAACGGCGCCGGTGCCTTCGGCGACGAGGCCCTGGTGGCGTGGGCCTGGCGGCTGCCGTTCCTGTTCAGCGTGGTGCTCGTGGCCGTCGGCCTCTTCGTCCGGCTCCGGGTCAGCGAGCCGCCCGTCTTCGAGAAGGTCGTCGAGTCGGGCACCCGGGCCAAGGTGCCCTTCATCGAGGTGTTCAGGACCTACCCCAAGATCACGCTGCTCGCGATGGGCACCAGGTTCTGCGAGAGCCTGGTGTTCAACGTCTACAACGCGTTCATCCTGACCTACACCACGTTGGTGCTCGGGCTGCCGAAGGACATCGCGCTCAACGGCCTGCTCATCGCCTCGGTGGTCGGTTTCGCCATCATCCCGATCGGCGGCCGGGTGTCGGACCGGATCGGCAGGCGGCCGGTGCTGGCCATCGGCGCGCTCATCTCCGGGGTCTCGGCGTTCCCGGTGTTCGCGATGATCGACACTGGCAGCACGCCGCTGATCTGGGCCGGCATCGTCATCGGATGGGCGTTCGGCGCGTGCACGATGTTCGGCCCCGAGGCGGCGTTCTTCGCCGAGCTGTACCCGGCGCGCGTGCGCTACACCGGCATGTCGATCGTCTACCAGCTTGGCGTGCTGCCCTCCGGCGCCATCGCGCCCGCCGTATCCACCGCCCTGGTGGAGGGCAGCGGCGGCGCGTCGTGGCCGGTGGCACTGTACGTGGTGGTCTTCGCTGCCATCGCGCTGCTCGCGCTCGCCTTCACGCCGGAGACCTCCCGGCTCAACAGGGACGAGGCCGTGCTGCCCGCCCCTTCCCGTAGCTGACAGAAAGGCACCGCCACCATGGCCACCAGGCCCGACATCGTTCTCGTACTCGCAGATGACATGGGCTTCTCCGACATCGGCTGCTACGGAGGGGAGGTGCGCACGCCCAACCTGGACCGGCTCGCCGCGTCCGGGGTCAGGCTGACGCAGTTCTACAACACCGCCAGGTGCAGCCCGTCCAGGGCGTCGCTGATGACGGGGCTGCACCCGCATCAGACCAGCATCGGCATCCTCAACTACGACGACTCGCCCGACGGCTACGCCGGCACGCTCAACGACTCGTGCGTGACCATCGCCGAGGTGCTCGGCTCGGCGGGCTACTCGACGTACCTGTCCGGCAAGTGGCACATGTCCAACGACCTGCGCGATCCCAGCGGCGCCTGGCCGACCCGGCGCGGCTTCGACCGCTTCTACGGCACGCTCGCGGGCGCGGGCAGCTACTTCCAGCCCGCCACGCTCACCAGGGACGAGGAGAACATCGAGGACGAGGCGCTGCGGGAGGGCTTCTACTACACCGACGCGATCTCCGGCAACGCCGCCACCTTCGTCCGCGAGCACCACGCCGCCCGCCCGGACGATCCCATGTTCCTGTACGTCGCCTACACCGCGCCCCACTGGCCGCTGCACGCGCTGAAGGAGGACGTCGACGCCTACGCCGGCCGCTTCTCCGCCGGTTGGGACGAGCTGCGCCGGGAGCGGCTGCGGCGGTTGGTGTCGATGGGCCTCATCGACGAGAGCTGGCCGCTGACCGATCGCGACCCGAACGTCCCCGCCTGGGCCGACGCCGGCCACAAGGAGTGGGAGGCGCTGCGGATGGCCGTGTACGCCGCCCAGATCGACCGCATGGACCAGGGCATCGGCCGCGTGCTCGACGAGCTGGAGGCGTCGGGGCGGCTGGAGAACACCCTGTTCGTGTTCCTGTCGGACAACGGCGGCTGCGCCGAGGAGATGCCGCCGGAGACCGCCGAGGACTTCGTCACCGCGTTCGTCGACTTCGCGCCCGTCACCAGGGACGGCCGCAAGGTGGTGCCGGGCAACCATCCCGGCCTCGACCCCGGCCCCGAGACGACCTACGCCACGTACGGCACCGCCTGGGCCAACCTGTCGAACACCCCGTTCAGGGAGTACAAGCACTGGATCCATGAAGGCGGCATCGCCACGCCGTTCATCGTCCACTGGCCCGCCGGTCTTGGGGCCGAGGCGACCGTGCGAACCAGCCCGCACCAGCTCACCGATGTGATGGCGACCATCGTCGACGCCACCGGCGCCGAGTACCCGGACTCCTTCGACGGCCGCGACGTGCTGCCGCTCGAAGGCCGCAGCATGCTCGGCTCGCTGCGCGGGGAGCCCGCCGACCCCGATCGCACCCTGTTCTGGGAGCACGAGGGGAACGCGGGGGCCAGGCGCGGCCCATGGAAGCTGGTGCGCAAGTACGGCTCAGGCTGGGAGCTGTACGACATGGAACGCGACCGCACCGAGCTGAACGACGTGTCCGCCGGCCACCCCGATCTGGTCGCCGAGCTGTCGGCCGCCTACCACGAGTGGGCCGGGCGATGCGGGGTGCTGCCTCGCGAGCGGGTGCTGGAGATCTACGCCGCGCGCGGCCACGGCCTGCCCACCTGAGACGTCACCTCTGGCATCGCTGGGAGCCGACGCGCGAGACGGGCTCAGGGGAGCCGGTTGATGGCGAAGTCGTCGTAGTAGACGCGGCTCTGCGAGTTGTTCACTCCTTCCATGTAGAACCCGAACCTGGGCGGGCCCGTCGCGGTCGAGACATCGTGGTCCACCTGCTCCGCGACGAGCTCATCGCCCAGCCACAGCGCGACCCGCACCTCTCCGTTCCCGCGTGCGCACTCGGCCCGCAGCAGCATGTTCTTCCGGTCGAACCCGGGGACGCGGAGGTCGGGGGTCAGGTCGGACCATTTCGTCGCGGCCACCTTGACGATCTTGGCGAACCCGGCCTGGCTGACCTCCAGGATGTAGGCGAGATCGTCCTTGTCGCTGTCGGTCTTTGAGTATTCGCAGAAGACGCCGTTCCAGCCGCCCGCGCTCTGACTGAGGTCCATCTTGACCGAGACCAGAGCCTGGTCCGGGAGAACGGCGTTCACCGGGGCGGTCGACCACTGGACGTCGTTGGATATGTCCTCCGCCATGGTGTAGCGGCCCTCGCCGGTGTAGCCGCGCGACGTCGTCGGCGAGGTGAAGCCGCTGTTGTTCCAGCCCGACGTGTCGTCCGCGAAGCCATCGGTGTAGAGGGTCTCGGTCGGCTCGGGCGGGGCGGGTGGCAGCGCCCGCAGCCCGGCGACGGCGGCCGCCACCAGCCCCACCGCGACCACCCCGGCCCCCACTCCGGTCGCCAGGTCGCGCAGCCGCCGGCCGGGCGCCGCGGCCGGCGGCGGGGGCAGCGCCACGGTGGCCCCGTACCCCACGCGCAGCCGCAGGGTCCTGGCGACCTCGGCCACTCCCGTGTCGGGGCCGGACAACTCGGCCACCAACTCCTCCGCGGTGGGGCGCGCGGCGGGGTCGCGGGCCAGCGCGGCGCGCACCAGCTCGCGCACCGCGGGCTCCACGCCGTCCAGGTCCGGCTCTTCCCGCATGACCCGGTGGAAGGCGTGCATCATGTTGTCGGCGGCGAAGGGCGACCTGCCCGGCGCCGTGGTGGAGGTGGCGGCGCCCACCACGCACCCCCACGCGAAGATGTCCGCGGCCGGCTCCACCTGCCCGGAGAACAGTTCAGGCGCCATGTATCCCGGGGTGCCCAGCATCTGGCCGGACCGGGTCGTCTGCTCGGTGTCCAGCGCGCGGGAGATACCGAAGTCGATCACTCGCGGGCCGAACGGCGAGAGCAGCACGTTGCCCGGCTTGAGGTCGCGGTGCACGATGCCGGCCTGATGGATGGCGGCCAGCGCGACCGCCACGCCCACCGCGAGCGCCTCGGCGGCGGCTCCGGTCAGCGGACCGTGCTCCTTGACGTGGCGGCCCAGGTCGGGGCCTGGGACGTACTCGGTCACCAGCCAGAGCGGGGCGTCCTCCAGTTGCGCGTCGAGCACCGGCGCCGTGCACCATCGGCTCACCTTGCGCGCCGCCGCCACCTCCCGCCTGAACCGGTGCGGGAACTCGGGGTCGTGCGCGAGGTGCGGCTTGATCACCTTGATCGCGACCAGGCCGGTCGGGCCCTCCGCCAGATAGACGCTGCCCATGCCGCCGGAACCGAGACGGCCGGCGATGCGGTACTGGCCGAGCTCCCGGGGATCTTGATCGCTGAGGGCGGCGACAGTGGGGGAAGCGTAGGGCATCACGCGACGATCATAGATAGCATGCCCGCATATAGGGTGGAGAGTCCTGTCCTGTACACGTAGCCGTGACCTCCGAGAGCGGTGGCCGCCGCAGCCGAGGGAACTCGGCGGCACCGGTCCATCAGTGTGCGGGTCAGGAAGCGGGGATCGTGCCGTTGACGTAGTTGGTCTTCATGGTGCGGGCGATCGACTGCTGCCAGGCCGCCATGTCGGCCTTCAGCTCGGTGGGGGTGCGGGTGCCCGAGCGCAGGTCGGCGATGAAGGCGTCGTACTGGTCGAAGGCCCAGTTCTCGATGCCGAAGGTGTACTTCTGGACGCCGCCCTCGCCGTAGTACCCCTCCCCGTCGGCGGCGTCGCCGGCCAGGGCGACCGTGTCCATGGAGTGATCGGCGTTGCGCCCACAGCTGTATCCGCACGCGTCGTCGTCGGTGTAGTCGTAGACGAGGTGGCGCTTGGCGTTGCTGGCCAGGTACATGTCGGACAGCTCGGCCGGGGTCGTGCCCGCGTACGGGAAGAGCGGGACGAACACGCTTACCGTGGGCTCGCCGAGTGCCACCCACATCGTGGTGAGCTTGCCCTCGTAGGGATCGCCGATCTTCGAGCCGGTGATCACCGTGCCGAACGTGGAGACGAAGCGATTGAGGTGGTAACCGGTCGGCTTCTCCACGGCGGGCAGTTCTCCGACGCTCTTGGCCAGGGACTCGATGGACCACTCCGTGCCCATGCCGTTCGAGCGGACCTCCTTCTGGATGAAGTAGCGGTAGTCCTTCTCGTGCGGGTCGTCCATGCGGATGCCGGCGCGGGTGTGCCGCATGACGCCGCTGGTGGAGTTCTCCCAGTCGTGGACGCCGTCCGGCGTGTCGCCGTTGTTGACCACGACGTCGTTCTCCACGGTCGTGGTCTGCTCGTCCACCAGGTATGGGAACCCGTTGGGCTTGGTCCACTGGACCTTGCTGAAGTTGGTACGCCAGTCGTAGCCCGAGTAGGCGCCGTCGGCGGGGTTGGCGGCGTCCTTGTCATCGGTGTGCGCCGCCGCGTAGTTGCCGTTGACGTCCTGGGCGTACTGGGAGGTGATGTTGTCACGGGTGAAGCTGTCGCCGTCGATCTCGAAGACGGCGGCGTTGCCCCACCGGTCGAAGACGCTGATGATCGTGGAGGTGTTGCGGCCGGTGGCGGCGTTGAAACCGCCGCCGTCGTTGGTGTCGCGCAGCAGTTGCTCCACCTGGTCGACATGCTCGGCGCGGGAGAGAACCAGGTGGTTGAGGTAGCCGCCGGTCATGCCCTTGGCCAGGTCCTGCGAGACCGGGAAGCCATGGCTGGAGGCGAAGGCGGAGGTGAGCGTGTGCCCGGCGACCTGGACCAGGCCGAGGCCGCGGTCGTTGGCGCCGGCCCACGGGATGGTCGTGCCGGTGATCGGGTCCATGCCGGAGGAGCCGAGCGCGCTGACGCCGGTGTAGTCGAAGCGGGAGGTGTAGCGGTCGCCGCTGCCGAAGCTGCCGCCGTCGGCCGGCTTGTGGAACGGGACGACTTTCCAGCCGTCGGGCGTGGACCAGTGGTCACGGTTCTTCCAGACGACCGGGCGGCCGTCCACGGTGGCCATCCCGGTCGCGATGGCGGAGCTGGAGGCGGCGGCGGGCGGGGTGCAGACCAGTACGGTGACCAGCGCCGTCGCGGCGGCGATCAGGGGTTTCCTCATACGGAGGCGGCCTTTCCCAAGAGGTCGGTGAACAGGGCTCGGGACTGCGGGCTGGTGTGGATGAGCTCTTCCGGGTGCCATTGGACGGCCAGGATCCGGTGCCCGGAGTGCTCCAGGCCCTCGATCAGGCCGTCCGGGCTGTAGACGGTGGCGTCCAGGGACTCGGCGAGGAGTTTGACGCCCTGCTTGTGGATGCTGTTGACGCCGAACTCATCCGTGCCGAACAGCTCGCCCAGCCGTCCGCTCTTCGCGGCGACCGTGTGGGCGAGGTCCGTGCGCGACGCGTCGGGCCGATGGGCGATCGTGTACGGCGTACGAGTGAGGTCCTGGTGCAGTTCGCCGCCGAAGTACACGTTGACCACCTGCAGCCCGCGGCAGATCGCCAGCACCGGCAGACCGCGCTCGATGGCCTGGTCGAGCATGGCCCACTCCAGCCGGTCGCGCCCCAGATCGAGCGTCACCGTAACGCCGTCCTCCACCGGTGACTCGTAACGGGCGGGCGCCACCGAAGCGCCGCCGGCGAGGACCAGCGCGGTGGCCTCGGCGGGCAGTTCGAGCGTGTCCTGCGATGGGGTGATCGTGCGCGGAATGCCCCCGCATACCTCGATCGCGGCCTCGTAGGGACGGGCGGGTGTACGGTCTCCGGCCGTGATGATGATCAAGAAAGTCGCTCCGTGAGTCATTTGAGGCCGGTGGTGGCGATGCCCTGCACCAGCCGGCGTTGGAAGAACATGAACAGCAGGAACAGCGGCAGCAGCGACACCAGCGACATCGCGGTCATCGGACCGAGGTCCGAGCCGGCGGTGGCGTCGAGGAACATGCGCAGGCCGACGGGAAGGGTGAATTTCTCCGCGCTGTTGAGATAGATCAACTGCGGCAGATAGTCGTTCCACGTCCAGATGAACGTGAAGATCGCCGTGGTGGCCAGCGCGGGTTTGATCAGGGGCAGCGTGATGTGCCAGTACCTGCGGAAGGGCCCGCAGCCGTCCACGGCCGCCGCCTCGTCCAGCTCGCGCGGCAGCCCGCGCAGGAACTGTACGTTGAGGAAGACGAAGAAGGCGTCCATGGCCAGGAAGTACGGCACGATCAGCGGCAGCGGGCTGTCGACCCAGCCCAGCGCGTGGAAGATGGAGTACTGCGGGATCAGCAGGACGTCCTTGGGCAGCAGCAGCATGCCGATGGTGAGCGCGAAGCACACCGTCCTGCCGCGGAAGCTGAGCCGCGCGAAGGCGTAGGCGGCCAGCGAACACGAGATCACGTTCCCGGCGACCGCCAGGAGCGCGATGACCGTGGAATTGCGCAGGTAGGTGCCGAACGACTCCACTCCCGCGCCGTCCCAGCCCTGGACGAAGTTGTCGAAGGTGGGGTCGGCCGGCAGCAGCGAAACGTTCTGCGCGATCTCGGTGGTCGACTTGAACGCCGTCATGACCATCCAGGCGAGCGGATAGAGCATGACCACGAGCGTCCCGGCGATCGCGACATGGGCGAGACGGTCCTTCATGTGTTGTCCCCGTAGTGAACCCAGCGGCGCGAACCGCGGAACAGGAAGGCCGCGACCACGGCCAGCGCGATCAGCATGAGCCAGGCCATCGCCGAGGCGTAGCCCATGCGGTGGTGGTCGAAGCCCTGCTGGTAGAGGTTGAGCGCGTAGAAGAGGGTGGAGTCGGCCGGGCCGCCGTTGCCGTCGCCGACGAGTTGGGCGGGGGCGAACGTCTGAAACGCGCCGATGATGCCCAGCAGGAGATTGAAGAAGACGATCGGGCTGAGCATCGGCACCGTTACGCTGACGAACTTGCGCAGCCGGCCCGCGCCGTCGAGCGCGGCGGCCTCGTACAGCTCGCCGGGGATCTGCTGGAGCCCGGCGAGGAAGATGACCATCGGCGCGCCGAAGCGCCACACCTCCAGCGCCACGATCGTCCAGATCACCGTCGAGGGGTCGTTGATCCAGGCGCGTTCCGAGACGCCGAACCAGCCGAGCACCCCGTTGACCGGGCCGCCGTAGTCGAACATGGCCCGCCAGGTGATGGACACCGCCACACTGGCGGCCAGCAGGGACGGCAGGTAGAACAGGGAGCGGTAGAGCCCCTTGCCCCGGCGCTCCTTGGCCAGCAGGAGCGCGGCGGCCAGCGCCGCGCCGAGCTGCAAGGGGACAGCGACCAGGACGTACCCGCCGGTGATCAGGATCGAGTGTACGAACCGGTCGTCCTCGGTGAACAACTCCAGATAGTTGGCCGGCCCTATCCAGCGCGGGGACGAGAGCAGGTCGTAGTCGGTGAACGACAGGTACAGCGACCAGCCGAGCGGCGCCACGACCAGCAGGATCAGTCCGGCGGCCCACGGGATCAGGAATGCGTACGCCGCCAGGTCACGCCTGATCAACTGGCTCGTCCCAGCACCTTGCCGGCCTCCTGGACGAATGCCGCCGCGGCCTGCTCGATGCTCGCCTTGCCGAACCAGACGTCCTGGGTGTGCCGGGTGAGCAGGTCGGAGCGGATCTCCTTGCCGCCCGCGGGGTCCGGCGCCGGCGCCTTGCCGCCGTTGCCGGGCTTGCGCAGGTAGTCGACGTACTCGGCGATCTGCTTGTCCTGCGGGTCGAGGCCGGGCATGAGGGAGGAGGCGATGGCGGAGTTCGGCGGAACACCGCGCGACAGGCTCAGGGCCTTACCCGCCTCCGGGTCGTTGAGCAGGAAGTCCACCAGCTGGACGGCTTCGCGCGGATGCTCGCTCTTGGCGTTCACCGCCCAGCTCACCGAGCGCATCAGGTGAACGCCCGGCTGCGCGGCCTCGCCGGGCAGAGGACCGTACCTCCAGTCTTCGCGGGGGAGGCTGACGCTGGTTCCGTACACGCTCATGGCGACCTTTCTGGCGGCCACCGGGTCCTGGGAGACGTCGCCGCCGGCCGAGCCGGTGGTGACGTCGGCGGGCGGGACCACGCCCTTGGTCCGCAGGTCGGCCCAGAACGTCCACCACTCGGCGAGGTCCTCCTTGGTGAAGCCGAGCGCCGTGCCGTCGGGGGAGAACCAGTCCTTGCCCTTCTGGCGCAGGAACACCTGCAGGTGGTTGTGCTGAGCACTGCTGTCGGCCAGTGCCCAGGTGCCCTCTGGCAGCGTGCCGGCCAGCTTGGTGGCCTGGGCCGCGAATTCCTGCCAGCTCGTCTCAGCCGTGGGTGCGGCCATGCCGGCGCCCTCCAGCAGCTTCGGCTGGTAGACCAGGGCCATCGGGCTCGTGCCCGCGGGCACGTCCATCAGCTTGCCGTCCACCGTGCCCTGGGCGAGGAACTCCTCGCCCAGGGTGTCGGTCTTGAGGATGTCCTTGTAGGCGCCGAGGTCGAGCAGCAGCCCCTTGGCGGCGTACGTGCGCACCTGGTCGTCCTGGAAGACGTCGGGCGCCGCGCCGGAGGCGAACTCGGTGTTGAGCTTGTCGTAGTAGCCGGGGAAGGCCGACGGGCGGACCTTCACCTCGATGTCCGGGTGCTTCTTTCTGAACAGGTCGATCGCGGCGTTGGTCGCCTTGGTGCGGTCGGGGTTCCCCCACCAGGCGACGGTCAGCGTGATCTTGTCGCTGGCGGGTTCGCCCGCGGCGCAACCGGTGAGCAGGAGGGTCATGGACGCGAACGTGGCCAGGCAGGAACGCAGCATGAGGGGGCCTTTCGAAGAGCTGCGGTGGATCAGGTGAGAGTGGATTGCTGCAGCCGGAGCGTGAGTTCCCAGTCGGCGCGTAGCGTGTCCAGGACCTGGTTGAGCGAGCGTTCGCTCGGGGCGTGCCGCAGCTCGACCAGTTCAGCCCGCGGCGCCGCGCGCCGCACCACGGCGGCGGCGGCGCTGGTGTGCAGTACGGCGCCGGCCTGCGGCAGGGCACGCAGCAGCGCGTCCTCGTCGTCGTCGGCGACGAAGTCCATAGGCGGGATGCCGGGGTGCCGCTCCTGGATCAGTGCCTCGTAGCTGAGCCGGGTGGCCGGCCTGGCGACCAGGACGAGCCGGTCGCCGTCGCCGAAGCGGCGGATCCGGTCGAACACCTCGGCGTCCAGTTCGGAGGTCAGCGGCAGCACGCGCACAGGCTGCTCGGCCAGCCGCTCCTCGACCTCCCTGACATGGAAGACCAGGCTGATCACGTGGGTGACGCCCTTGGCGCCGGCGCGCCTGAAGTCCTCGATGTCCAGGGCCTCGATGGCGCCGAGGCCCTCGGGCAGCCGCGCCGTCAAGGTGGCCGCGTACCGCTCGGCCGACGCTCGGACGCCGATGAAGGAAACTCGCAGCCCCTGACCGAGCATGGCCAGGCGCTGCCGGACCACCTGCCCGGCGACGGAGGGGGTGATCCCGTCCGCGAGGAGTCCGAGGAGTACGCCGTCCACCTTGGCCACCTGCCGCAGGTCCCATGGGCCGCCGCCGGGCAGCGCGGACGTCGCGGGCAGGGTCACGCGGGTGCCGACGCCCTGACGGGTCTCGGCGAAGCCGGCTTGTACCAGGCCGTCGTACGCCTGACGCGCGGTGTCGACGGCCACACCGAGCCGCTGAGCCAGGGTCCGCACGGCCGGGAGCTTGGCCCCGGGCTGCAGTTCGCCGGTGGCGATGATGTATTCGAGCTGCGTCCGCAGTTGGACCCAGATCGGGATCCCGGAATCCGGGTCTATGCGGAGCCGTTTACCAAGCTCTACACCAGTCATGGAGTGTTATACAACAGTAGAACAGCTTACGTGTCAATGAGCAGGTTCTGCCCAGGCCGGCCCGGCTACGACGACGATGCCGATGAGCTTCGGGCTCCGGGAACGGCTCCCACCACGCCGGCGACCGCCTCGGGCACGGGGTCGCCCGGCACTCCCGCCACCCGTTTGATCACCCACCGCCGTCCGGCCGGCCGGGAGGTCGTGGCGGCGGCCCCGGGCCGTCCCGGTCGTCCCAGGCCAGGCTGTTCGACGACGACGACGTCCCCGGTCCGCACCCGCTCCAGCGGCACCCGCCTGACCGGCACCCGGTCTCCGGCGTGGAGGGCCGGTTCCATGCTCCGCCCCTCCACGTCCACGATCGCCCATGCCCGCCTCAGACCCGCGATCCCCGCTCCGGCCAGGACCAGCACCACGAGCGCCGCCACCACGCCACCGCCCATCCGCCTCAGCCCCCGTCACGCCCGGAAGGGAAGGCACTTCCTGGAGGGAGGACTCCTTCGGGACATTCGGCAGGAAGGACATGTTCGGGAGGGAAGAACGGCACAGGCGCCGGGGCCGGCGCGCGGACGCTGGTGTAGCCGGCGCGGTGCTCGCGCAGCCGGGTGTGCACCTCGTGCTCGGCCTCCGCGTCCAGTCCTGAGCTGGGCTCGTCCAGGATCAGCAGGTCACGCCGGTCCCTCAGCATCGCCCTGGCCAGCGCCAGCCGCTGTCGCGGTTGTCGAGGCGGCCGCGGTGCTCACCGTTCTCGTCCCCGCGACACGGGTGCTGGGGCTGAGCCTGGCCGGGGGGACGCTCGCCCTCTTCGCCGCCGTGCTCGCCCGCGCGCTGCTGAGCGGGCGGCGGTCGTCCTGCGCCTGCTTCGGTACGCGATCCTCGCCGCTCGCCTGGCGGCACGTGGTCAGGAACGGGCTGCTGGGCGCGATGGCGGCCGTCGCGGCCGGGTACGCGGCGACGGCGCCGCCGTTCCGGCCCGACCTGAGCGGTGTCGTGGTCGCGGCCCTGGCCGCGGTGCCGGTCGTCATCGGCGTCGTGGCCCTCGACGATCTGTGGGACCTGCTCGGCGCCGGCTGAGCTCGCGTCAACCGCTGCTTGCCCGGCGGCTCACCGGTTTTTCCCGGTGGAATCGGACGTGACGCCGTGTTCCGCGGGCGTCTGGGAGCGTGGCTCCGCCGGAGGGTCCGGCCTCTTCCCGACGGTCGAACCCTCCGGCGGGGTGTTCGCGGCCGGCAGTCGCAGCACGAAGCGCGCGCCCCGCGGTGAGTCCTCGATCACCAACGTCCCGTCGTGGGCGTGCGCGATGTCGCGGGAGATGGCCAGGCCGAGCCCGCTGCCTCCGGGTTCGCGGCGCCGGCTGTCCTCCAGGCGGACGAAGCGCTCGAAGACGCGTTCACGGTCCTGGGGCGCGATGCCGTCGCCGTCGTCGGTCACCGTGACGACCGCCTGGTCGCCGACGCGCCCGGCGGTGACGTCGATCCTGCTGCGGGTGTGGCGCCTGGCGTTGGCGAGGAGGTTGTCCAGGACGCGGATCAGCTGGATCCTGTTGCCTTGAAGGGTGACTCCGGGGGTGGCGTCCACGTGGATCGGCACGCCGCCGGGGACGGTTCGTGACGCCGCTTCCTCCTTGACGAGCGCGGCGAGGTCGATCGGCTCGCGGGCCGTGGGCCCGCCGGAGCGGAGGCGGGCCAGCACCAGCAGGTCGTCGACGATCGTCTCCAGGCGCTCGGTGATCGGCAACGCCTCGTCGATGGTTTCGCGAGGGTCGACGTCGCCGGGGTAGAGCACCGCCTCCTCCAGCCGGGTACGCAGTCCGGCGAGCGGGGTCCTGAGCTCGTGGGAGGCGGTGGACGCGAACCGGCGTTGCTGCTTCACCGCCTCTTCCAGCTGGGCCAGCGTCTCGTTGACGGTGCCGGCGAGCCGCGCGTACTCGCTGTGGCCCGGCGGCGTGGGCACCCGGAGGCTCAGATCGCTCACGGTGATCTCGGACAGCCGCTCCCGGATGGCCGCCACCTGGCGCAGACTCCGGCCGGCCAGCCACCAGTTCCCCCACGCCACGAGGGCGGTGCCCAGGACGACTCCCGCGCCGGTGAGGTACTCCAGCCGCCACGTGGCCAGGATGGGAGGCTCCTTCATCCCCACATAGATGAAGTGGGGCTCACCCCGCCAGAGCTGCTCGGTCACCAGCGAAGGGACCCGGAGGGCGGTCACCATGACGCACCCGTCCGCGGTGCACTCGGTGCGATGTTGTTCCGGGTCGTCGGCAGGCGGCCTCAGCGTGGTCAGGGGCGCTCTGCCCGCCGCCGCGGCGCTGGCCGTCACCACCTGGCCGTGGGAGTCGACGAGTTGGAGGAGGTCGATCCGCGTCTCAGGAACAGGCTGCTCAGCGGGGCCGGAGGGGAGGGACTGGAGCCATCCCGCGGCGACCCGCAGCGAATCCTGGAAGACGGCTTCCTCGGCTCTGTTCAGTACCAGGAAATCGACGCTGGCGCCGATCACGGTAAGGAAGACCAACACCAGGGCCGTGACACCCAGCGTGGTGCGTGCGCGAAGAGAATCTGGGAGAAATGATGCCCGGCTGCCACCCACGGTGGCCCGTCCCTTCCGTAAAGGTCCAGGTCAGCTCACACTTCCGAAGGTAATGGCCAAACCACCCACTCTGCCGGTCCTGCCCATGTCCGCGCCAAAACTTGGCCCAGACATTACGACCGCCAGGGCAGATCTTTCCCGACCGGCAGATCGTCGCCAAGGAGAGGCCACCACCGGTAGCCCTCGGTCTCGACCAGATGCCGGATCGGGTGGTGGGCTCGGGGGTCATGCCGGGGTCCGACAAGAGTTCCGACTTGGAGTCCATTGCAGAGTCGCCTGATATGTCACATTCTGTATGCAGTATGTCCCGGCCAGCAGAGAGGGAGACCCAATGAGGCGCAAGGGCCGACTTTTAGCAGTCGCCGCCTTCCTCGTCCTGCTCAACGCGAGCCCCGGGATGGGACTCGCGCAACCTCAACCAGGCTCAGACACCCCCTTCGGCAAGCCGACTGCCGACGTGCCCAATCCAGGGGTGAACAACGAAGCGGTTCCGGCGACCCGTCCCGCCGGCTACCTCGACCAGACGCGCTCGGAGGTGCTGGCGCGCAACGGCATCGCCGCCACGAGCAACCCGCTCGCCACCGCGGCGGCGGAGCGGATCCTGCTCGACGGGGGGAACGCGATCGACGCCGCCGTCGCGGCGTCGGCGACGCTGGGCACCGTCGAGCCCATGAGTACGGGCATGGGCGGCGACCTGTTCGCGATCGTCTGGTCGGCCAAGGACAAGAAGCTCTACTCGCTGGCGTCGAGCGGATGGGCGCCCAAGGCGTGGACGGTCGACTACTTCAAGAACACGCTCGGCGTCGACGAGGTCCCCAGCAGGGGGATCAACTCCGCGGTCATCCCCGGCACCGTCTCCGGATGGGACGCGCTGTTGAAGCGCTTCGGCAGCATGGGGTTCAGGGAGGTGCTGGAACCGGCCGCCTCGTACGCGGAGGACGGCTTCCCCATCCACGAGGTGATGCACGGCCAGTGGAGATCGGCCGTCAACTCGCTCAGGGAGGACCCGGACTCGGCGAAGACCTGGCTTCCCGGCGGGCAGGCCCCCGAGCTCTACAGCGTCTTCCGCAACCCGGACATGGCACGCGCGCTGCGCCTGATCCAGAAGAACGGTCGTGACGCGTTCTACAAGGGCGAGATCGCCAGGGCCGTCGTCGCGAAGTCCGAGGCGGCCGGCGGTGTGATCGCCCTGGACGACCTGGCGCGATACCAGTCGGAGTGGGTGACGCCCCTCTCCACCGAATACCACGGCTACCGGGTGCACCAGTTGCCGCCGCCCGGCCAGGGATTCGCCGCCCTGGAAATGCTGAACGTCCTCGACGTGTGCGCCCCGCGGCTCGGGTTCGACCTCGCCGCGCTGGGACCACGCGACCCTCAGTACTGGCACCTCCTCATCGAGGCGAAGAAACTCGCCTACTCCGACCTGCACCGCTACAACGCCGACCCCACGTTCGATCCGCCGCCGCTCGACCGCCTGCTCTCCAAGGAGTACGCGGCGACGCTGTGCGACAGAATCGACCCCGGCCGCGCGACGCCGCCCGAGATCGACGGAACCGACATGGGCAGCACGGTCTACTTCGCCACCGCGGACCGCTGGGGGAACATGGTCTCGCTGGTGAACAGCAACTACTCCGGCTTCGGGTCCAGAGTCACGATCCCGGGCTACGGGTTCGTCTTGGCCAATCGCGGATCCGGCTTCACGCTCGACGAGACCCATCCCAACGTGGTGGAGCCGCGCAAACGGCCCTTCATCACCATCATCGCCAGCTTCATCACCAAGGACGACAAGCCGGTGATGGCGTTCGGGAACATGGGCGGCGGCACCCAGCCGCAGGCCCACGCGCAGCACGTCGTCAACATGATCGATCACGGCATGAACGTCCAGGCCACGACCGACGTCGCGCGGTTCGACCACAGCCAGGAGAACGACGTCACCAGCCTGGACACGTACTTGTACGATCTCGTCGGCCCGAAACTCCAGGAGATGGGCCACCGCCTCAACCGGGCGAACGGCCACGCGGGCGGCTACCAGGGGATCCTCTTCGAGCCGGATCCACGCCTTCCCACGCCCATCCTGCCGAAGGACACCGGCCCCCGTACCGGTGACGCCTACGAACGCCCGGTGAACGGCGTCTACCGGGCCGGCTCCGATCGGCGGAAGGACGGCCACGCCGGAGGCTGGTAGCCGGGCGGCCGCACCGGGGGAGTCCGTGGTCCACACGGACCACGGACTCCCTCCGCCCCGCCCTCCGCCCTCCGCCCGTCGTCCGGCGGGAGGTTGCCAAGTGAATCTTCCACTCATAGCGTTGATTTCACCCGTGCGATGGGAGGCCCTGGTGCCCGACCACACGCCGAGGTCGCGGACGGCCTTCCGCCGCGCCGACGACGGCGCCCGTGCGAACCTCTCCCCCCGCCGGCTTGCGCCGCGCCAGGTGTCCGGTGACGCCATCCCCTGGAGGAATCGATGAAGTTCAGCTATGTGATGCTCCCCGACTACCCGCTGCAGGACTCCCTGGCGTCGATCAGGCTGGCCGACGAGCTGGGATTCCACGCGTGCTACGCGGCCGACGAGACCTGGCACAAGGATCTGTGGCTGCTCTTCGCCGCCGCGTCGCTCCAGACGAGCCGGATCAGGTTCGGGCCGAGCGTCTCCTCGGTCCTGCTCCGCGAACCGTCCCTGATCGCGCAGGCGGCCGCCACCCTCGACGAGCTCAGCGGCGGCCGCGCCGAGGTCGTGCTGTCCAGCGGCAACTTCGGGTTGCTCGCGCAGTACGCCATCGACTGGACCACCACCAGGCCGCTGTCCAGGGTCAAGGAGGCCGCCCACGTCGTACGTACGCTGCTCGACGAGGGGGCGATCACCCACGAGGGCGAGTTCTTCACCTACGACGGGCTGTTCACCTTCGCCCGCCCGGTGCAGGATCGCGTGCCGGTGAAGATGGGCGCGATGCGGGGCCCGAAGTCCTTCCAGGCGGCCGGCGAGCTGTCCGACGGCGTCCACCACGCGCTCAGCTACACACGCGAGGCGTACGACTACGCGGTGCGGAACTTCAGGACCGGCGCCGAGAGGGCGGGGAAGGACTGGGCCTCCATGGACATCGGAGCCTGGGTGGTCTTCGCGACCGGCCCGAACTCCGCCGTGGCGAAGGAGGCGGCGCGGAGCATGGTCGGGCTGTACGCATCGTCCATGCCCGCGGAACAACTGGAACGCAACGGGGTCGACCCGTCGGCCATGAAGCCCATTGTCGACGCCCTGGGGGCGGGAGATCTCAGCAGGGCGATCGAGCTCACCACCCCCGAGCTGGGCGAGCGCCTGTCGATCGCCGGGACGCCCGAAGAGTGCGTGGCGAAGATCAAGCGTGAGATCGAGCCCTCCGGCGTCAACCACATGATCCTGGCCGTCACCGACGCCACCCTGGTCAAGCAGTTCATGGGCAGGGAGCTGCCCGAGGTCGCCGACGTGGACACCCAGCTCAGGCTGATCCACGAAAGGATCATGCCGACGTTCGCGTGATGTCGCGGCTACGTGTCGCGGACCTCGACGTTCACGTGGGCCCGCCAGGCGCCGGCGGTTCTGCCGAAGCGCAGCCCGTACATGGCGACCGCCATGGGCGCCGTACGCAGGTGGTCCGCCATGGTGACCGTGGCCAGTCGTACCTCGATCTGGCCCTGGGTGGTCTTCGTACGCTCGTCGACGGACACGTCCACCGCCACCCGACGGCCCTCCGCCTGGCGGATCACCTCGCCCAGCACCGCGGCGAGCAGCGTTTCGTCGTCCTCCTCCGCCGAGACGAGCACGACGCAGTCGTCAGGGACGGCGTCGCCCACGTCGGTGATGGTCTCCACCAGTGCCCGCACCGCCTCCGCCAGGCACTCCTCGCGGGTGTCCGCCCACGCCTCCACCTCGATGCCGGCGATGTGCGACACCGCGCGATGTCCCCTGCTCACCCGTAGCCGTCCATGCAGCTCAGACTCTCACGACCGGGGCTTCCCGACGTGGCCGCCGGGCACGCTCGGACCTCGGGTTGACATACTGCGCCCTATGACGTCCCAGCCCCACGACACTCCTGGCCCCCGGCGGACGACCAGCCGGACGGACTGGATCACCACGCCCATCGATCCGCGCCTCCTGCGCGGCGCCCTCGACGTGGAACGCACCGCGCACGGCCTGCTGCCGCACCGGCTGCCTGCCCGGGCACGGAAGCAGATCCCCGATGGGCAGCTGGCCATGGCCGAGGCTCAGCCCTCCGGCGTGCGCGTCGTCTTCCGTACCCGGGCGACGGCCGTCGAGCTGGACGTGCTCGCCACCAAGCGGGCCTACCCGGGCGTCCCGCCCGTTCCCGACGGCGTGTACGAGCTGCTCGCCGACGGCCGTCACACCGGCAGGGCCGTCGTGTCCGGCGGCAACGTACAGACCATCGACCTGGCCACCCAGTCCGCCGTCACCACGCCGGGCCCGCCCGGCACCGCCCGGTTCCCCGGCCTGCCCGCGGGCGAGAAGGACATCGAGATCTGGCTGCCGCACAACGAGGTCACCGAGCTCATCGCCCTGCGCACCGACGCCCCGGTCGAGGCCGTGGCGGACGGCGGCCGCAAGGTGTGGCTGCACCACGGCAGTTCGATCAGCCACGGATCCAACGCCGGCGCCCCCACCGAGATCTGGCCGGCCGTGGCCGCCGCCCTGGGCGGGGCCGACGTGGTCAATCTCGGGTTCGGCGGCAGCGCGCTGCTCGATCCATTCACCGCGCGGGCCATGCGGGACACCGCCGCGGACCTGATCAGCATCAAGATCGGCATCAACCTGGCCAACACCGACCTGATGCGCCTGCGCGCGTTCGGCCCGGCGGTCCACGGCTTCCTCGACACCATCCGCGAGGGGCACCCCACCACACCGCTGCTGGTCGTCTCTCCCATCCTCTGCCCCGTCCAAGAGGACACGCCCGGCCCCCTCGTACCGGACTTCGACACCCCGAAGCTGCGGTTCCGCGCCGTCGGCGATCCTTCTGACCGTACGCGGCTGACGCTCACCATCATCAGGAACGAACTGGCCCGCATCACCGCGGAGCGGGCGGCCGAGGACCCGTACCTGCACTACCTCGACGGCCGTGAGCTCTACGGCGATGCCGACTACGCCGAACTGCCGCTGCCCGACGAGATCCACCCCGACACCGCCGCGCACCGCCGCATCGGCGAGCGCTTCGCCGAGCACGCCTTCGGCGACGGCGGCCCCTTCACCACCAAGAACGTCTGACGCGCCTGACGGGCTTCACGGCCTGACGGGGGCCGGAAGGCAGTCAGCCGGCGGGGAGGGTCGGTGGCCGGGAGGTCCCGGGGCTGGGGCTGGGCGATGGGAGTACGGTCAGGGCCAGGGACAAGGCGAGGCGATCGCCCGGTGTGTCGAGGTCGAGGCTGGCCAGCGCGGCGAGGCGGTGAAGGCGGGCGCGGATCGTCTCCCTGTGCACTCCTGCCGCCGCCGCGGCCGGGTCCCATCGGTAGTTGGCCGCGACCCACGCCCTGGCGGCGGCCAGCAGGGCGTCGGCGTCCGGCGCGGCGGTCACCGGCGTGAGGAGCGCGTCCGAGAAGCGGGCGGCGGCGGGGGAGGCGAGCAGGCGGTCCAGCTCCATGGCGGGCGTGTCGGCGTAGTGCACCACGGGGCGATCCGCCGTGGTCAGGCCGACGGCGAGGAGCGCCTGCCTGATTCCGGCCGTCGCATCGGCGGGCGGCCTGGGCATCGACACCCCGGCACGTGCGCTCCCGAGCAGACCAGGCAGCCGTTCCGCGCCGAAGCCGGGGGTCGCCAGCACCACCGCCGGGTCGCGGGAGGCCGGCCAGCCGCCGGCGGCGACGATCCTGGCCGTGGCCTGGCGGTGCCCCGGCCCGGCCAGCGCCACGGCGACCATCTCGGCCGGCAGCGGAAGGTCGATCACCGCCGCCACCCGGGCCGCCGAACGCGGGTCCCCTTCGGCGAGCAGGCCGCCCACCACGCCGCGCAGCTCTCGATCTCCGCCCCTTTCCAGCACGGTGAGCAGGGCGGCGGCGGTGCCGACGACACCGGCCGTCCAGTTCGGCCGCTCCGCCACCATCGCGGCGCCCACGCACAGCGTGCCGCGACGTTCCCTGGCCGGTCCGAGCGGCACGGCGGTCACCGGTACGCCGTCCAGTTCGTCCTGCAGCATGTGGAGAGATCTGTGGTCCGCACGCCTGGCCAGCGTGGACAGCGCCGCGCCTGACGGCCCTTCACCGTGGGGCGCGCGCAGGGTCACCGCGTGCCCGCCGTCCAGGACGGCCACCCATCCGCGCAGCTCGCGGGCCAGCCTGTCGGTGACCGCCTGCCGGCCGGCGCGGCCCGCCTCCGCGAGCCGCTGCTGCACCCGCCGGGCCTGCTCGGCCTCGCTGCGTGCCTCGGCGGCGTTCAGGTCGGCCACCGCCCGGTCCACGGCCACGAACGGCGTACGTACCGGGACCTCCAGGAGGGTGAGCCGGTGGCGGCGGGTGGCTCGGATCACCTCGGCGGGGATCTCGGTGAACCAGGGGTCGAGCCCGAAGCCCACCGCCCTGGCGTCCGCGGCGGCCAGCCGGGCGGCCCACGTCTGGGCCGCGCCGGTGCGGTCGGGCTCGTCGCGCAGCCACATGCCGCTGGTCAGCAGCAGTTCGGCCCCGTCCAGCCAGGGGGCGGGATCGGGCAGCTCGGACACCGCCACCCAGCGCACCGGATGGTCCAGCCCCTCATGCCCGAGCACCACCCGCAACCCCAGCCGGGCATCTGCCACGAGCTGCCTGATCGTCACCGCCATGACGTCATCGTCCCCCGCGCCGCTCGGGTTCTGTCCGGACGCCGGCCGTGAGTTGCCTGGTTGTCACCGCCATGGCGTCATCGCCTCCCGCGCCGGCTGTGAGTTGCCTGGTTGTCACCGCCATGGCGTCATCGCTCCCCGTGCCGGTCGGTGTCGTATCACTCGACGCGCTCGGTGCCGCGTCATTCCGTCGCCGGTCTCTCCAACCTAGTCCCGTCCCGCGTGGGCGTCGCGTGCCCTGCCGGGTCGGTGGGGGAGGGAGGGGCGAGCAGGGCGGCGGTGAACAGGTCGGCGCGCCGCCGGGCGAGCTGGGGTTTCGCCGCGCAGGTCGCGCCCATGCCATCGGGACCACGCAGCGGGCAGCGCAGCGAGGTCCAGCCCGGCCCGGTGGCGAGGACCTCCTGGCGCGGCACCGCGACGTGGTCGGGCGCGAACACGCCGCCGGGCACCGGGCCGGCGTTGGCCAGCGCTATCCACAGGTG
>NZ_JADOGI010000127.1 GCF_015645445.1 Nonomuraea cypriaca | reverse complement strand
CGACCGGCGCGGCGCTTACTCCCGCCGGGCGTGCGGCGGTGTGCACCCGGCCGCACCGGCAGGCGACTGTGTGCAGGTTGTGCTGCAACCGCCGGGCCACTACCAGCGGGATCTCGATCTGCTGGTGGAAAACGCCGGGCTCCTCAATCCGCCAAGAAGACCTGGACCTCCTGGTCGACATCCAGACCTGGGGCGCGGACAAGTACGAACTCGCCAACTTCACCGACGACGAACTGATCCCCGCCATCAAGCAACTCGCCGAAGCCCAGTCCAATACCTCCACCGAGGCGCACGGCTGGGAAACGAGGCTGCGGGCCGAACTCCAGGCGGCCCGAACCGCCCACCAGGAGATCCGCGTGCCAATCGGCCGCATGCGAGTCCGGAACGACAAGGTCGAGCTGGCCAAGCTGCTCTGGCCGGTCCTCGTCGACAAATGCGAGCGGGAACTGGAGCAGGACGATGTCCGTACGCCCGTGCTGAAGGTCGTACTCCGCGCGAGAGAGCTGGTCGGGCAGCTCTTGGGCGGAGGGTACGCCCTCATCGTCCCCACGACTTCGCCGAGCAGCCTTGATCGGCACCTGGGCGCCAACCAGTGGCCCGGTTCGCGACGTTCCCAGCCATGCGTGCCATCGCGCCCGTACGCCGGATATGACCACCGCGCAGAACGCAGGCTAGCCGAACCCGTCTGGCGGACCTCTCATCCAATCACCGATGGTGACCATCTGGCCGGTCGAGGTCTACTGTGTCCGGACACGGCCGACAACGCGACCGCCAGGTTCGCGCCTTTCAGCGTGCGCGACAGTGGCCGTCCTCATAACACTGCAACGAGCAAATGCGTACCAGGAAGCGACACTTTGTCTGACGTTGTTCCTCTCAAGCACATCTTGGAGCCTGGACAGTACCGAGTGGAGTGGACCCTTCCGGGCCAAACCGGTGATGTCGTCACCTTGCAAGGCGATCTCGTGTTGCAGGCGAATCGACCACCGCGCGGCGACGCCTATGGAAACGTTCCTCTCATCTACGAGGAGGCCGGCAACTCAAGATGGGTTCCGTTCCCTCAAACCTACACGCCGAGCTTGGTCACTGGCCGATTGCTCAACGGTCTGCTCGTAATTCTCGTGGACCCGGTAGTAGCGTTGTGGACCCGCGATCGAGCCAGGATCCACGCTAGAGCCGCACTGGTGGGCCGCGCCCCATCTGCTCCCACCACGATTCGTGCTTCCCAAATGACGATGCAGGTCACCGGCCTTGACGCGGTCAGCGGGATCGGCCCTCTCCGCCAGTTCAAGTTCCCGCAGGGGACGGACGGCAGGCAGTATCTGGATTGGGCCTGGGAAGCTGTTGGGCGGCCCGAGAGCACACAGACGTGGTCGGATGGCTCGGCTGAGGCCGAGCTGTGGTTCCGCAACTCCTTCAACGTGTCCACGGCCTACCACTTCCGTCTAGCGTTCAGTCCCGTAGTTCAAGCGACGTTTTCGGAGCCGCTGGACTTCGATACGGCTCTCAACGATTGGGCCACACCACTATGCAACCTGGTTGCGCTCTCCACAGGACGCTTAGAAAAGATCACCTACCTAGACCTGCAGCTGGACGTACCTGGATCCCAGCCGGCGACCCTGCAGGTCTATGGGCTCGGCCTCCACCAAAAGCCGTGCTACTCGGATCCTGGGGAATTGCAGAAGGCCCAGCCCAACTTCTTCCTAGCCAATGAAGACACAGGCCTGTTGACATTGCTCAGGCGGTGGCAAAAGCTCACGGCCGAACATCACCCGTTGCTGGAGACCTACGCCTCGCTCATGTTCGTTGCTGACCAGCATCCACGGTCCAGGTTCCAATTGCTCATCCAGGCAATCGAGGGCCTTCACGGTGTCGAAACGCAGGAAGACTTTGTCTCACGCAGCTTGTCTCACGGAGAACGCCGTGCAGCCGTCCTCGAGGAGGCAGCGCAGGTGCTCGGCGCTGACTCAATGAAGTTTTTGAAGAAGTTCCTGGCGAAGCGTCCTATCAGCGGACTCGATCCCGCGCTCCATCATATTTTCGATAGCGCGCCGATCAACGTTCGCCCTCTTCTGGAAGATACGGACCTGATCAGGGAAGCGATGTCTATTCACTCCCTTCCCCTCATTCCATGCCTCCGGCAGATTCGAAACGACCTTTCTCATGGTTCCCGGGGCTACGATCCGCAAGGATTGCACGAGGTCGCCAACCTTCTTGACGGTGTCGTACACGCTCATCTTCTCCGCGTCCTCGGCTGCTCTGAACTGGTTCAGGAGCGGGCGCAGAAGCAGAGACGCTAACCAACGTAGGCGGGATAGGGTCTGGGCCACGTCAACGGACGTGGCCCAGAAGCCTCCCGTCCAAGGCCAGCCAGACGCCGATGTGGGCGATCGAGACCACAAGGTAGACCAGCACCCGGCGAACTCGGGCCAGGGCACGATGCCCAGCCGGACCACGCCGACCGTGGCCACCGCTTACACGGCCGAGACCCTGGTGATGGTCAGCAGCGCGGACAACGAAACCCGCAACCGAGCAGATGGTCGGCGATCTCCTTGCGCGCCACCACGCGCCAGCCGACAGGCGGGCTGGCCAGCGCGGCACGCAGGCACCGATCTGGTGCTGGTCGGGCGGTTCGTGGATCAGCGCCACCACTTATCGCACGAGACTGTGTTGCGCGTGTCAAGCCGTCATGCTTGATCCATCACTCAGGTAGAGCGCCGCATATATTCCGACAACACCCCCGGGAACCTGCTGGACGGCGGAAGGTCAGTGTCGCCGGCGTGACATGAGCCGGGCCGCTTGTTCACGGGCGCGTGGGGGGATGGCGTCGCGATGTGGCCCGTCGTCGGGATCGACCTCATGTCGCAGTTGGACGCAGTCGTCGAGCAGCGCGCCGTACAACGTCCAGAGGGGTGAATGCGGATCGATCTCTGCCATCTGCTTGCGGGCAGCGCGTTCGAGGCGCTCGCCTTCCGCTACGGCGGCGCGCAGGCGGACCAGGTCCTCGCCGCTGCCAGGGGCGACCAGCAGTTGCTCGAAACAGGCGTAAGCCTTCCCGATCGCATCCAGCAGGTCGGCGAAGACCTGGGGAAAACTGCCGGTCTCGCGCTGTCCTGGCAGGCCGCGAACCCCGGCAGCCAGGTCGGCGAGGGCACGGGCGACGCCGCGCAGTTGAAGGCAGGCGTGCTCCAGGCATAGGACAGCCTGCATGATGCGGCGCAGGCGCTGGCGGGTTCGCGCCCGACGTAGGGTGAAACGCAGGGACTCAGTGGCTCGTTCAGCGCTCTCGTGGGCCGAACGCAGCCTGACGGACATGCGTCTGGCGCGGGCCAGCCATTTCTGCGCCTGGTGCGCGGTCCAGGATTGCCTGACGCCTTCGGCCAGGTCGGAGCACAGGTCGGCGAGATCATCGGCCAGGTCGGCCATGTCCTTAGCGGCCCGGCCCACGTGACGGGGCGGGATCATCAGTATGAGCGTGGCTCCGACGAGCGCGCCGATGACAATGTCGAGCAGCCGCACCATGCCGTACTCGCGGCCCAGGGCGAACACGAGTAGGGCGGTGATGGGCGCCTGTGTGTTCTGCCACGGTATGCCGACGGTTCTGCTGACCACCAGAGCGACCGCGACCAGGACGGCCATGGTGGCGGCGCTGGTGCCGAACACCTGCACGAAGCCGATTGCAGCCGCCAGTCCGACCAGCACCGCGATGGTCTGCTGGACGGCCTGGACCACGGTGCTGTAGGCGGTCGCCGTCACCGACAGCAGCACGCCGGTGGGAGCGAGCACCGGCTGAGGTGAGCCGATCAGTTCGGTGGAGATCCACCAAGCCACCAGGCAGCCGACGGTGACCGTCACCGTCGGCATCAGCAACTGCCTCTCACGCCGCACCCAGCGGCGTAGCCCACGCCGCCGCCATCGACCCAAGCCGGGGACTCGGTCACCCCACCGGTCCAGCCATCGCCTCGCGGCAGAAAGTGCCATCACCGCACCCCCAGACGTGGTGCCCCGCCTGGCGGCTTCCGGGTCGTCTTTTACCTCTTATCGTGAGGCTGCCCGCGTCGGGTAGCGGGCGCTCCGTTTTCGAGCAGCATTTTTCCCTCACCAGGCCTTTCGAGGACACGGCAGTGTATCGAGCGCCGACGTCGCTGACCGGCATGAGACCCTCTCAGCATCCATCCCGGTAAACGGTGGGTCGTGGCTGGTGCACGAAGGACGGTGGGCGGATGAGATGCCTTGGTACGACAGCAGTCGACCAA
The DNA here is from genome assembly GCF_015645445.1 of Nonomuraea cypriaca. GTDB lineage: Bacteria > Actinomycetota > Actinomycetes > Streptosporangiales > Streptosporangiaceae > Nonomuraea > Nonomuraea cypriaca. Next base: position 26,094 of record NZ_JADOGI010000127.1, on the reverse strand, counting down.
GATCTGATGCCCAACCGGGAGCCTCGTTGCTGTCTTGCCGTGCCGCCATCTCGCATCCAACCGCACCCTTGCCCACTTGGCCGATGCACAGGGCAGGTCGCCGATCTCCATGGTGGACTTCGCGGTGGCGTTCGTGAACAAGGCTGAGCTGCCGCGACACCGCTTGGCGAGGTTCATGGTCGGCTACGACAGTTCTGGCAGCATGAGCGGCACCTGTCCCGTGAGGCGTGTCAAGGAGATCGGCATGACCATCGCCTCGTACCCCGTGACCGACCCCGTCGCCGAGCACGGGGAGGGGCCCGTCTGGTCTGGCCGGTGGGGCGGGCTGCGGTGGGTCGACATGCTGGCCGACGACGTGCTGATGCTCGACCCCGACGGCATCGTACGCCGCCGCCATGTGGCAAGGATCGCCGCCGTCGTACGGCCGCGCGTGTCGGGCGGCTACCGGGGCCGCCCGACACGGCTTCGGTTGTGGCGCGACAGTATCCAAGCTGGTGACCTGGCCGCCCTGTCGGCGGCGCCCACTGGCTGACGCAGGTGGCGGCGTGACGCGGCCCGGCGTACCGCCAGAAGAAGTTGACCAGCACGGTGATCCGGTTGCGCCCGCCCAGCAGGTACGCCACATGAATGAAGATCCACATAAGCCACGCCGGCCACCCACGCATGGTCAATCCGTTGGACAGCTGCAACACGGCCTCGGCCCGGCCCACGGTCGCCATGATCCCCGGATCCCGGTACGAGAACGGCCGCAGCGGCAGTCCCTGAGCCGCCGCCAGGATCTGCTTGCCCACGTGCTCCCCCATCTGGATGCGCGGCCGCCGCCGCATTTCGCAGCTGCGGCTTGTACGGCGCCAGCACGAAGCCGATGCGCTCCACCAGCGTCACGCTCGTCTGGTCGGGACGAATCTTGGGATGCGTCAGCGGCAGCGTGCGCCGCCGCAGCTCGGCCAGCGTCCCGGCAAACTCGACCCCGGTCGAGCCCCCGCCCACCACCACGACGTGGACGCTGCCGCGCCGGCCCGCCACCGCGTCCTCCAGACAGTGCTGGAGCCGCTGCCGCGTCGTTGCCCCGTGCCACCTCCTCGGAGGCCTATAGCATGCCCTGCGTCCGTTAAATCTGCGGGATGCAGGAGTTGCGACTCGTGGATTGACCTGGGCGTATGCGAGACCGTTTTGCTGATACTGGTTGATCGGCCCCGGCCAGTACCGTCTCGACGCTCCAGGCGGACTGTTCGAGATCGTCACGCATCGACACGGGCTCATCGCTGTCCCAGGTTGGCGATGAGACCGACGGACACCGCGATAACGACGGTGCCGAAAAGATAGGAAAGCAGGGCGTGCCCGAAGGCGACCTTCCGGATGCGGGTGCTGGCCAGCACATTGTCTGATACCCCGTAAGCCATCCCCACGGTGAACGCCGTGTAAGCGAAGTCGCTATAGCTCGGCGGCTCCTCCTGCCGGAAGTCGATGCCCCCGTCAACCTCGACGTAGTACAAGCGCGCGTACTTGAGGGCGAAAACGGTGTTCGTCAAAGTCCAGGACAGGACCACGGTCACCAAACTCAAGATCGCTGCGATCGCGGCAACCGGGTCCTGATCGCTGCCCGGGCGGAGGAGGGCGGCCACGACGGCCGCGAGACTGGCCACCGCGGCGATCAGGATGCCCGTGTCGGTGGTGTGCGTACCGCCTTCCTCTTCGGCGATGCGCTTGGTCCCCTCGTGGCCTGCGACCAGCTGATCCGCCACGCCCACGCCAGGACGAGGGAAACAGCCACATCCCAGGTGACGAAGAAGAACAGTTCAGGGGCGCCGCTGAGCGCGACGCCTCCGCCGGCCACGGCACCGAGCAGGGCGCACATCAAAACCCGCCGCAAGGAAAGTATCCGCCGTCCGCGACGCTCCCACGCTGCCCTCACCTGCACCAGAGTGTCACAGGACGGCCCGACGCCACCCCTTCGACGTGCGAGTCCAGCGCACGCTCACTGTCGCTGACCTTGCCCTCGCCCCGAAGAATTACCCGCCGGCCCGGAGCACAGCCAGATCAGCGGCGGTAAACGGCCATGGCCTCCAACCGTGCGATCCGGTCGGTGATCGGTGGGTGGGTGGAGAAGAGCCTCCCGATGCCCCCGCCACGGAACGGGTTAGCGATCATGAGGTGCGAGGTCGAGGAGAGCCGGCCAGTCTCCGGCAGCGGCAGTTGCCGGGTGCCCACATCGATCTTCCGTAGCGCACTGGCCAGCCCGATCGGGTCACGGGTCAGCCGGGCGCCGGACTCGTCGGCCTGATACTCCCGCGCCCTGGAGATGGCCATCTGGATCATCGCGGCCGCCACCGGCCCGAGGATCATCATCAGGAGGGCCCCGAGGAAGCCGGGACCCTCGTCATCGTCTCCCCCGCCAAAGAACCCGGCCATGTAGGCCAGGTAGGTAACCATCGTGGCCAGGGCCCCCGCCACGGAGGAGATCAGGATGTCGCGGTTGTAGACGTGCGCCAGTTCGTGCCCGAGGACCGCGCGCAGCTCGCGTTCGTTCAGCAACTGGGTGATCCCATGGGTCACACAGACCGCGGCATGACGCGGATTGCGCCCGGTGGCGAACGCGTTCGGCTGCAGGATCGGCGAAACGTACAGCCGGGGCATGGGCTGGCGCGCCTCCTCCGACAGTTCGCGGACCATCTGGTGCAGCGCGGGCCAGTCAGCGGGGCCGACGGGCTGGGCATGCATCCCCGACAGCGCGATCTTGTCGGAGAAGAAGTAGGCGATGCCGTTGCTGACGAGCGCGACCAGGACGTCGATCTGGATTCCGGTGCTGCCGCCGAGCCACCACCCCACCAGGATGATCAGAGCAGACAGGGCGCCGAGCAGCGCCGCGGTACGCAAACCGTTGTGACGCATGGCGTCCTCCTTTCTCGAACGCATCTACTACCCATCGCGCTCGAGCCCATCCTTCCTGTGGGGTGGGCCAGGCCTTCCTGTGCCCGAGCAGCCGCCATCCGATCGCGTGGCGAGCAGAGGCACCAGCAACGCGCCAAATCTCGTCATAGCAGCAGGTCGAAGACTCGGATTGTGCGTGTCCACTCCTTGCTCGCCGGGTTCTTGCGATCAGGCTCTATGGCTCTGATCGCCCTGGCGAGCGCCACGGAGAGCCCACCCGCCACGGCCGGCAGCCGGGCCTCGGTTTCTTCGCTGAGAGACAGATCCAGCGGAGGCAGCGCCGCGAGCTCCGCCAGGATCGATGCCAGGTCCAGTTCCTCGTCCAGGTCCCGGAAGTCGTGCATGCTCTCCTGCAGTCCTTTGGTGATGGGCAGGTCCCAGGGCTGGATGATGTCGCGCCGGTTCGACATCGCGGCGGCCTCGGCGACGACGAGCATGTCGTACAGCTTGCGGTTGACGAAGTCGCTGTAGCGCTTAAGGTCGGCCTTGTCCACGTCAAGTCCCGCGGCGGCGCGAAAGAAGCGCTCGAACCTGGAAACTGCGATCACGGGCATGTGAATCACCGTCCTCCCTCTTGACTGCCTGTGGTGGTGAATCTTTCGTGCACCAGGCGAACCGCCATGGCGCCTTCTCCGACTGCGGACGCGACCCGCTTGACCGAGCAGCTGCGAACGTCGCCGGCGGCGAATACGCCCAGGTGCCCGGTTTCCAGGGGGAGGAGGGCGCCCCAGGGCGATGTGCCCTGGCCCGTGACGACGAAGCCGCGGTCGTCCAGCTGGAGGGTCCCCTTGAGCCATGCGGTGTGCGGGTCGGCTCCGATGAAGGTGAACAGCGCGCTGGTCTGGATCTCCTGGAGTTCTCCTGTGCGCGTGTTCTGCGCGCGGACGGCCCGTAGCGTGTGGTCTCCGAGCAGTTCGCATACCTCGGTGTAGTACATGATTTCGATGCCGGGGGTCCGGTCGATCTCGTCGGCGAGGTAGCGGGACATGCTCGCGTTTACGTCGCCGCCGCGCACGAGCATGCGCACCGACGACGCGTTCCTGATCAGGTAAAGTGCCGCCTGGGCCGCGGAGTTCCCGCCGCCGACGATGACCACGGGCGATTGCCGGTACATGCGCAACTCGAACGGTGTCGCCGCGTAGTAGACGCCGGATCCTTCGAATTTTTCCAGGTGGGGAACGTCGAGCTTCCGATAGCGGGCGCCGGTTGCGATGATCACGGCGTGGGCCTTCACGGCGCACTCGCCCTCCACGATGATTCCGTAGTGGCCTTCACGCGGTTCCAGTCCGCTCGCCTCGGCGGGGACGGTCAGGCGGGCGCCGAACTTGCCTGCCTGGATGACGGCACGCTCGGCGAGCTCGGCGCCCGAGATGCCCGTGGGAAAGCCGAGATAGTTGTCAATTCGGGACGAGGTGCCCGCCTGGCCGCCTGCGGCTACGGCATCGAGCACGACGGTTGTGAGGCCGTCAGAGGCCGCGTACACACCGGCGGCCAGGCCTGCGGGTCCCGCGCCCACGACGATCACATCGCATACGGCGGCGCTCGACGCAGGGACGGGCAGGCCGATGGTCTTCGCCAGTTCGGCGGTGGTCGGGTTGCGGAGCACCTGGTCGCCGCCCCAGATCACGACTGGGGTGTCGTGCGGGGAGATGCGCAGCTCGCGCAGGAGCGCGTCGGCGGCTTCGTCCTCCTCCAGGTCTATCCACCGGTGCGGGATCCTGTTGCGTGCGGCGAATTCGCGCAGCCGCCGGGCATCGGGTGAGTAGCGGGAGCCGATGATGCGGAGCCCGGCGTCCAGGCCGATCAGCAGGGCGCGGCGGGTCAGGTAGGCCCGCAGGATGAGGTCTCCGAGCGCCGGGTCGCCCGCTACGAGCGTCCGCGCCTCGTCGGCCGGCACGGCCAGCACCTCTCCGGGCTTTCGTACGACCGCGGTCACGAAGCCTGCCTGGCCGGTGAGGAGGCCGAGCTCGCCGAGGAAGCGGCCTGGACCGTGGACGGCGATCGTCCGCCGACCCTCGCCGTCCCCCTCGACCACGGCGACCTTGCCCCGCAGAATCACGATGAACTCCCGGATCGGCTCGCCCTCTCGGTAGAGGATGTCGCCTGGCGGCACGGACCTGCGCTGGCCGTGCCGCGACAGCTCAGCGATCTGTTGCTCGTCCAGCCGGGGATATGCCCCGCACAGGTCCGGCGTCTCGAGCTCGCAGGAGGGCGATGCCGTCATGACGGTGCTCGCACCGCGTCTTCGACCCACTCGCGCAGTTGGGGGGCTGGCGCGGCGCCCGCGCGTTGCGCCACGACCCGGCCCTCGTGCAGCACCGCGAGCGTCGGGACGGCCGTGACCACGAATCGCCGGGCGAGAGTCGGAGAGCGGTCCACATCGACCTTGACCATCTTCAACCTCCCGGCCATCTCACGGGCGAGCTGTTCGAGCGTGGGCGTGACCGTCCGGCACGGCGCGCACCATTGCGCCCAGAAGTCGACGAGGACGGGCAGGTCGGCGCGCTCGGCGACCTCACCGAAGGTGCTGTCATCGGCATCGACGATCCATGGCAGAGGCTGGTGGCAGATCCCGCATTGGGGCCTGCCACTGTACGCATCCGGGATTCTGTTCGGTCTCCCGCAGTGGGCGCAGTTCACGGTGTTCATGTCAGGTCCTGGGCGGGTAGAAGGTGACGTTCAGCTCGCCCTTGTCGGCGCCGACCGTGATGGTGGACCCGTCGGGCACGTCGCCGGCGAGCAGGGCGCGGCCGATCTTGGTCTCCACCTCGCGGGCGATGAACCTGCGCAGTGGCCGGGCGCCGTAGACGGGGTCGTAGCCCTGGTTGGCGATGAGCCGGCGCGCCTCTTCGGTGACCTCGAGAGTGAGTCGGCGGTCGGCCAGGCGCTGCCTGATGTCGGTGAACATCAGGCCGACGATCTGCTGGATCTCGAGCTCGGTCAGCGGCTTGAACAGCACGATGTCGTCGACCCGGTTGAGGAACTCGGGCCGGAAGTGCCGGCGCAACTCCGCTATCACGCTCTCGCGCGCCTGGGGCTTGATCTCGCCGTCGGAGGTGACCCCGTCCATCAGGTGCTGCGAGCCGATGTTGGAGGTCATGATGACCACGGTGTTGCGGAAGTCGACCGTGCGGCCCTGCGCGTCGGTCAGCCGGCCGTCGTCCAGGACCTGCAGCAGCGTGTTGAACACGTCCGCGTGGGCCTTCTCGATCTCGTCGAAAAGGATCACTGAGTACGGCTTGCGCCGCACCGCCTCCGTGAGCTGGCCGCCCTCCTCATAGCCGACGTAACCGGGAGGAGCGCCGACGAGGCGGCTGACCGTGTGGCGTTCCTGGTACTCGCTCATGTCGATGCGCACCATGTTGTCCTCGGTGTCGAACAGGGCCGCCGCCAGGGACTTGGCGAGCTCGGTCTTGCCGACCCCGGTCGGCCCGAGGAAGAGGAACGACCCGATGGGCCGCCGGGGATCCTTGATGCCCGAGCGGGCGCGGATGACGGCATCGGCCACCAGCCGCACCGCCTCCTCCTGACCGACGACGCGCTCGTGCAGGATCTGATCAAGCTTGAGCAGCTTGTCCCGCTCCGCCTCCTGCAGCCGGGTCACTGGGATGCCCGTCCAGCGCGAGACGATGGACGCGATCTCGTTCTCCGTCACCACCTCGCGCAGCAGCCGGTGACCGTTCTGCCGGGTGCCCAGCTGCTCTTCCTCGGCGCGCAGCCGGCGTTCCAGTTCGGGGAGCCTGCCGTGGCGGAGCTCGGCGGCGCGATTGAGGTCGTAGTCGCGTTCGGCCTGCTCCGCCTCCCGCCGCACGCCCTCCAGTTCCTTCCGCAGGCTCTGGACCTTGCGCAGGGCCGAGCGCTCGGCCTCCCACTGCGCCCGCATCGCATCGGCCTCCGCGCGCGAGGCGGCCAGCTCCTGGCGCAGCTCCTCCAAACGGGACCGGCTCGCGGGATCCTCCTCCTTGGCCAGCGCGGCCTCCTCGATCTCCAGCCGCATCACCCGCCTGGTGAGCGCATCGAGCTCGGCCGGCATGGAGTCGATCTCCGTCCGGATCATCGCGCACGCCTCATCGACCAGGTCGATTGCCTTGTCCGGGAGGAACCGGTCGGCGATGTAGCGGTGGCTCAGCGTCACCGCGGCGACGAGGGCACTGTCCTGGATCTTCACACCGTGGAAGACCTCTAGGCGTTCGCGCAGGCCGCGCAGGATCGATATGGCGTCCTCGACCGAGGGCTCGTCGATCAGCACCGGCTGAAACCTGCGTTCCAGGGCGGCGTCCTTCTCGATGTGCTGGCGGTACTCCTGCACCGTGGTCGCGCCGATCATGTGCAGCTCACCGCGGGCGAGCATCGGCTTGAGCATGTTGCCGGCGTCCATGGCGCCCTCGGTCGCCCCGGCTCCGACCACCGTGTGGAGCTCGTCGACGAACAGTAGGATCTGGCCCTCGGCCGCTTTCACTTCGTTCAGTACGGCCTTGAGGCGTTCTTCGAACTCTCCGCGGTACTTGGCGCCCGCCACGAGTGAGCCCATATCCAGGCTGAAGATGGTCTTGTCGCGCAGCCCTTCGGGGACGTCGCCTCGGGTGATTCGTTGTGCGAGACCTTCGACGACCGCGGTCTTGCCGACGCCGGGGTCGCCGATCAGTACCGGATTGTTCTTGGTCTTGCGGGACAGGATCTGGATCACGCGGCGGATCTCGGTGTCGCGGCCGATCACCGGGTCGAGTTTGTCCGCGCGGGCGTCGGCGACCAGGTCGCGCCCGTACTTCTCCAGCGCCTCGTAGGCGACCTCGGGCATGGCCGAGGTGACCCGCTGGTTGCCCCGGACGGAGGTGAGCGCCTGAAGGAACCGATCCCTGGTCAGGCCCTGGTCGTGCAGCAGCCGTCCCGAGGCGGTCGCGGATCCCTCCTCGATCAGCGCCAGCAGCAGGTGCTCCACCGAGACATACTCGTCTTTGAGCCGGCGCGCCTCCCGGTCCGCGGCGTCCAGCAGCCGTGCCAGGCGTTGGGTGAGGAACACCTGGCCGGGCGCGGCGCCCGGTCCGCTGACCTTGGGGCGGCGCTCCAGCTCCGCTTCCAGGTTCGCGAGCAGGCGTTGCGGGTCGGCGCCCGCCTGCTCCACCAGCCGGGGCACCAGCCCCTCTGATTGGTCGAGCAGAGCCAGCAGTAGGTGCTCGCCGTCGACCTCGGTGTGCCCGTAGCGCAGAGCCTTGGTCTGGGCGTCGTGCAGCGCCTCCTGCGTTTTCTGCGTCAGCCGGTTCGGATCCACTCCGGTCCCCCCTAGCGTGGTGGTGAAAGCTCGCGCAGGGTGGTCTCGAGCTCCTCGATCCGGTCGAGGAGGTCGATGACCACGCCGATCGCGGCGTAGTTGATGGACAGGCCCTCGTGCAGGCGCTGGATGCGGGCGGCCGCCGCGACCTGGGAGGGAGCGAAGCACAGCTCCCCCCTGGCGTTCCTGTCCGGCTCCAGCAGGCCGAGCGCCACCAGCCGGCCGACGACGTACGGGTGCAGCCCCGTTGCCCGCGCGTAGGAATCGAGGTCGAGCCGAACTGGTCGTACCAGCGCGTAGATCATGAGCGCCCCCTCGGATCGAAGCGGGATGCGGCGGCGAGCTGCTCGAACAGGCGCCGCTCCGCGTCGGTGAGCGTGGCCGGCACCATGATCCGGACCTCGGCGAAGAAGTCGCCGGCCGCTCCGCGCGGGTTCGGCATGCCGCGCCCTCTCAGCCGCAGGCGGCGGCCCGTGGATGTGCCCGGGGGCACCTTCAGCTTCGCCTCGCCGCCCGGCGTGTCGATGGGCACCGTGGCGCCCAGCGCCGCCTCCCACGGGGCGAGTGGCAGGGCGGTGTGGATGTCGCGGCCCTCCACGCGATAGCGGGGATGGTCGGCGATCCGCACGATCAGGTGGAGGTCGCCCGGCGGCGCTCCGTCGCCTCCCCGCCCGCCCTGGCCGGCGAGCCTGATGCGCTGCCCGTTCGTGACCCCGGGCGGGATCGTGACGTCCAGCCGTTTGCCGCCGGGCAGCGTGAGGCTGCGGCGTCCGCCACGGTATGCCTCCTCGACGGTCAGCGTGAGCTGCGCCTCCTGGTCAGCGCCGGGCACAGGGCCCCAGCGCGGCCCACCACGGCCGCCGAACATGCCGCCGAGCAGGTCGTCCAGGTCGATGTCCGCGCCGAAGCCGAAGCCCTCGGGGGGCGCCGACCGCCACGTGCCGCCCGCGCCGACACGCGTGCCGGCGCCGGCACGGGCACGGGCGTACTCCGCGGGGTCCACGTCGGGCGGCACCTGGCGGAAGTCGTGTCCGAAGGCGTCGTAGCGGCGGCGCGTCTCGGGGTCGGAGAGCACGGCGTAGGCCTCCGAGATCTCCTTGAACCTGTCCTCCGCCCCGGGATCCTTGTTGACGTCGGGATGGTAGGCGCGCACGAGCTTGCGGTAGGCCCGCTGGATCTCGTCGGCGTCGGCGTTCCTGTCCACGCCGAGCACCTCGTAGAAGTCCCGCCGTGTGGCCATCACTCCGCCTTCTTAGCGACGGCCACGATCGCGGGCCGCAGCTGCCGCTTGCCCTCGCCGTAGCCGGGCCGCAGCACCTCCACGACGGTGCCGGGCGCGACGTCGGGCCGTTCGACGGCCGCCACCGCCTCGTGGCGGGTGGGGTCGAAGGGCACGCCCACCTCCTCATGGCGGGCGTAGCCGAGATTCTTCATGACGGCGACGGCCTGGTCCCGCACCGCCCGTACGCCCTCGAGAATCGCTCCCTGACCGCCTGGCGCGTGGCTCAGCGCGAGCTCCAGGTTGTCCAGGACGGGCAGCCACTCTGCCGCCACCCTGGCCCGCTCCTCGGCCCGCAGCCGCTCGTTGTCACGGGAAATCCGCTTGCGGAGGTTGTCCAGATCAGCGACGGCGCGTAGCCAGCGGTCCTCCAGCTCCGCAAGCTTGGCATCCGTCTCCGCGGCCGTGGCTTCCTCGCGCGGCTCCTCTTGGATCTTGGGTGCGTTCTCGTTCATGTCAGTCGGGCTCCGAGGTGGTGAACTCCGCGTCGATTACGTCGTCGCCGGCGCCTGCGGCGCTTTCCGTCCTGGCCTGCGGAGGCACCCCAGGCGTCTCCGGCCGACCACCTGCGGCGCCGAGGCCGTGGTAGACCTGCTGGAGCTCGCCACTGAGCGAGCGCAGCCGGTCGATCGGGATCTCTTCCTTGATCGCCTGGCGGGCCTCCTCGACGAGCTGCTCCGCACGTGCTTTCTCGTGCACGGGGACGGCGTCGCCGAGCTCCTCCAGACGACGCTCCACCTGATAGGCGACCGAGTCCAGCTCGTTGCGCGCGTCGATGGTCTCCCGGAGCCTGGCGTCCTCGGCACGATGCTGCTCGGCGTCTGCGACCATCCGCTCGATCTCCGACTTGTCCAGGTTGGAGCTCTCACTGATGGTGATCCGCTGTTCGGCGCCGGTTTCCTTGTCACGGGCCGACACGTTGAGGATGCCGTTGGCGTCGATGTCGAAGGTGACCTCGATTTGCGGTACCCCTCGCGGCGCGGGCCGGATGTTCTCCAGCCGGAAGCGTCCAAGCACCCGGTTGTCCGCGGCGCGCTCGCGCTCCCCCTGAAGGACCACGACGTCCACGGCGCTCTGGTTGTCCTCGGCCGTGCTGAACGTCTCGGTCCGGCGTGCCGGAATGGTCGTGTTGCGCTCGATGACCTTGGTCATGAGCCCGCCGAGCGTCTCCACACCGAGCGAGAGAGGCGTGACGTCGAGCAGCACGACGTCCTGCACCTCGCCCTTGATGATGCCCGCCTGGGTCGCCGCGCCGATGGCGACCACCTCATCCGGGTTCACCGTCATGTTCGGGTCCTTACCGCCGGTGAGCCTGCGCACGAGACTCTGGACGGCGGGAATCCGGGTCGACCCGCCGACGAGAATCACCTCGTCGATATCCGCGGGCCTGAGCTTGGCGTCCTCCATCGCCTGTTCGACGGGATGGACGCAGCGTTCGACAAGGTCGGCGGTGATCTGCTCGAACGTGGACCGCATCAGCGTGGTGTTGAGGTGCTTCGGTCCGGAGGCGTCCGCCGTGATGAACGGCAGGCTGACCGAGGTCTGGGTCACCGACGAGAGCTCGGCCTTGGCCTTCTCCGCCGCCTCGAAGAGGCGCTGCAGCGCCTGCGGGTCTTTGCGTAGGTCGATGCCCTGTTCCCGCTGGAACTCGTCGGCCAGGTGATCGACGATCCTACGGTCGAAGTCGTCGCCGCCGAGATGCCCGTCGCCTGAGGTGGCGCGGACCTCGACGACCCCTTCGCCGATGTCCAGGATACTGACGTCGAACGTGCCGCCGCCCAGGTCGAAGACCAGCACGGTCTCGTTGGACTTCTTGTCCAGCCCGTACGCCAGAGCGGCGGCGGTCGGCTCGTTGATGATTCGGAGGACCTCGAGCCCCGCGATGCGCCCCGCGTCCTTGGTGGCCTGGCGCTGGGCGTCGTTGAAGTACGCCGGTACGGTGATGACCGCCTCGGTTACCTTCTCGCCGAGATACTTCGCCGCGTCGGCGACCAGCTTCCTCAGGACGAGCGCCGACACCTCCTCCGGCGCGTACTGCTTGTCGCCGACCTGGAAGCGGACGGCGCCCTGCGGCCCTTCGACCACGTCGAAGGAGACGGCGTGGATCTCACTCTCGACCTCGTCGTAGCGGCGGCCAATGAAACGTTTGGCGGAGTAGATCGTTCCTTTCGGGTTCAGGATGGCCTGGCGGCGGGCCAGCTGCCCCACCAGCCGCTCGCCCTGATCGGTGAACGCCACCACGGACGGGGTCGTCCGTGAGCCCTCTGCGTTGGGCAGCACCGTGGCGTGACCGTCCTCAGTGGCGGCGATCACCGAGTTCGTGGTACCGAGATCGATGCCTACTGCTTTCGCCATTGCTCGTTCTCCCTCCCGAGAAGCTCATGGGCCCTGGCCGCGTGCTCGGACTCGACGAGCACCTCGTACTTGTCGGCCACCAGGCCGCTTTCGGAGACGAAGTCCCGCTTGCCGCCCAGCACCGCGTGCGCGATCAGGCCGAAGATCGCCCCCGCGACCCCACCCCAGAGCAGCCCCCAGAGCATCACGGTCAGCATCGATACGGCCGTGGCCGCGAAGATCCCGAAGAACAGGCCGATGAGCAGCCCGAACCAGGCTCCGCTCAGCGCGCCCCAGCCGGCCGCCCGTAGGTAGGTCATGCGCGCGACGACCTGCTCGATCGAGCGCAGCCCCACTCCCACGATCAGCGTTCCCCGCACAGGGAACCCGTGATCGGACAGGTAGTCGACAGTCTTCTGCGCCTCCTCGTACGTGCGGCACGTCGCGATCGGTTCTCGGTTGGTCGTGATGGGGCCAGACGACGCAATGGACACGGCTCCTCCGCTCTCCGCCTCAGGCGGATACCTCGATGTGCCGGGGCTTGGCGGCCGCCGCCTTGGGAACGGTGATGGTCAGCACACCCTCGGACAGATGCGCCTCGACACGCTCGGCGTCGACCTCTCCCGGGAGCAGAGTGCGCAGCTCGAATCGGCCGGTCCTGCGCATCTTGCGGTGCCGGCGCAGACTCTCGCGCTCCTCGATCTCCCCGCTGACGATCAGCTCTCGCTCGGAAAGCTGGACGTCGATCTGGTCCTTCCTTGCGCCTGGGACATCGACCTCCACGACGTAGGAGTCCTCGGTTTCCGACATGTCCGCCATAGGCGCCCACGTGCCCACGGGGCCCTCCTCGGCGAACTCTCCCAGGGCCGCGTTCATCAGCTGCCCTAGCCTGTCGTAGACGTCTTCGAACTCGCGGGCAGGGATGGTCTCGCCGCCCCTGCGGCGCAGTGCCAGCAGTGCCATGGTGCCCTCCTGGATGAGGTCTGGTCAGGCAACACTTCCAACGTTCGTGCAAGCACTGCGCGACCACATCCCCCAGACGTGTAGTCCTAGCCGCTCAGCCTCGTCCCTTGTCATGCGGCCGGTCGGGGTCAACCCGTCCCTGCGCCACCGCAAGGTGCGTGAGCTCGACGCGGGAGTTGATGCTCAGCTTGCGGTAGACATGTCGCAGGTGGAAAGCAACTGTGTGCACGCTGAGGAACATCTGCTCGGCGATCTGCCGGTTAGTCCATCCATCCACGGCGTGCAGTGCGACGGTGTGCTCGGTCTCCGTGAGGCTGTCCCAACCGGACACCGGCCGTTCCGCGTAGCTCCAGTGCCGACGGCGCACCCCCATGCCGCGCAGCCGCTGGCGAGTGCGTGCCGCGTCTCTGATGGACCCGAGGTCGTGGTAGATCGCCAGAGCACGATCCAGGCTCCCCGCAGCCTCCTCGCGCCGCCCAGCAGCCTTCAGCGCAACACCGAGATCCTCCTCGGCCGAGGCCCGCGCCCAGACATCCACGGCCTGACCAGCGGCGAAGGCTAGCGCATCGCAATCACCATCGAGAAGACCCCGGGCGTGTGAGGCCGAGGCGGCCAGCGCCGGAAATTCCACGTTCGCCTGGCTGAGGGCCTCCGCAGCCGCAACGACAGGCTCAGCTGCCGGACGGTCGTCCGCGGCGAGAGCGATCCGCACTATCCACACACTCGCCGTGGGATCCATGGCGAGTATCGATCTCCCCCTGAGCGCGTTCGGGAGGTCCTCGAGCAGTAGCATCGCGCTCCGCGGGCCCTCGCGCGCCTCTATGACCTGCGCCGCCAGCAGAGCGCGCCGTGCGCGCGCTTCCGGTGACCCCCCAGGCGGGGCCGCGATGTGTCGCCTTGCTCCTTGCAGGTCACCTCGCCGCAGAGCGACAGTGGCGAGCACGGAACCGGCCTCCGCCGCGGGCAGCGGCGTGTTGTGCGCAGCGGCCAGCTTCAGAGCTCTCTCCGCCTCGGTGACGGCGCTGTCGAACCGGCCCGCGACGAGTTCGGCGCGGGCCTGCAGCACTGCGACATCCGCGGCCCAGGCCAGATGGCCGTGAGCGAACATGTCCGTACGTGCCTGCCGGAGTGTCGCCCTCGCTTCGTCGAGCTGGTGAACATCGGTGAGAATGGCGGCGGTGGCGAGATGTGCCTCGTAGCGGCGCTCCTGCGGCCTGTCCACGCCAGCCAGCCGCCCGGCGTCCTCGGTCAGTGCGAGCGCCCCGGAAAGCCTGCCCTCGTCCCGCTCGATGGTGGCCAGGGCGATCAACGCAGCGGCCGCGGTTGCGGGACCATGTCGGGAACCGCCGTCGATGACCCCCTGCGCGCACGTCTGTGCGGCGCCGTGGTCACGCAGGCGCGTCATGGCGTACAGCCGTACAAGGATCGCCCGCTCGCGTACGGTGCGCGGAAGACCCGGGACGGCCAGCACCGTCTTGGCCTCCCGGATGGCTTCGTCCCCCCTGCCGGTCAGGTACATGATGTCCGACAGCAGGCACCGCAGTTCGGCCACGCCATACACGGAGCCGTGATGGTCTAGGCGTTCCCGAACCATGTGCTCGGCCTCCTGCAGCCGTCCCTCGCAGATCGCCGCGTCTATGACGGTGGTGGTGGGACCGGACAGGCGGGCGGTCACCGGCATGCCCACCGGCTGAGGACTCAGGAGAACACCGAACTGCTCCAGCAGAGCGTGACGTACTGGAGGCGGAATCCCCGTGGCTACGACGTCCCCGACCAGTTCATGGCGAAAGGCGAGTCCGCGCTCGGTCACAACCAGGATTCCCGCGGCCGTGGACTCCTCCATCACGGAGAGCAGGGCGGCCGGCGTGGTGCCGAGCAGTGACGCGGCGTGCTCGAGCGGCAGCGTCCGGCCGAGCACGGCGACCGTCTCCACCAGGCTTCTGGCTTCCGCACTCAACGGGCCAACCCAGCGCCGCACCACCGTGCGGACCCGGTCGGGCACGGGCCCGCGTGACACATCGCCGCAGGGGGCGCCCAGCAGGCCTTCGTCCTGGAGACCGACGAGCAGCTCAATGATCAGCAGCGGATTGCCGCTGGCAGCGGCCACCAGTTCCCGTGTCGCCGCATCGGGCGGCCCTCCGAGAGTGTCTGTGATCAGCGCCGTGACCGCGCCCGGTGAGAGCGGCGCGAGCGTCACCCTGGCGGCCTCGTTCCGCTCCAGGATGTCGAACAGGGAGGCGGCCTGGCACTCTTTCACCGCGGTCGAGCGGCTCAACATCCAGCCGATGGGCCGGGCAGCGAAAAGGTCGTGCAGGGCGTTTAGCGTTTTCAGCGTCACCGGGTCCGCGCGTTGCAGGTCGTCGAACACCGCCAGCACCGGTTCTCTGGCCCGCTTCTCGAAACCCGCCTTCACACGCTCCAGCACCCGCGGGTCGGGACCAACGGAAGAGCCCTCGTAGCCCATCCCCGGCTCGGACCGCAGGTCCAAGGCCGCGAGGAGCATGGCGCACGGCGACAGTTCGCCCAGTTCTTCCACGCTGCCGTGGACGACGCTGACGCCACGATCGGACGCCGCGCCGGCGGCTTCGGCGAGCAGGCGGCTCTTCCCGGATCCCGGCTCACCGTCCACCAGCAGGGTCCCGCCCCCGCCTCGCCGCAACGCCTGCAACAAGCCGTCAACGTGGCGCCATTCCCGTTCGCGTCCCCGCATCTCGCTTCCCCCAACGGGTCGCTATCCGGGACCGGAACGACGAATCCCAAGCCCGTCGAGATCTTTCGCGCCCGCGGACTACATGCCTGGGGGATGCGGCCTCTGGGCGACCGGAATCAGTCTTGATGTGAGGCCTGCCGGCCGTCTCCACCTGCCGGTCGGCCAGACCGAAAGGAAAGGGGTGGAGGACATGGCGGAGACCGGTTACGCACCGTTCAACCGGACGGTGGACAAGACGAACCGCATCTTGCGAGAGATCGAGGAGGCGCATGGCTGGTCTGCTGAGCACCGCAACCAGTCCTACGCCGCCCTGCGTGCTGTGCTCCACGCGCTGCGCGACCGGCTGACCGTGGACGAGAGCGCCCACCTCGCCGCCCAACTGCCGCTGCTGATCCGCGGTGTTTACTACGACGGCTGGCGGCCGAGCGTCGTCCCGGTCAAAGCCGATCGCGCGGAGTTCCTCGAACGTGTCGCCAAGGAGCTGGCCTTCGATTTCCCGGAAAGCGAAGAAGACTTGGTCAAGATGGTTTTGCGGGCGCTCAGGAAACACATCACGGACGGTGAATGGGAGGACGTGAAGTCCAGCATGCCGCGGGATCTGGCCTCGATCCTGCCCTAGTTAGTCTAGGACTTCCTCCTGCGGAAGGCACGGATGATCCGGAGCGGCATGAGCCCCACCAGAGGAACCCTCCTGCCGAGATCGTCTCGATCCTCCTTGTCGAGGGCGCGGCGTAGCGGCGGGCATCTTCGGCATGCGGGTGTCGCTTGGCACCGTCCGCACCGCAGCCCCGCTGGCACTGCCAGTACATCACCTCCCCTTCGCTGGTGAACTGGAAACGGGAGCGGCCAGCACTTCAGGCGGATCTGTCGGCGGAAGCCGGGAAGGCGGACGCTCTGCCGCTCCCGCAGATCGCGCGGCAGCCGTCGCGTCAGCTCGCCCTTCGCCCCGGGAGGCGCGAGCGCCCCACGACCATCTCTCCCTACCGGACGCCCGTGCTCTCGATCCGTGACTGTGGTGATTCACCCATACGGCGCACCTACCGGCTGGTCCGCGCAACAGCCTCGACGTCACGGCCTACCCGGAGCTCGGACCGCTCGCGACCGCCGTACGCGGCAGAGCCGTGCTCGACGGAGAGATCGTCGCGCTCGACGGCCGGGGCGTGCCGAGCTTCGCCGCGCTGTAACCGCGCATCCACCAGCGGGAGCCGGACCAAGGTCGCGGCCCCGGCGCGCTCGACGCCAGCCTCCACCTGATCTTCGATGTTCTGCACGTGGACGACGCCTGCACCATCGACCTGCCGTACGTGGAACGCAAAGACGTGGAACGCAGAGCCCTGTTCTCAAGGATCGTGGCGGCCGGGGAACGGTGGAACGTACCGCCCACAGCGTCGGCGACGGGGCCGCAGCGTTCCGCAGGGGCCGCGAACGGCTCCTGGAAGGGGTGCCGCCCGGCTGGCGCCGCACGTGCGGCCGGACAGCCGGTTCGACGAGGAGGCGCCGCGCCCGTACGCACGCGACGCGCGCTGGGTCGATCCCGCCCTGGTGGGCGACGTGCAGTACACGGAGTGGACGGCAGATGGCCGTCCTCGGCATCCGAGCTGGCGCGGCCTGCCTCCTGACAAGTGGCCGGACCAGGTACAGAGGGAGGACGGCGGGGATCAGTCAGCCCTCATCCGGAAGCGCCGGAGTCACCGCGCCCTCCGGCGGACGGGGCGGGCCGCCGCTGCGACCATCGCGCCAACGCCAACGCCGCGACCAGTATGAAGGCGCTCCCCGCGTAGACAACCAGCTCCATGAGCTGCTGGCGGCTCTCCGCCGGGTTCGCCGGGATCGCCGGGATCGTCAACCGGACAACCACCGACAGGATGTGTCGGATGATCGCGATGATGCCCACGATGATGAACGGTTCCAGCTGCAAGCGGCCGCCCGAGAGGTGGGTCTGCACCGTCACGAAGATCTCCAGCACGATCAGCACGAGCAGCAGCTCTTCGAGGATGCCGATGATCTTCTCAGCGCCAGATGCCCCTCCTTGGACAATCATGAGGATCATCAGGACCAGAATGCCGACGCCCAGAGCCAGCAGCACGAACGACACCAGGTAGAGGATCCCGTGCTCGGCGGCGACCAGCATGGCCAGCAGCCTGCCGTTCCCCGGCCCATGGGCAACATTGTGTGCCCCGGCATCGGCCGGAGCCGGAGGTCCGGGCGTGCCTGGTCTGTCCGGTGGGTTGTTCATGGGCTGTACCTGTGATCGTGCTGTGTGCCGGCGACCGTCGTACAGGGTGCCCATACCCCCGCTCCGGTGCGCGCGAATCTCCCCGTCCGGTGCGGTGTCAGCCATCATTTGCCCAGCTCGGATACCCCGACCCGGCCGCTCCAGCGAGATCACCACCGCCCGGTGCAGGAAGCTCACCGCCAAACTGCGCGAGGCCGGGCTGGGCGCGATCTGCGACCTGGGCTTCGTCGGCCTGGACGGCCGACCTCGACAACCTGGCCATCATCACCTGCCGCAAAGCGGCCCGTACCACCCTCAAACCGGCAAAACATGTCAACCAGCTGATAAGCAGCGAACACGCCCCAGGACTTGGCCGATCTTCTGGGAGAGTTCCTCGCAGAGACGGCTGGCGACGGTCCGCACGATCTCCTCGGCCAGGCGCGAGGTGTCGCTCCTCGGTTCGGCGTTCTTGAGTGCGCTGGGGAGTGCGCCTGCCTTGAGGGCCTCTTCGACGTCTGCCACCACGACGGCTCGGGTTACTCCCAACGAAGTAGCCAATGCTGGCGCGTACGGCCTTGGCATCCGCCGGGGATAGTCGCACGGTGTCGTGTGACTTGGTCAGCTCGGTGATGAGGCGGTCCGCACGGGTCTCATGCTTCGCATACGCCTGCGGGGAGGCTGATCGCTGGATGGCTTGGGCTACGGCGGTGAGTGGTTTGCCGGCCCACTCGTCGATCTTGTTCAGGCGTGAGAAGAACGCTCGTGCGGCGTAGCGGGGATCCGAGACCTGGGCTCGGGTACCCCAGCCGTACTGAGGGTGCTGCTGGAAGAGTCCGAAGGCCCGGCCTTGATCACCCACGGTCTGGTGGTCGAGGGAGGACTCTTGTAGCGCGGTGGCGAGGCCGATGACGGCGGCGCGGCGGGGGAGACCCAGTTCATCGGCCGTGTCGATGATGACCCGCGCGTTGTCTGCCTGCTTCGATGTCAGGTGGAGCCGCGTGGACGCTGCGTCGAGTTCGAGGCCCGAGGGCTGCGGTGCCTTGCCGGTGTAGGTGCAGACAGCCGAGGCGAGTTGCCCCGGGTCGGCGTGGATGGTGGCGTACTGGCCTCCGCCGACCATCCCCGCGATGACGGCGACACCAGAGAACAACCCTCCTCCTGCGGCGATGGTCTTGGTGAGCCCGGCTTCGAGGATCATTCGCTCACCTCCTCGGCCGGCTCTGGAGCCACCTGAGGTCCCAGCCCGGGCCAGTGCTTGGCCAGCTCAGCCAGCCTGAACCGTGGACGTTCAAGGTCGGTCGGCAGCCAGCGGGCGCCCGCGGGGCCGTCGTCGACCGTGCCGTCGACCGTGGCGGCGTGGCCGGTGGCGACCGGGACGAACATGTTGCCGGGGTGGTGCTGGAGCTTCTTGCGGAGGTTTGTCTCGCGGCGCTCGCCCTGGACCCAGAAGAGGACAGGGGTGACGATCCGGCTGGACTCCGTCAGCCTGGCGTAGCCGTCCAGTTTGTTGGCCACCCGGTCCAGCGGCTCGGTGCCGGTGTCGTATTCGAGGAAGAACTCGATGCTCTGGAGCCCCTCGGTCCAGCGGCCGTAGGCGTCCGGTCGTGCCATGGATCCCCATTCGGCGGCGCAGCGGTGTTCGGGCCACCATGTGGTCAGTTCGGTTACCGGATGGCGGCGGGCGAAGCCGTACAGGCTGGCGGCGATCCCGTTGGTGCCTACGGTGTGGGCCAGGCGCTGGCTGTAGACGATGCTGAGGACCCGGTCGCGGCGGTAGCCGAAGTCGCTCAGGTCGACGCCGTCCTCAGAGGCCAGGACAGCGGCGGCCGTCTCGCCGATGACGTAGTGGTACGGCGCCGTGCCCATGGCCGGCGGAAGGTTCGGGCGGAAGCGCTCCAGAATGCCCATGCGGGTCAGCGCCAGCAGGCGCCGGCGGGCGGCATCGTCGGTGTCGAAGAACATCTCACTGGCCTGGGGCGAGGTCAGGACCCGGAAGTCACGGATCAGGCGGATCAGGCTCCGGTCGCGCTGCGTGAGGCGGGCCGCCAGTTCGCCGAGCATGCGGGGGGTGTAGCGGATCGTGGACATGGTGATCTCCTTCAGTGGGTGCGCCGGACGTCCGGCTTGGGGGTGGTCGTGGCCGCTGTACGGCCGTGCGCCTGCGCCGCTGCCGCGCGGATGCGCTTGGCAACGTCGCGCGAGGGTTGGGGAAGTGGCCTGGTGCGAAGGGTGAAAGGTGGCGCCTCGGCCGAACGCACGACGAGGCGCGCGGCGGCCTGGAAGGCGTCGAAATTGGCCAGGTCGTGCGCGGTGAGGAAGGGCGCGAAGTGGTGCTCTACTTCGCGGGCGTCCTCAGGGGACAGCGAGAAGTAGATCTTGTTGCGGGCGTCGGAGGAGATGGCTTGGCGGAGCTGGCGCGGGAGCTGGGCCAAGTGCTGGTGGGCGAGGGTGAGGGAGACGCGGTAGGCACGGGCCTCGGCGAGCATGTCGGACAATGCGTGCGGCAGCGTGAGGAAGTTGTGGCACTCGTCCACGTAGAGCGCGGCCGGGTGTCGCGCGTGGCCGAACTTGGCTCGCCGGGAGGCGGTCTGCCAAACCTGGGCGAGGATCATCGAGCCGAGCAGGCGGGCGGAGTCGTCGCCCAGGACCCCTTTGGGGAGGCGTACGAGGAGGATCCCGCCGTCGAGCACCTCGCCCAGGTCGAACGTCGAACTGGCGGAGCCGAGTACGTCGCGGACGAAGGGCCGGAGCAGGAAGGCTCGCAGCTTGTTCATGATGGGGGCGGTGACGTTGGCCTGGGCCGCCTCGGAAAGAGCGGAGTACCAGGTCCAGAAGCCACGTAGCAGCGGATCCCCGATGGTGGCGATCTGGCGTCGGCGGAAGGCCGTATCGGAGAGCAGAGTGGGGATGTCGGCGAGGGTGCCGCCGTTGCGTGCGAGGGTGAGGGCGCAGCCGCGCAGGATGTCGTCGGTACGGGGTCCCCAGTAGTCGGCGTAGATCTGGTGGAAGATACCGACCAGGTTGTCCACGCCCATGGCCAGATCGGGGCCGCCCAGGACGTTCAGCGAGGGCCGGGCGTGTTGGTCGTCCGGGTCGACCAGGACGACCTTGGCGGCCCTGTCTTCCGGGATCAGACCTAGGAGGTCAAGTACGAGGTCGCCCTTGGCCTCGATGACCACCACGCCGCGCCCGGCTTCGATGTCGGAGAGGATGAGCTGGGCAAGGAGGGTGGACTTGCCGGTGCCGTTGGGTCCCATCACGTGGACGTGGTGGAAGGAGTCGGCGACTCGCAGCGCGACCGGGCGGTCGTGGCCGGCGTCGGAGAAGCCAAGCACCTTGGCGTGCGGTCCGCCGTGGTCGATCTTCGGGGAGGGCGGGACGGTGTTGGCTCCCGCCCGCTGAAGTCCCGGCACGGCGGCATCGAGGGGGAGATGGGCGATCGCGGACAGCTCTGGTACGGAGAGCAGGTAGCCGCGGCTCATCCGGCGTACCGCGAGTCGCTCGGCGGGCCGGAAAAGTCGGCGTCGCTCCAGCCGGTTGTGCCCACTGAAGAGAGCGAATGCCGAGGCGAGCGCGTGGGCACGGCCGCGGATGGCGTTCCTGCGGATCTCGTGTACGGCTTTCGCCGCGGCCAAGTCAGCGGGAGTGGGTTCGTCCGCCTGTACGGCGTACCGGATAGCCACCTCGTATCGCGAGTGATGCGCTTTATCCCTGATGGCCTGGGCCTCCGCTGTTTCCTCCAGGCGGGCGACCCGGTCGCCGGTCGGGCGACCCACGTGGCGTGGCCCCGGGACCAGGAGGTCGAGCAGGGCCCTCACCAGTCGCGCCGTGGCGCCGCCCCAGACGCTGATGAGCCGGCGGCCGGTGGCCGGCCGGGCGAGAACCTGTACGCAGGCGTGCTGCCAGCCGGGCATGCCAACCGCCGCTCCCAGCAGCGCGCGGAGGGGGTCGCCGCTGTGGTGATGCCGGATCGGTAGCCGCTCGGCTCGGGCCAGAAGGAGTTGCCCACCGGTCGCATACCCGTCGATAGGTACGGGTGGGTCCGCCTTGTGGATGGCCGTACGGGAGGACGGCCAAGCCGCCTCGATGGCGTGCTCAACGAGGTGCTGCGGCACCGAGCCGGGCACCCACAGGGCGATCTTCACGCCGCCTGCACCGAAGGAGTATTCGAAGGCGAGATGCGGCTGTCCGAACACCAGCCGCTTCCATGAGGGCCTGAGCAGCCCGATGAGGTTGCCCCAGAGCGCTTCGGCGCCTGGCAGGTTCGCCACCGGCGGTGCGAGGATCTCCACGCATCGCGCGCCTCGTAGGAGACTGCGGTGGCGTAGCTGTACGGCACCGGCGTGTAGCAGGACGCCGAACATCTCAACGCCGATCACCAACGCGAGGATTTGCCAGTAGTAGGCGGTCAGCCAGTCGAGTACCTGGTCCAGGACGGCGTCGGGGTCCTTGAGGAGGTCGTGGATCACAGGTCGGCCTCCTCGTAGTCGAGCTCGGCCAACTCCTGCGGCGAGGATGTGACCAACTCGTGCTCGCGAGCACTGGAGATCACCTGAAGTGGGCAGCGCTGTCCAATCGCGCCGGCAGTGAGCAGACCGGTTCCCCGTCCGGCGGACAGCAGCAGTTGCCGTTCGCCGTCGGATAGCCGGAACGCCTCGGTGACCTTGTCGATGGCCTGTGGTGCCTGGCGGAGGAGGATCTGGGTGGTGGAGTTGGCGACGATGGCCTGGCCCAGCTCGGAGCCAAGCAGGTCGGCGGCGTCCTGGGTGACCACGGAGAGGCCCGCCCAGTGCTTGCGCGCGGATTTGGCCATACGCAGCAGGAACTGCGCCCCCTCGGGGATCTTCATCAGCAGCCAGGCCTCATCGACGACGACCAGGCGCGGGCGTCGGTTGTGGGGGTCGGAGACGCGGCGCCAGATCGCGTCCAGCGTCAGGAGGGTTCCGACCGCCCTGAGCTCTTCCGGCAGGTCGCGAAGCGAGAAGACGATCAGGTGGGAGTCGGGGCGCGTGGTCGTAGGACCGTCGAAAAGCTGGCGGTGGCTGCCGGAGACGTACGGTGCGAGCCCGGCCGCCAGTTCCTTGGACTTGGGGTCGGAGTCCGCCTCCAGATTCGCCGCCAGGTCGCGCAAGAGCGGCGGCCGGCGGTTCCAGGTGTGCGCGGCGGTCGTGATGCCCGCCTGCCGGTAGGTGGCGAGGATGGCGCGGTCGAGTGCCGCCTTGCCGGCGTTGCCCATCGGTTCGCCGAGCATGACCGCGATCAGTGTGTGCAGAAACAGCGCGCGCCGAGTGAGGGGGTCTTGGCCTCGCTGATTCTTCGGTGGCAGGTCCAGCGGGTTGAGGCGGACCTTCGGTGCGCCGAGGTGGACGTAGGCGCCACCGACCGCGTGCGCCAGGCGGGCGTACTCGTCCTCAGGATCGATGACGGCCACCTCGATGCCCGCGTACAGCGAACGCAGCGCCTCCAGCTTGGTCAGGTAGCTCTTGCCGCTGCCGGAACGGGCCAGGGTGACGGAGTTGTGGTTGTCCTGGGCGAACCGGTCCCAAGCCACCAAGGAGGCGCTAGCGGTGTTGGCCCCGTACAGCACGGCGGTGGCGCCGAGCTCCGTAGTGAGATCCGGGCTGGTGAAGGGGAACGCCGCCGCCAGCGCCGGAGTGTCGAACGTACGCCGCATCGCCAGGTTGTCGTAGGCGAGCGGCAGTGAGGAGACCCAGCCCTGCAACTGGCGGAAGGTCACTTGGCGGGCGTCCAGGAGCAGCGAGGCTGCCAGCGCACGCACCTGGGCGCAGGCGTCGTCCAGCTCGTCGGCGGAGGTGGCGTGCACGGTGAGATAGATCGAGGCCCGGAAGAGCTTGGCCTGTCCCCGCGCGATGCGGGAAGCCAGTTCCTGGGCGTCCTCGGCGGCCGCCTCGGCGCTCGGATCCAGCAGTCGGCCGTGCTCCTGATCGGAGCGGAGGCCGGACTCCAACCTGGCCAGCTGCTTGCGCAGGCGGTCGGCGGCCACGGGTGAGGGGACGGGTTCGATGTGCAGGGAGACGTCCAGCCGGCCCGGGTAGGTGAGCAGCGGTTCCAGCCAGCCGGGCGCGACCTCGCGCGGGTATCCGATGATCGCCAGCGTGGCGCAGAGGTTTTCGCCGATCACGACGTGCCGGGCTTCGATATCCACAGCCTGTGGACCGAATCCGGTTGGGCCGGAAGGAGTGCGGCGGATCTTCACCAGGTGCCTCCTGTCGTGATGACCTCGCCGGGCAGGGCGATGTCGTCGTCCGGCAAGGACGGGGCGGAGGGGTCGAAGCAGGAGGCCAGCAGCGCGGCGACCGCACGGGCGTCCAGGAGCCGGGCGGTGAGCCCGCAGGAGCCGAGCACTCTGGACGCCTCGTCCAGGCGTCGCAGCGCTCGCGCGGCGGCCACATCGCTCCCGTTGGCTCCGATGACGGGTTCGCGAACGATCAGCAGTACCTGGCGGCGGAGCAGTTCATGGCGGGCGGACAGCTCCTGAAGGAAATCGGCGTGTTCGAGCGCGGCGGAGGCGAGCGCGGGATGGGGCAGTTCCCGGGCGTTGTCTCTGAGCGACGCGACGGTCTCGGTGAGATCGACGCGTTCGGCCCGGACCAGGATTTGAGCTGGCCCTGACAGCGAGTTGAGGCAGCGGCCGAAGACCGCGACCAGGGCGTCCTGTTCGTCCGGAGTGCGCAAGGCGAAGCTGACGGTGGAGACCTCGGCCACGGCGGCGATGCCGTCCGGCCCGAGATCGACCAGTCCGTCTCCCACGACGCCCCGAGCGGGAAGCTTGAGCGGGGCTGGCGGCCGTTGAGAGCCGGCTGCTATCCAGGTGGGTGGCATGGGGATGTCCTCTAGGGAAGAGACCAGGTGCTTGGGGGAGCGCTGATGCCGGATGGCGGCCAGCACGTAGCGGTCGAGGGAGATGCCGTCGCGTTGCCCGACGGCCAGGAGGATCGCGGTGACCGCCACAGGAATGGCCACCGCCGCGCAGGCCACGAGTGGCACGTGGTCGCTGATCGCCGTGTACGCGGCGTAGAGCGCGGCGCCGGTGCCGAACACGATGGCCACCTGCCGGGCGGTGAACGACCCGATGATCTTGTCCGGTTGCTCCACATCGGCAGGTATCCGCGCGATCGACTCGTCCCAGGTCACTTGCCGCCACCTCCTCGCGGCTTGCGCGGGCGGCGGCGTGGTGGCGTCCCGTGGAGTGGTGTAAATCGTGACGATCAGTGACGGATCTCTGGCATAAAGTGAGCCATCGTGTGACGGTCGAAGGGAGAGGTCTCACGTCCCCCGGAAGGACCGTTCACGATGGCTCTATCCCAGTCTGACCTGACCCAGCTACTGGAGTCACTACGCGCGGCCGACAACGTTGAGATCATCCGCCAGGCACTACAGCGGATGCTGCAGGAACTCATCGAGGCGGAGGCGACCACGGCGATCGGGGCGGCTCCGTATCAGCGCACTCCCGAGCGCACCACCCAGCGCAACGGGCACCGCGAGCGGCTGCTCGCCACCCAGGCCGGCGACCTGGAGTTGCAGATCCCCAAGCTGCGCTCCGGCTCGTTCTTCCCCAGCCTGCTGGAGCGGCGCCGCCGCATCGACCGCGCGCTGTTCGCGGTCATCATGGAGGCCTACGTGCAGGGGGTGTCCACCCGCAGCGTCGATGACCTGGTCAAAGCCCTCGGCGCCGAGTCCGGCATCTCCAAGAGCGAGGTCTCGCGGATCTGCGCCGGTCTGGACGCCGAGACCGAGGCGTTCCGCGAGCGGCCGCTGGACCACCTGGCCATCCCGTATGTGTTCCTGGATGCCACCTACTGCAAGGTGCGGGTCAATCATCAGATCGTCTCCCAGGCGGTGGTGATCGCCACCGGCATCACCGCCGACGGGCGTCGCGAGGTGCTCGGCCTGGCCGTGGGCGACAGCGAGGGCAAGGCGTTCTGGATCGACTTCCTGCGCTCACTGCGCGCCCGCGGCTTGTCCGGGGTCCGGCTGGTCATCTCCGATGCCCATACCGGCCTGGTCGCCGCGATCCGCACGGTGTTGCTGGGTGCGGCCTGGCAGCGCTGCCGAGTCCATTTCGTCCGAAATGTCCTGTCCCGGGTGCCCAAGGGATCAGGTGAGATGGTCGCGGCCACCATCCGCACCATCTTCGCCCAGACCAGCGCCCAAGCCGTCCGCGCCCAGCTGCACACCGTCGCCGACATGCTCGGCCGTCAATTCCCCCAGGTCAAAGACATGCTCCTGAACGCCGCCGACGACATCACCGCCTTTGCCGCCTTCCCGATCAGCCATTGGAAGAAGATCTGGTCGACCAATCCACTGGAGCGCTTAAACCGAGAAGTCAAACGCCGCGCCGACGTCGTCCAGGTCTTCCCCAACCCTCCCGC
>NZ_JADOGI010000126.1 GCF_015645445.1 Nonomuraea cypriaca | reverse complement strand
GCGCAGGTCACGCCCTCCCCCCGCCCGGGATGTCTGACTGCCCTTCGCCCGGGACGTTCGGAAAGGCCGCGTCCGTCCGGGAGGTCCGGCTGTCCCTTTGGTTGGGAGGTCAGTTGCCTGGGCGGACGAGGCCGGTTTCGTAGGCGAAGACGATCGCCTGTGCGCGGTCGCGCAGGCCGAGTTTCGTCAGCACCCGACCCACGTGCGTCTTGACCGTCTGCTCCGCGACGTAGAGCTTGCGCGCGATCTCCTGGTTGGACAGGGCCTGGGCGACCAGCGTGAGCACCTCCGTCTCGCGTTCGGTCAGCCCGGCCAGTTCCTCCGGCCGCCGCCCGGACGGCGGCCGGGCCTCGCCGAGCCGGGCGAACTCGTGGATCAGGCGCTTGATGATCGCCGGGGAGATGAGCGCCTCCCCGGCCGCGACCACCCGCACCGCCTCGGCGAGCTGGGCGGCCGAGGCGTCCTTGAGGAGGAACCCGCTGGCCCCGGCCCGCAACGCCGCGTAGACGTAGTCGTCGAGGTCGAACGTCGTCAGGATGAGCACCTTGGGCGACGCCTCACGCGACAGGAGCTCCTTGGTCGCCTCCAATCCGTTCATGACCGGCATGCGCACGTCCATGAGCACCACGTCGGGACGCAGCACCGCCGCCCGCTCCACGGCCTCCCGCCCGTCACCCGCCTCGCCCACGACCTCGATGTCCGGCTGTGCGCTCAGGAACGTGGTGAACCCCGTCCGCACCATCCCCTGGTCATCGGCGATCAGAACCCGGATCAACCGCTCATCCTCCCCATGCCTGACGATCGGCGGTGTGCCCGCCTGGTCGATCAGTCTCCATGACCGCCACGGGCAGCGTCGCGCTGACCTCGAAGCCCTCGTCCGGGGTGGGGCCCGCGTCGAGGGCGCCGCCGAGGAGCGCGGCACGTTCGCGCATGCCCACCAGCCCCTGACCCGCTCCGGGCGCCGGTCCGGGTGCGGCGCCCGGTCCGTTGGTCACGCGCAGGCGTAAGAGGTCCCCGTCACAGGCGAGATTCACCGCCACGGCCGAGCCAGGCGCGTGACGCATCGCGTTGCTCAGCGACTCCTGCACGATCCGGTACGCCGACAGCCCCACGGCGGGCGGCAGCCCGTCGAGCGGGCCCGAGCGGGTGACCCGCACGGCCAGCCCGGCGGCGCGGGCGTTGGCGACCAGCTCCTCCACCCGGTCGAGATCCGGCTGGGGCGCGGTGTCGGTGCGGCCGTCCTGGTCGCGCAGCACGCCGAGGACCTGCCGCAGGTCCGCGATGGCCTCCAGCGACAACCCGCGGATCTCCGCCAGGCCCGCCTCCAGCCGGGCCGGATCACCCACCGCCCTGAGCGGCACCGCCTCCGCCTGGATCGCGATCACCGACATGTGGTGCGCCACCACGTCGTGCAGCTCGCGCGCGATGCGGGCACGCTCCGCCAGCACCGCCTGGGCGCTCCTGGCCGCCTGGGTGCGCCGCTCCTCCTGGAGCAGCCTGGTCGTGGCGGCGCGACGGACGCGCACGTTGTAACCGAACAGCACCGCCACCGACACGACGACCGTGATCAGCGGCATCGAGTTGGGATGGACGATCCACGCGGCCAGGACGGTGATGATCCAGATCGCCAGGGTGATCCGCCTGCCGCAGCGGACGGCGACGGAATAGAGGACCAGCAGGTACGACACCGCGGCCGGGAACATGTACGGCGCGTCGCTCGCGACCAGCGTGATCGTCACCCAGATGGGGACGGGCAGCAGCACGGCCGCGACCCGCCAGGCGGCCAGCGGCCACCGGTCGCGCAGCGTTATGGGCAATCCCACCGCCAGGCCGGTGAGATAGGCGAAGAACTCTGGGATCGGTGCGGGTCCGCCCGGGCGTCCGCCGGCATCCAGATTCCAGCCGGTCACCATGGCCTGGGTCGTCCTGTACAGGATCAGGGCGAGGACCAGTTCGGCCACCTGGACGAGGCTGACCGTCGCGAGTGGCACGAACGCCTGGAGCCGGCGCGGCACTTCGACGGTCAGCCACCGCGACCGCGGCGGCGGATCGGCGTCGCCCCGGAACAATGCGAGCCGGAACGGCTCCACGGCGGCCCGCACAACCTGCCAAGCCCTGCCCGACCTCAGGTGGCCCGAGCCCGATCGGTCCGGGTCCGGCCGGTCCGGGTCCGGCCGGCCGGGGAGCAGGCGGCTGGTGAGCCGGCGGGCGCGGCGGACGGAGATCACCTGGTCAAGGCTACGGTCACGCCGCCGGGAACGCGTCACACCAGGGTTTGATCCGCACGTCACCCGCAGGTATTGCTTACACGATTACGATCGCCGTGAGCGAACATCAACAAAGGAAGGGAACAATACGCGGCTCCGATGAATTGAGTCGGTATAACTCAACCCTTTGGAGTTCGTATGAGTGAGAGCTTGATCCTCCCGGTTCTGCCGCTCGACGACGAGGTCGTCCTGCCGGGCATGGTGGTTCCGGTGGACCTGTCCGACTCCGAGGTGCGCGCCGCCATCGACGCGGCCCGTGCATCTGGTCGCAACAAGCCGCAGGTCCTCCTCGTTCCCAGGATCGACGGCCGCTACGGCGCGATCGGCGTGCAGGCCGTGATCGAGCAGGTCGGGAGGCTGCCGGGCGGTGAGCCCGCCGCCGTGGTGCGCGGTGTCAGCCGGGTGCGCGTGGGCACCGGCACGACCGGCCCAGGCGCAGCGCTGTGGGTCGAGGCCGACACGATCGACACCGTCGCGGCCGGCGAACGCGCCCAGGAGCTGGCCAAGGAATACAAGGTGCTGGCCACGACCATCCTGCAGAAGCGCGGCGCCTGGCAGGTCGTCGACCAGGTCAACCAGATCGACGACCCCTCCGTGCTGGCCGACAGCTCCGGCTACACCCCTTGGCTGACCACGGCGCAGAAGGTCGAGCTGCTCGAAGCCGCCGACCCGGCCGACCGGCTGGCCAGGCTGGTCGAGTGGTCCCGTGAGCACCTCGCCGAGCTCGACGTCGCCGAGACGATCCGCAAGGACGTCCAGGAGGGCATGGACAAGCAGCAGCGCGAGTTCCTGCTGCGCCAGCAGCTCGCCGCCGTGCGCAAGGAGCTCAAGGAGCTCAACGGCGACTCCACCGGGACCGAGGAAGAGGACTACCGGGCCCGCGTCGAGGCCGCCGACCTGCCGGAGAAGGTGCGCGAGGCCGCGCTCAAGGAGGTCGACAAACTGGAGCGGACGCCCGACCAGTCTCCCGAGACCGGCTGGATCCGCACGTGGCTGGACACGTTGCTCGACATCCCGTGGAACACCCGTACCGAGGACAACTACGACATCATCGGCGCGCGGGCCGTGCTGGACGCCGACCACACGGGGCTGGCGGACGTGAAGGACCGCATCATCGAGCACCTGGCCGTGCGCAAGCGCCGCCAGGACAAGGGCCTCGGTGTGGTCGGCGGCCGCCGCAGCGGCGCCGTGCTCGCCCTGGCGGGTCCTCCCGGAGTGGGCAAGACCTCGCTGGGTGAGTCCGTCGCGCGCGCGATGGGCAGGAAGTTCGTCCGCGTGGCGCTCGGCGGCGTACGCGACGAGGCGGAGATCCGCGGCCACCGGCGCACCTACGTCGGCGCGCTGCCGGGCCGCGTCGTCCGCGCGATCCGTGAGGCCGGCTCGATGAACCCGGTCGTCCTGCTCGACGAGGTCGACAAGGTCGGCGCCGACTACCGCGGCGACCCGACGGCCGCCCTGCTCGAGGTGCTCGACCCGGCACAGAACCACACGTTCCGGGACCACTACCTCGAGGTCGAGCTGGACCTGTCCGACGTGCTGTTCCTGGCCACGGCCAACGTCCTGGAGGCCATTCCAGGGCCGCTGCTCGACCGCATGGAGGTCGTCACGCTCGACGGCTACACCGAGGACGAGAAGGTCGCCATCGCCCGCGACCACCTGCTGCCCAGGCAGCTGGAGCTGGCCGGGCTGACCGCCGCCGAGGTGACCGTCGAGGACGACGCGCTGCGCAAGCTGGCCGGCGAGTACACCCGTGAGGCCGGCGTCCGCTCGCTGGAGCGGTCGGTCGCGAGGATCCTGCGCAAGGTGGCGGCGGGCGGCGAGCTGCCCGTCACGGTCGGCGCGGACGACCTGACCGGCTACCTCGGCCGGCCGAGGTTCGTGCCGGAGTCCTCGCTGCCC
Organism: Nonomuraea cypriaca; assembly: GCF_015645445.1. Lineage (GTDB taxonomy): Bacteria > Actinomycetota > Actinomycetes > Streptosporangiales > Streptosporangiaceae > Nonomuraea > Nonomuraea cypriaca. The sequence goes on along the minus strand of NZ_JADOGI010000126.1, from coordinate 26,407 downwards.
GAGGCCACCCAGCGCACCTCGGTCCCGGGCGTGGCCACCGGTCTGGCGGTCACCGGTGCCGGCGGCGATGTGCTCTACGTGGAGGCGTCGCTGGCCGACCCGGAGACCGGCGAGACGGGTCTCACGCTGACCGGCCAGCTCGGAGACGTGATGAAGGAGTCGGCCAGGATCGCGCTGTCCTACCTGCGCTCGCACGGAGCGGAGCTGGAGCTGCCGGTCACCGCGCTGAAGGACCGCTCGGTCCACGTCCACTTCCCGGCGGGCGCGGTGCCCAAGGACGGCCCCTCCGCCGGTGTGACGTTGACGACCGCGCTGGCCTCGCTGCTGTCCGGCCGGCTGGTCCGCTCCGACGTGGCCATGACCGGTGAGATCTCGCTGACCGGGCGGGTCCTGCCGATCGGCGGCGTCAAGCAGAAGCTGCTGGCCGCGCACCGGGCGGGCATCGGCACCGTCCTGATCCCGGCCCGCAACGAGCCGGACCTGGACGACGTGCCCGAGGAGGTCCGCGGTGAGCTGACCATCCACACGGTGAGCGACGTGCGCGAGGTCCTGGACATCGCGCTCGCCCCGGCCCAGGTCGCCTCCTCCGTGGCGGCCTGACGGCCCCCTGGCACCGCCCCGCCGCGCCCGGCCTCCTGGGGTACGGCGGGGCGGTCGCCGTTTTCCGACCCGGCCGTGACACAGATCACGAAACAGATCAGGAATATGGGGATCTCACGGCGTCGTTAGCACCGGCGTGAACGAGACATACGCGAACGACCCGGGCGCCCATTGGGGCGCCGGCTGTCGCCGCATGCGTATGGGGCGGATGCCGGCCCGTTAGAGCACCCCGTCCGCCCGTTCTCCTCGAAGGTCGTCATGATCCCACCCGGCTTCGTGCTGCGCAGGCTGAGCCACCTGCCGTTCCCTCCGGGCACCCGCTGACACCTCAGCCTTCCCTTTCTTGTACGTTTCCGCGGCCTCGGCCGCTTCTCAGTCGTGGGGATGATCCGTGATCCAGGCTTCCGGCCTGCGCAAGCAGTACGGCGACACCGTCGCGCTCGACGGCGTCGACCTGCACGTGCGCGAAGGCGAGATCTACGGCGTGCTCGGCCAGAGCGGCGCCGGCAAGAGCACACTCCTGCGCTGCGTCAACCTGCTCGAACGCCCCACGGCCGGCACCGTCACCGTGGCCGGCCAGGACCTGACCGCGTTGCGCAGCGGCGAGCTCAACCGCGCCAGGCAGCGCATCGGCATGATCCACCAGCACTTCGCCCTGCTCTCCTCGCGCACGGTCGCGGGGAACGTCGCCTTCCCCCTGGAGGTCATGGGCGTGCCCAGGGCCGAGCGGGAGCGCCGCGTCGGCGAGCTGCTGGAGCTCGTGGGCCTCGACGGGCGCGGCGAGGACCGCCCGCACCAGCTCTCCGGCGGCCAGAAGCAGCGCGTCGGCATCGCGCGGGCGCTGGCCGGGAATCCGGCCGTACTGCTGTCCGACGAGGCCACGTCCGCGCTCGACCCCGCCACCACTCAGTCGATCCTGGCGCTGCTCAAACGGCTCAACACCGAGCTCGGCTTGACGATCCTGCTCATCACCCACGAGATGAACGTCGTCAAGAGCGTCTGTGACTCCGTCGCCATCATGTCTCAGGGCCGCATCGAGGAGTCGGGCGCCATCGCCGACCTCATCAGGACGCCGGGATCCCGCCTGACGAGGGAGATCTTCCCGTTGCCCGAGCCCGCCCCGGCCGGCTCGGCGACACTCACCTTCACCGGCGACCCGCGTGAGCCGGTCGTGTCCGAGGTGGTGCGGAAGTTCGACGTGGACCTGAGCATCCTGGGCGGCTCCATCGAGGACCTCGCGGGCGGCTCCGTCGGCCGGCTGCGCGTCGTGCTCGACGGCGCCGACGCCGGCGCGGCGCTGGCGTACCTGCGTGAGTCCGGTCTGATCGTCGAAGTGCCGGAGGAGGCCGCGTGACCTGGGAAGAGATGCTGCCGCTGCTCTGGCCTGCGACGTTGGAGACGGCGCAGATGGTCGGCTGGTCCACGTTGTTCACGGTGCTGCTCGGGCTGCCGCTCGGCGTGGCGCTCGTGGTGTTCGACCGGGGCGGGCTGCGGCCGGCGCCTGCGGTCAAGTCGGTGCTCGGGTTCGTGGTCAACATCGGGCGGTCGCTGCCGTTCATCGTGCTGATGATCGCGATCATCCCGTTCACCAGGCTCGTCGTCGGGACCACCATCGGGACGGCCGCGTTCGTGGTGCCGCTCACCGTCGGGGCGGTGCCGTTCTTCGCGCGGCTCGTCGAGACCGCGCTCAGAGAGGTCGGCGCCGACGTGGTGCAGGCGGCCCAGGCCATGGGCGCGAGCCGGACCACCATCGTGCGCAAGGTCCTGCTGCCCGAGGCGCTGCCCGGGCTGGTCGCGGGGCTCACCGTGACCGTCGTCGCGCTCATCGGCTACTCCGCGATGGCCGGCACGCTCGGCGGGGGCGGGCTGGGCGACCTGGCCGTCAGGTACGGCTACCAGCGGTTCGAGACGCTGCTGATGATCGTGACCGTCGTGGTCCTCATCGTGATCGTGCAAGTTCTGCAGAGCCTGGGCGACCGGGTCGCTCGGCGCCTGTCGCATAAATAGAGCCGCATAAATAAAGGAAAATCATGAAATTTCGTATCATAGTAGGTGCTGTCGGCCTGGCTCTGTCGCTCGCCGCGTGCGGTGCGTCGCAGTCCGCGACCACCAGCCCGGCGGCCGAGTCGGCGGACACCGTGCTCAAGATCGGCGCCACCCCCGTGCCGCACGCGGAGATACTCGACTTCGTCAAGGACAACCTCGCCCCTGCCGCCGGGCTGAAGCTGGAGGTCGTGGAGTTCACCGACTACGTCCAGCCGAACGTGCAGCTCGACGAGGGCCGGCTCACCGCGAACTTCTTCCAGCACAAGCCGTACCTCGACGACTTCAACGCCTCCAAGGGCACCGAGCTGAGCTTCGTCACCCCGGTGCACCTGGAGCCGCTCGGCCTGTACTCCACGAAGATCACTGACGTGTCCGCGCTCGCCACCGGCGCCACCGTGGCGGTCCCGAACGACGCCACGAACCTGGGCCGCGCGCTCAAGCTGCTCGCCGACAACGGCGTCGTCGAGCTCAAGGACGGCGCCGGCGTCGCCGCCACCGAGCACGACGTGGCGGAGAACCCGAAGAACCTGCGGTTCAAGCCGCTTGAGGCGGCCCAGCTCCCGCGCTCGCTCGAGGACGTCGACGCCGCTGTGATCAACGGCAACTACGCCATCGAGGCCGGGCTCAAGCCCGCGTCGCAGGCGCTGGTGCTGGAGAAGACCGCGGCCAATCCGTACGTCAACGGCCTGGTCGTGCAGGCCGGCCACGAGAAGGACGCGAACATCGTCACGCTCGGCAAGCTCCTGCGGGACCAGCGGGTCAAGGACTTCATCGCGCAGAAGTACGAGGGCTCGGTCATTCCAGCGGAATGATCGGCGTCACCGCCCGGCCGCGTACCACTCGGGGTGAAGAGCGTCTACCACGCCGCCTGACCCCCGCTCAGGAGCCGCGATCTCAACGGAGATCGCGGCTTCGCGATGCTGGCGCGGTGGCCACCAACCGAATACTGTTCGGTCATGTATCCGGGAGCCATCGCAGCAGTCACCCCAGACAAGCCCGCTGTGATCATGGCGGGCTCCGGGCGGGTCATCACGTACCGCGAGCTGGACGAGGAGTCGAACCGGCTGGCCCACGTGTTCCGGGCGGCCGGTCTGCGGCCGGGCGACCACATCGCCTTCATGCTCGCCAACCATCCGCTCTTCCTCGCCGTCACCTGGGCCGCGCACCGCTCGGGCCTGTACTACACGCCGATCAGCTCGCGGTTGCGGACCGACGAGCTGGCCTACATCGTGAACAACTGCGGCGCCCGGGTGTTCATCTCGAGCGCGGACCTGGCCGGCGTCGCCACCTCGATCACCGCCGCCACACCGGGGGTCGAGCTGCGGCTCATGCTGGACGGCGCGGCCGAGGGCTTCGAGTCGTACGAGGCGGCGGTCGCGGCGCAACCCGTCACCCCGGTCGGCGACGAGTGCCTGGGTATGGACATGCTCTACTCCTCTGGCACCACCGGGCGGCCCAAAGGCGTCAAACTGACCTCGACGCACGGGCCGCTCACCGAGCCCGGCATGCTGCTGAAGCTCATCGAGGCGCTGTTCGCGCCGTCGGCCGAGAGCGTCTACCTCTCGCCCGCGCCCCTCTACCACGCCGCCCCGCTGCGTTACAGCCTGACGTTCCAGCGGCTCGGGGCCACGGTGGTGGTGATGGAGCGCTTCGACCCCGAGCAGTATCTGGAGCTGGTCGAGCGGTACGCGGTGACGCACTCGCAACTGGTGCCGACGATGTTCATCAAGATGCTCAAGCTGCCACCAGAAACCCGGACAAAGTACGATATTTCGTCGCTCGGGTATGCGATCCATGCCGCCGCGCCCTGCCCCGTACCCGTCAAGGAGCAGATGATCGGCTGGTGGGGGCCGATCATCCACGAGTACTACGCGGGCACCGAGGGCAACGGCTTCCTCTACGTCAACTCCCAGGACTGGCTCCAGCACAAGGGCACCGTCGGCCGCTCTCTGCTCGGCGTCGTGCACATCTGCGACGAGGACGGCGGCGACCTGCCGCCCGGCGAGCACGGCACGATCTACTTCGAGAACGGCGGCCGCTTCGAATACCATGGCGACCCGGACAAGACCCGCTCGGCGCAGGACCCGCTCGGCCGGGGCTGGACCACGCTGGGCGACATCGGCTACCTGGACGCCGACGGCTTCCTCTACCTCACCGACCGCCGCTCGTACATGATCATCTCTGGCGGCGTGAACATCTATCCGCAGGAGGCGGAGAACGTGCTGGCGGTGCACCCGAAGGTGGCCGACGTGGCGGTGTTCGGGGTGCCGGACGAGGAGATGGGCGAGCAGGTCAAGGCCGTGGTCGAGCCGGTGTCGATGGCCGAGGCCGGACCCGCGCTGGAGGCGGAGCTGATCGAGTATTGTCGCGAGCACCTGGCGCACTACAAGTGTCCCAGGTCGGTCGACTTCCGCGCGGAGCTGCCCCGCCACCCGACGGGCAAGCTCTACAAGCGCCTGCTGAGGGACGAGTACCGGCCCGTCGGCGGGTAAATTCTCCGCCAATTTCCGCCGCCTCGACCCTCCCTCCCACCTCGATCGATAAGGCAGCCGTCAGGGCACCAAGGCCGCGCCGAATCGGCGGCTTGACGTGCTCTTAGGGCATCGCGACCAGCATGCGAACGACAGTGTAAGCAGGACGGACCGCACCCGCATACACAACAATTAAACGCCCCATTAGCGATCTTGTCGGGTGTTGGCTTCCCCGCAGGTCACAGATTCCGGCAGGGGAACCGACGGCGATCCGGGCTGTCCTCAATCCTCGTCGTCATCATCCGGTTCGGGGCCGACGAACGACCCGAGGTTCGCCCTGGTGTAGACCAGGCCGCGATCCCGCAGCCCGGCGATGGCCTTCCTCGCGGTGATCTTCTACCAAGCTCACCGCCGAGCTCTGCAGGCGGTCGGGGTGGACGTGGAGCTCACCGTGGTGGACGAGACCAGGTATTACGTCACCTCGCCGCAGGGGGAGGAGATCGTGGCCGCCATGGTGGACATCGCGTCCAAGGGGTCCGGCCGCCGGGGTGCTGCTCGTGCTCGCCACCCAGCGGATGACCACGGACGCGATCCCGGGCCCGCTCAAGGGCGTGTGTTCGCTGCGGTGGGCGGTGCGCTGCCCCGACACGACTGCGTCGAACGCCGTGCTCGGCCAGGGCGCGGCCGGCGCCGGATACAACGCGTCCGACATCCCGCGCTCTCACCGCGGCGTCGGCATCCTCGACGCGGACGGGAGTGACCCGGTCAAGATCCGGTCGTACTTCCTCGACGACGCCGGGACGGACCTTGCCGACGTGGCCGCGGTGGCGTACGAGCTGCGCCGCGCGGCCGGAACGCTGCCGCCCGAAGTCCAGGCGGTGGCGCAGGATCCTCGTGTGCCGGCGCTGCCGCGGCAAGGGGGAGGTGCGCCGGTAGCGGCCGGCCTGTGGCTGACATCCCTGATTGACACCTTCGTGACAGTCTGCGACAGCTGTGCACCAGCGCCCAGAGCGGCGCGTCCTACCCCGTCCACATCCCTGCTCACAGGAGCCGCAATGCGTTTCCCTTTGCGCACTCTCGCCAGCCTGGCCGCGCTCTCTGGAGCGTTCCTCATCTCGGCGCCGGCACCCGCCCAAGCCTCCACAGACGCCGCGGCGGCGGCCACGTACCGCGGCGAGGGCGACGACGTGGTGCGCATCCCGGTCACCTCGGCCGCGGGCATCGTCAAGGCGAGCCACAGCGGCGAGTCCAACTTCATCGTGTGGGCGCTCGACAGCCGCGGCAGAACCTCGAAGCTGCTCTCCAACGGGATCGGCGACTATCGGGGGCGTGTGTTGCTGCCCGCCGGCGCCCGCTACGCCACGATCGAGGCGGACGGCGCCTGGTCGATCAGCCGATAGCCCGTCACCTCAGCCACATCCAGCAAGAACGCGCCTCACTGGACGGTCCAGTGCCGCGCCAACCTAGGCCCCACCGGGGGCTGACCTCGAAAGGAATCTCGATGCTCAAGAAGATTTTCGCGGGTGTAGCGGTCGTCGCGGCGGCCAGCGCCGCGAGCGTGGCGACCGCCAACTCGGCGTCCGCTCAGGCCCCGCTGACCCACACGGTGCACGTCACCGGCAACTACGACACGGGCAGCCACGGTCCGTGGGCGCGGCTGGACTTCGACCGCACGGTCAGGATCACCGCCGGCGGTCCCACCAAGATGGACTGGGAAGTCCGGCTGACCGACAAGGGAACGTTCCGGACACTGGCCGGCAAGAAGTCGCCGAAGGGCGGTGCCACGTTAGGGCGCGTGGATGGCTCGTTCACCGGGACGTTCGAGTTCAAGGTCAAGTCCGCGACGAAGCCCACGGCCGCCAGCGTGCGCAGTGGCTACAACTTCCGGTGCAACATGGACGGTTCGGGGAACCGGGAGACGGACTGCCCCGGCATGCCGGCGCCCACCAGCACGTGGCCGAGCCTGTACTTCGGCCAGGGCGCGACGGTGACCGCAGGGAATTGGCTCTGGGACTACCGGGCCCCGTGCGAGCGGTGGGTCAACAGCCTGTCGGGGGACGTGGGCGAGATCACCGGGAAGGGTTGCGCCAAGCCGGCCACTCCCGCGGCGCCGGTCGTCAAGCAGCCGACCTGCTCCAACCCCAGTGGACACGTGAAGGTGAGGGATGTTCGCGGCGTGGACTACAAGCTGTTCACGGCCGCGACGGAGAACACCACGCCTCTGACGCCGGGCGGGTGGAAGTCGGTCGCGAAGGGCACCTACCTGGTGCAGACCGCGCTTGAGGACGGCTACAAGTACGCGGCCGGCGCGAAGAAGTGGTGGAAGGTCGTCATCAAGCCGGCCCGCGGCTGCACACGGTAAGCGGCCCTCGGACAGCACGAAACCGGCCCCCGCCCCCTCCGTGATGGAGGAGACGGGGGCCGGTTTCGCGTGCGTGGCCGGATTACAGGCCGCGGAGGTCCCGGCCCGTGTGAGCGGCCCCGGGTGCGAGCTCTCCGCGTTGGAGGGCGACTTGGTGCTACCCAGGAGGATGCCGACGATCGGCCAACGCCTCTGCAGCGTGGACACGACAGCCTGGTACAGGGGCACGCACACGGCGCCCACGGCCAGGCTCACCTGGGTGGCCGTCGTGGGGAGGTCCCGGGCTTTCTCGTACCTACACCCGATCCGCCGGCGAAAACCTGGCATGAGCCGCCCGCGCCCGCTCATCACCCAGCTCCTCGGTGTAATGCCTGAGCATCGAATCAGATTTCCAGCCGAGAATCCGCTTCACATCATCCGGCGACGCACCGGCCGCCAGCAGCTCGTGCGCCGACGTCCCCCGGAAGCGGTGCGGATGCAAGTTCTCGACCCCGGCCTGTCGCCTGGGCCGTCTTGTCGCCCACCGGCGCCCAGTGCTCGTTGCCGCCCTTTAGCACGATCCGGAGCCGACGGCCTCGCAGATCTACGGCGAAATCCGCCCCGCGGCACACCTCCAGGACGCGGCCGAACTCCTCCAAGGTGACGTACTCGCGCGCCTTCGTCGGCACACGCGGCCGATCCGTCTTGAGCACGGGGGACACCGTGGTGCGCTCCTCCTCGTCGACCATCCAGTTGAACCAGACGGAGAGGTAGGCGTGCGCGGCGAGCGCGGTGGGCGCGCCACGAAGGATTTTCGAGCGGTTGCACGCTGGCGGCGATGCCCTTCCAGCAGCGGTAATACGCTGAGCGTGAGCCGTTTCGCGCGGCTCGGATCAGGGGCTTAACGTGCTCTTACGCGATCCTTGCCACTCTTGTGTCATCGGGATTTGAGGGAGATGACAGATGAACGCGAACGAGCCTCGCGAGCAGCACGCCGGCGGGTGGAGCCAGTTCGGTAGCACGCCGCCGGCGGCCGGGGGCTTCCCCCAACGGGACACCATCGCCATGGAGCAGCAGCCGCCGCCTCCGCCGCCTCCCGCCCCGCCGAAGCGGACCGGCCTGTCAGGAGCGGGACGCAAGGCCGTCGCCGGGCTCGCCCTCGCCGCCATGGCCGTCGGAGGCGGCATCGTGGGGGCCGTCGTCGCCAACTCGTTCCAGCCGGAGCCGGTCGCGAGCGGCGCGCCGAGCCCCACCTTCAGGTCGGCCTCCAACCAGCTCACCGTCGCCGAGGTCGCGGCCAAGGTGCAGCCCAGCGTCGTGATGATCCAGGGCCAGACCGGCGAGGGCTCCGGCGTGGTGCTGTCGGAGGACGGTCTCATCCTGACCAACAACCACGTGGTCGAGGGCGCGTCGCAGGGCGGCCAGATGACCGTCAAGTTCAGCGACGGCAAGACCGCCAAGGCCACCGTGGTCGGCACCGACCCGGCCACCGACCTCGCCGTCATCAGGGCGGACGGCGTCTCCGGGCTGACCGAGGCCACGCTGGGCGACAGCGACGCGCTCAAGGTGGGCGACGCCGTGCTCGCCATCGGGAGCCCGCTCGGCCTGGACGGATCGGTCACGGCGGGCATCGTCAGCGCGCTCGACCGTACGCTCACCACCGGCGACGAGCCGCGCCAGCAGCTCCCGCCCGGCTGGGGCCAGGAGCCGCAGAGCCAGGGCGCCAGCACCACGATCGGCGGCGCCATCCAGACCGACGCCTCGATCAACCCGGGCAACTCCGGCGGCGCGCTGGTGAACGCCGCGGGCGAACTGGTCGGCATCAACACGGCCATCGCCTCGGAGGCGGCCGGCGGCGGCGTGGGCTTCGCCATCCCGGTCAACACCGCCAGGCACGTGTCCGAGCAGCTCATCGACAACGGCAAGGTGAGCCACGCGTACCTCGGCGTGAGCGTCACCGACGCCACGGGCGACGTGCCTGGCGCCCTCGTCAGGGAGATCACCCCGGGAAGCCCGGCGGAGAAGGCCGGAATGCGGCAGGGCGACCTGATCACCGAGATCGGTGGGAAGGCGGTTGACGGGGGAGATACTGTTGTTGGGCAGGTCAGAGGTTTCAAACCGGGCCAACAGGTCAAGATCACATATATGAGGGACGGTGCGGAAGCCGAGGTCACCGTCACCCTCGAAGAGATGAAGTAACCAGGACCCCCTCATGGACGGGTGTGCCGTCGAGATCGCTGCGGACTCGGCGGCACACCCCCCCATTTTCAGATCCGTTTTCAAGAGTTTTTCAGGAGAAACGCCGGCCCTCGTCCCGGCGGTAGGCCCAGCCCGCGGCGACGGCGAGGAGCACGGTCCACGCGGCCAGCAGGACCAACGCCACCGTGTCCGGGCGCTGCCCCACGCTCGCCCACCAGATCAGCTCGGCCGCGCCCCTGGTGGGCACGTACGGCGAGACGACCTCGACGAAGTCCGGCAGCAACTGCGGCGGCATGAGCAGCCCGCCCAGAATCGCCAGCGGGAAGAACAGGACCTGCGACACCGCGATCGCGGCCTTGGACGACAGCAGGAAGCCCACGAACATCCCCATCAGCATGATGGGGATCCCGCCCACGATCAGCGCGCCCAGCGCGAGCAGCAACCGGGCGGGCGTGATCGTCGCCTCGGTGAAGACCGCCGTGACCAGGAGCACCGGCACCACCGAGATGAGCATGACCGCCACGGTCACCATGATCCGCCCGGCGAAGTGCGGGAACGGCCCCGCGGGCAGCGTGCGCAGGTACGGGTTCCACGGCTGCTCGCGATCCTGGGACACGGAGATGCTGAGCCCGATCAGCGCGCTGGACATCGCGCCGAAGAACATCAGCGCGCCGGCCGACTTGGTGGCGGCCGTGGGATCCGCGGCCACGTACGGCACCGCGAACGCGAGCATCGCGATGGCCGGGAGCAGACTGCTGGCCGCCAGGCTGATGGGGACCCTGATCTGCTCGATCATGAGATAGCGGGCGTGCGCCAGGGCCAGGCTAGACATGCGCGGTCTCCTTCGAGGTGATGGCGAGGAAGGCCTCCTCGAGGGTGGTCGGCCTGATCTCGAGGCCGGAGAACGGCGTGCCGCTCCTCACCAGCTCCACGACCAGCCGGTCGGGATCGGTGGTGACCAGGCTGATCCGGCCGTCCGCGCGTTCGGTGCCGAGCACGCCGGGCAGTTCGGGCAGGTCGTCGGCGACGAGCGAGACGCGGCGCACGCCCACGATCTCGCGTACGGCACGCACGGTGTCGTCGGCCAGCACCTGGCCGTGGCCGACCACCACGACCCGCTGGGCCAGGGCCTCGATCTCCTCAAGGTAGTGGCTGGTGAGCAGGACCGTGCCGCCGTCCTCGTGGAAGGACCTGATGCCGTCCCACAACGCCCGCCTGGCCTCCACGTCCAGGCCGGTCGTCGGCTCGTCGAGGAAGACCAGCCGCGGCTTGCCCGCGAACGCCAGCGCCACCGCCAGCCGCCTCTTCTGGCCGCCGGACAGGCCGCCCACCTGTCTCCTGGCCAGATCGCCGAGACCGAACCTGGCCAGCAGTTCGCCCTTGTCCGCCCGCTCGGGGAAGTGCGCCGACACGACGTCGACGATCTCCGAGACGCGTAACGACTCCGGCAGCCCGGTCTCCTGCGGCGTCATGCCGATGCCGCGGCGCATGGCCGGGTCCTGAGGTGAGCCGCCGAGCAGCTCGACCGTGCCGGACGTGGGGCGGCGCAGCCCCACGAACAGGTTGATCAGGGTGGACTTGCCCGCGCCGTTGGGGCCGAGCAGCCCCACCAGCTCGCCCGCCCTGATGTCGAGCGTGACGCGGTCGAGCGCCAGCACGTCGCCGTAGCGGCGGGTGGCCTCGATCGTTCTCGCGAGGACCGTCATACGTTTCCTCCAGCGTTGTCCAGCAGGGCGCGAATCGCCTTGGTGTATTCGTCGAAGGCCAGCCGCCCGCGTTTGGTGATCGCCACGTACGTGACGGGAGTGCGGCCCTTGTGCGTCTTGGTGATCCGGACGTATCCGGCTTCTTCCAGCTTGGTCAGATGGACCGACAGGTTGCCCGCGGTCATGCCGAGCAGATCCTTCATCGAGGCGAACGCCATCTCGTCGCCGTCGCCGAGGACGTTGAGCGCGGCGATCACGCGCAGCCTGGCCTGGGCGTGGATCACCGGATCGAGCTCAGGCAGAGCCTGGTCCGCGCTCATCCGCGGCGCCTCAGCCACAGGCCGAAGACGATGAAACCCCCGCCCACCAGGACGGCCATCAGCAGCGCGTGCCAGGCGGCCCCGAGCACCACGCCCACTCCGTTGACGACGGCGACCCAGACGCCGGCGAAGAACATCGGCCAGTTCAGCCAGATCGCGCCGCCCGCCATGTAGAGCGTCGCGACCACCATCATCGACATGCCCGCCCAGAGCAGGCCCGACTCGCCGGGAGGCAGATGGGGAGAGATCCGACCGGCGATGATCGCCATCAGCATCATCCCTGCGAAAAAGGCAAGGCCGTACATCGTTCCTCTGGCCGAGCTGTCGCCGCGGACCAGCTTGCTGCTCCGCGCGTACCCCCGCGCGGATACCGCCCCGGCGACGATGAGCCCCACCATGAGCACGCCGAGCGCCTGCCCCTCACTGATCGGCGCGTACGGCTCGCCGCTCAGCCCGAGGTGCAGGAAGTACGCGGTGAAGCCGAGCAGCCAGGCCACTCCCCACGGCACGTAGACCAGCATCGGGTTGCCGCCGAGCAACCTCACGGTGGCCGAGTTCTGCTCCTTGATGACGCGGAGCACCTCTTCGGGGGTGGGGGATCGCTCGTCGTCGACCATGCAAACTCCTCGTAGGTTCAAACTGGTTTGTAATTTAAACCTACTTGCCGCGCAAACTCAACCGCTACCCGCTACGGGATGCTCACCTTCTGGTCAGGACCTCGGACTCCCACAGGTCCCGGTAGTAGCCGGGCGCGGCGACGAGCTCGTCGTGACGCCCGCGCTGGGCGACCCGGCCCTCGTCCAGGACGACGATCTCGTCGACCAGCTCCAGGCCCTTGAGGCGGTGCGTCACCAGGACCGTGGTGCGGTCCCCGGTCACGTCGAGCAGGTCGCTCATCAGCCGGTCGGCGGTCTCCTCGTCGAGTGCCTCGGCCGGCTCGTCGAGCAGCAGCACCGGGGGGTCGTACAGCAGCGCCCTGGCCAGGGCCAGCCGCTGCGCCTGCCCGCCGGACACGGTCTTGCCGTCCTCGCCCAGCTCGGCGTCCCACCCGGTCCGCTCGACCCAGTCGTCGAGCCTGGCCTCCCTTACGGCCCGCCGCAACGCCTCCTCGTCGGCGTCCGGGCCGGCTAGGCGCAGATTGTCGCGGAGGGTGGTGCGGAAGATGTACGGGTCCTGGGTGAGCCCCGTCATCAGGGTCCGTACGTCGTCCCCTGAGAGGTCCCGGATGTCGACCCCATTGATCCGGATATTTCCGGACTCGGGCTCCACCAGCCGCATCAACGCCGCCAGCAGCGTGCTCTTCCCCGCCCCGCTGGGCCCGACGACCGCCACCCGCTTCCCCGGCGTGATCCGCAACGACACCCCGTCCAACGCCGCCCGTCCCGCCGGCGGCACATCTGCGCCCAGAGAGGAGGGGGGTGCGTCGGCCGTGGCGCCGTCGCGCGCCGTGATCGTGGGCGGTGTGGCGGCGCCGGGGTGGCGTACCACCAGGTTGGCGATCTCGATGGTCAGCGGCGATGCAGGTACGGGGCCCGGTGCGGTGGGCTCGGTGACGGCGGGAGTGGTGGAGCGGACCTCGCGGAGGCGCCTGAGCGCGGCCGTGATGCCCGCCATGCGTTCACCGGCCGCCGCCAGGGGCAGGACGGGCTCGAACGCCACCAGCGCGGTCAGCGCCAGCACGGCCGTGCCGACCGAGCCGGTCCCCGCGCCCTGAGCGAGCAGTACGACGGCCGCCACCGTCAACCCCTGCACCAGGGTGCCCCCGGCCAGGGCGGCGGCGTGGACACGGGCCTGGCGGCGTTCGAGGGCGGCCAGGGATTCGCCGGTGGCGAGCGCCTTGGCCAGCGCCTCGTCGTCCGCGCCGTACGCGGCCAGGTCGGCCGAGCCGTGCACCAGGTCGGCCACCCGGCCCGCCAGCGCGGCCCTGGCCGGCGCGATCCTGGCCGACCAGCGGCGGGCGGCGGCGGCCGTACCGGCGGGGAGCGCCACCCCGGCCAGCACCAGTCCGGCCACCAGGGCGAGCGCCGCCACCGGCAGGATGGTCAGCCCGATGACGACGGCGGCCAGCCCGGCGACCGCCGCCGCGGCGGCGGGCAGGAGGCAGCGGACGAGCAGGTCCTGTACGGCCTCGGTGTCGTCCACCATGCGGCTGAGCAGGTCGGCGCCGCCGTGGCGCGGCTGCTGGGGCGGGATGAGGGCGTGGTAGAGGCGTTCACGGGTGCCGGCCTGGGCGCGCAGGGCCACGTCATGGCCGGTGAGGCGCTCGGCGTACCTGAAGACGCCCTTGCTGGTGGCGAACGCCCTGGTCGCCACGATCGCCACGCTGAGCGCGGCCATGGACGGCTGCTGCGCGGCCCGCGTGATCAGCCACGCGGCGGCGGCGATCAGGCCGAGCCCGGCCAGGTCGGCCGCCGCCCCTGCCAGCACGGCCCACAGCAGTCGCATGCCCATCCGCCGGTTCAACGCTCGTCCCACTCAAGTCCCGCCGCCCTGACCGGCTCCCGCCCCTGACGCCCGCCCTCGCCGTCCTGACCGGGCGGGGCGGTGGTGCCGGCGGCTTCGGTGCCGGAGGGGCCAGTGGTGCCAGTGGTGCCGGAGGTGCCGGTGCCTGTGGTGCCGTTAGTCCGAATGGTTCCAGTGGTGCCAGGGGTGTCGGTGCCGTTGGTGTCCGAGGTGTCGGAGATGACGCGGCCCTCGTGGATGCGGATGACGCGGTCGGCCAGGTCGATCATGGCGGGGCGGTGGGCGACGATGACGGCCGTACGGTCGTCGGCCAGCCTCTCGGTCCCCGCCACCACAGCCGCCTCGCTGCGCCCGTCCAGGCGGGCCGTGGGCTCGTCAAGCAGCAGCACCGACGCGTCAGGCCGGCAGAAGGCGCGCGCCAGGGCGATCCGCTGCCGCTGACCGGCCGACAGGTTGGCGCCGCGCTCGCCCACCACGGTGTCGAACCCCTGCGGCAGGTCCGCCACGAAGTCGGCGTGCGCGCCGGCGGCGGCCTGTCGTACCTCCTCCAGGGAGGCGGAAGGAGCGCCGAGGCGGATGTTGTCCGCGACGGACGTGGCGAACAGGTGCGGCCGCTGCGCCACGAACGCCAGCCGCGCCCGCCAGCTCCCGAGGTCCAGCTCGCGCAGGTCCGTGCCGTCGATGAGCACCCGTCCCTCGGCCGGCTGGACGAAACCGAGGATCAGGTGGAGCAGCGTGCTCTTGCCGCCGCCGCTCTCGCCGACCAGGGCGACGCGTTCGCGCGGGCCGATGGTGAGGGAGACGTCGTCCAGCGCGGCGCCGTCCCGGCCCGGGTAGCGGACGGTGACGCCCTCCAGCCGGATCTCGGGCGCCTCAGAGCGGACTTCCCGCCCGCCGGCGTGAGCGTCGTCCGCGCTGGTGGCCGGGCGTGCCGGGTCGGAAGAGTCGTCCAGTACGGCGAAGGCCGCGTCGGCGGCGGCCACCCCCTCCATCGAGGCGTGGAACCGCGTCCCCATGGCCCGCAACGGCAGATAGGCCTCCGGCGCCAGCAACAGCACCAGCAACGCCGTGGTCAGGTCCAGCGACCCGCCGAGCAGCCGCAGCCCGATCGGCACCGCCACCAGCGCCAGCGACAGCGACGCGCACAGCTCGAGCACCAGCGACGACAGGAACGCCACCCGCAACGTCCGCATGGTCGCGCTCCTGTGCGCGTCCGCGACCTGTTGGATGACGCCGGCCTGGTAACGCGCCCGCCCGAACGCGCGCAGCGTCGGCAGCCCGCGCACCACGTCGAGGAAGTGCCCGCCGAGCCGCGACAGCGCGCGGTACTGGCGTTCGGTCACGGCCTTGGTCGTCATGCCCACCAGCGCGCCGAAGACCGGGATCAGCGGCAGCGTGACCAGCACGATGACGGCGCTCCCGAGGTCGGCGGCGAACAGCCGGACGAGTACGGCCAGCGGCACCACCGCGGCCACCGCGATCGACGGCAGGTAGCCGGTGAGGTACGCGTCCAGGCCGTCCAGCCCCCGCCCGGTGAGCGTGACCAGCTCGCCGGACCGGTGCTCGGTGAGCCGCCCAGGGCCGAGCTCGCGCAGCCGGGCCAGCAGCCGGTGCCGCAGGGCCGACTTCACCCCGGTCGCGGTACGCCCGGCGAAGACGCCCTGCGTCCACGCGAGCAGCGCACGTACGCCCACCACGGCCGCGAGAGCGCCGAGGGCGGCGGCGGTGAAGCGGCCGGACAGCACCCCGGCAAGCAGTTCGGCCTGCACGAGCACGAGCAGCCCCGCGAGAACGGCCGCGACCATGGTGACGGTCAGGTGGCGGCGCACCGACCGCTCGGCCCGCATGAGCCGCAGGAGATCCTTGTGCACGAGTCCTCAGAAGAACGATGGGAGCCGGACGGCATCCTTTCCCGGATGAAAAGTGCGCCATACCCATATTTGCGCGCCAAGCATGATGGGTGCGCACGGCAGCACCATGAAACTGAGCACATTCAACGCGGCCGGGGACGCGCTGTGCTCCAGCAGGTACGGCATCCCGCCCGCGAGCACCCCCAGCACGGGCACGGCGGCCGCGAACCCCGAGACCAGCAGCGCCCGCCCCGGCCTGGACGCCCCGAACGCGCCAGGCGCCCGCCAGGCCAGGAACGTCCATCCGTGGAAGGCGAACAGCAGGGTCACGACCACGCCCAGCATCAGCCCGAGCGGGTGGACGGGTGAGGTGGAGAAGCCGGTGGCCGCCGCGTACAGCGCCATGCCCCAGCCGAACGACAGCCCCAGCGACCCGAACGTGATCATCGCGTCCCAGAACCCGCACCACCTGGAGCCGTCGATCCGGCGCCTGAACCACAATCCGGCGTCGCGCAGCACCCAGCTCAGCAGCATGGCCACCACCACGGGGTACAACCCGAACAGCACCTCGCCCTCGAGCAGCGGGTAGACCCCGAACAGCGTCCCGGCGACCGCGACCAGCCACACCTCGTTGGCCAGCACGAACGGCGCCACGGCCGCCACCATGCGGTCACGGCCCTCCCGCGTCCGTCCGAGCACCGGCAGCAGCAGCCCCACGCCCAGATCGAAGCCCTCCAGAGCGAAATATCCCACCAGCAGCACCGCGAAGACGACGAACCAGATCACTTCCATGTCGAGCACTCCTCAGTAGCTCAGCGCGGGCGAACGGGGCGCGTCGGCGCCCAGGTCGAGACTCCGCGGCCCGCGCCTGACCACCCGCGCGATGAGCACGTAGTCGACGACCGCCAGCAGTCCCAGCACGGCCGTGAACCCGATCAGCGAGGTCGTCACCATGCCCGAGGTCAACCCCGGCGACATGGCGTCGGCCACGGTCAGCCGTTCCCAGATCATCCACGGCTGCCGCCCGACCTCCCTGGCCACCCAGCCGGCGATCGACAGCACGAACGGCAAGGGGGTCATCGCGATCAGGACCGGGTACGTCCACCGCCACCGCGGCAGGAACCGGATCAGCGGCAACAGCACCAGCAGCATGACCATCATCAGCAGTTCGCCGACCGTCATCATGAGTGCGAGCCCCAGCCCTGCCCCCACGTTCTCGAACTTGCCCTCCTGCACCACGCTGAACTGCGCGTACCCCATCGCCGCGGCGAGCAGGCTGCCGGCCGCGCCCACCGCCACGCCGGTGCGCAGCGACCTGGTGAAGAACTCCACCTCACCGGTACGCCGCCGCAACTGGTACGCGCTCGCCCCCGCGAGCACCAGGCCCCCGGTGAGCAGCCCCGCCCCGATGACGTGCGGGAAGGAGAAGACCAGCGCCTTGTTGGAGAGCAGCGCGCCGAAGCCGGCCAGCTCCAGCCGGTCGCCGCGGACCACCGAGCCCGCCGGGTTCTGCAGGAACGAGTTGGCCACCATGATGAAGAACGCGCTCGCGTACGCCGTCAGCGTCACGAGCCAGATGCAGGCCAGGTGCGCCCACTTGGGCAGCCGGCCCCAGCCGAAGATCCACAGCCCCAGGAACGTGGACTCAAGGAAGAAGGCCACCAGCGTCTCGATGGCGAGCGGCGCGCCGAACACGTCGCCCGCGTAGTGGGAGAGCCCGCCCCACGACAGCCCGAACTGGAACTCCATCACCAGCCCGGTCACGATGCCGAGCGCGTAGTTGATGACGTAGATCTGTCCCCAGAAGCGCGTCATCCCCTCGTGCAGCGGCCTGCCCGCGATCGCCCAGCGGGT
The DNA here is from genome assembly GCF_015645445.1 of Nonomuraea cypriaca. Lineage (GTDB taxonomy): Bacteria > Actinomycetota > Actinomycetes > Streptosporangiales > Streptosporangiaceae > Nonomuraea > Nonomuraea cypriaca. The sequence goes on along the minus strand of NZ_JADOGI010000126.1, from coordinate 8,557 downwards.
GTGCATGATCGCCACCAGCGGCGCCATTCCCAGCGTGAGCACCACGAACAGGAAGTGCAGACTCCCCGTCACCGCGAACTGGGTGCGTGCCAGGTCGAGTACATCCATCACGACTCCGTTGTTGTGCCTATCTACATATAGATAGGCTACATGTAGACTGGCTACATACGGAACGGTTGCCTAAGATCGAGGTCATGAACCCGGATGCGCTTCGCGGACACATGGACGCGCTGCTGCTCTCAGTGCTGGAGCGGGAGCCGCTGCACGGCTACGCCATCATCGAGGCGCTGCAGGAGCGCAGCGGGGGCGCGCTGAGCGTGCCGACAGGCACCGTCTATCCGGCTCTGCGCAGGCTGGAGCGCATCGGCCACCTGTCCAGCGAGTGGGCCACGGTGGGCGGGCGCAAGCGCCGCACCTACCGGCTGACGGACTCGGGCAGGAAGCAGCTCGAAGGCGAGCGGTCGGCCTGGCGCGAGTTCACCAACGTGATCGGCAGTGTGCTCCGCGCGGAGACGCGCGCGGCAGGGTGAGGGCCCGGCGCCGGATCGGCGCGCGGGGTCAGTGTGTACGCGATGCCCGGGTGATGCGCAGGCAGCGGACCGCGCCGTAGATCTGCATCCCCCACAGGGACGAGGTCACCAGGTTGGCCAGCATGGTGGGCAGGGCGTCCAGGGTGTTCGGCTCGTCGGCGCCATACGAAAGCAGCAGGGCGAGCCCGGCGGTGATCGGCAGCGTGGCCCACACGATCACCCCCAGCGACCTGGTCAGCAGCCGCGGCCGGCGGATCCACCTGGCGCCCCGGCCCAGCGCGAACAGCACGAGCCCGCCGTACAGGCCGGTGGAGAGCTGGACGACGTCGAGCAGCCGCGAGACCGCCAGGAACCACGTGGGCTGGTGCAGCCAGGCGTCGTCGCCGGCCGGGTAGATCCGCCAGAGCACCGACCACATGAGCACCGTGATCGGGACGCTGACGAACAGCAGGACGCCGAGCCGCCGGCCGGAGGCGCAGGTCAGCTCGGCCTGGTAGCCGGGCGCGACCTCGGCGACCGCCCCGAACTCCGCCACCGCGACCCGCTCCGCCTCCGCCCGGTCGAGCCCGTCGGCCTCAAGGGCGTCCGCCGTGTCGATCAGGCTGTCACGTGCCTCGACGACCAGGTCGCGCTTGGGCCCGTGCGGTCCGGCGAGTGCGTGGTCGAGCTCGGTCACGTAGTCGTCGATCCGCATGATCTCCAGTTTACGGAGGAGGGCCTCAGGGGTTCACTCAGGGAATTCCCCGATATTTCGGAGGGGATGCGGTTGATATGTAGGGAAAAACCTACGTATAGTGGCCGACATGCCGATCTCCTCCATTCTCACCGTGACGTTGCCCGTCGCCGACCAGGAGCGGGCGCTGGCCTTCTACACCGGCGTGCTCGACTTCGAGGTGCGCACCGACAACCCGTTCCCGATGGGCCGCTGGCTCACCGTCGCCCCGAAGGGGGCCGCGACCACGCTGCTGCTGGCCTCCTGGTTCCCCGAGATGCCGCCGATCGGGGGCCTGGTGCTGGCCGCGCCCGACCTCGACGCGCTGGCCGCGCGGCTGCGGGAGCACGACGCCGCCTTCGAGGGACCGAGCGACGAGCCGTGGGGGCGGCAGCTGCTGTTCCGGGATCCGTTCGGAAACGGGTTCGTGGTCAGCCAGACGTGACGGCCGACCACGTGTTCGCGGCCCTGGCCAGCCCGGCCAGGCGCGAGCTGCTGCGACTGCTGCTCGACGAGGGCCCCCAGCCCGCCGGCCGGCTGGCCGAGCGGTTCGACATGAGCAGGCCCAGCGTGTCGGAGCATCTCAAGGTGCTCAGGGACGCGGGGCTGGTGGCCGAGAACCGCAAGGGCAGGGAGCGGCACTACCGGCTGGAGGCGGCGCCGCTCATGGAACTGCGCGACTGGCTCAGCCCGTACGAACGGTTCTGGCGGGAGCGCCTCGCCGACCTCACGACCCTGCTCGACGATTTGCCAGACGAGACCGGGCGGGACGAGACCGGGCGGGACGAGACCGGGCGACACCAGACATTGCCAGACGAGACAGAAGGCGAGAAGGAAGATGACGACGTCCGGCGACAGGACGACTGAGGACCTGCGCGCGATCAGGCTCGACCAGTTCATCGCGCACCCGCCCGCGAAGGTCTGGCGGGCGCTCACCGAGCCCGACCTGGTCGCCAGGTGGCTCATGCCCAACGACTTCAAGGCGGAGATCGGCCACCGGTTCACGTTCACGACGGAGCCCAAGAAGGCGGTGGGCTTCGACGGGGTCGTCTACTGCGAGGTGCTGGAGATCGAGCAGGAGAAGCTGCTGAAGATCAGCTGGAGTGATCGCAAGCGGGCCGACTGGACCGTCACCTGGCGGCTGGAGGCCGAGGGGCGGGGGACCCGGCTGTTCCTCGACCACGAGGGCTTCGACCCGGACGACGAGTTGCAGCAGCTCTCCCGCCGGATCATGGGCGGCGGCTGGCGCTCGTCCCACTTCCGCGCCATCGCCGCCCTCGTGGACAGCCTCTGATCCTGGACAGCCTCTGATCGGCCGTCAGCGGTGCACGGCCGGGTGGTGCTGGGGCTGGCGGGCGGCGTGGGAGGCCGAGGTCAACGCCACGACGGCCGCCGCGAGCGCCGCCAGCAGGACGAACCAGGCCGCCGCCCGGCCCATGCGCATGCCGTACCCGCACAGGAGCCACGACAGGGACAGCCAGAACCGGTGGCCGGACTGGCGGCGCATCTCCATGGCGGCGAAGGCGAAGTCGGCGGAGGTGGCCCGGTCGCTCGGGCGCAGCCCGGAGTAGAGCGCCGCCAGCCGGTCGGGCGTGGTGCCCGGATCCTCCGGGGACGCCCAGCCGCGCAGGCTGTGCTCGTCCGCCAGCGCGCTGCGGCGGGAGAACCAGCGCAGCATCGGCCAGCGCAGGCTCATCCGCAGGCCGCGCGGGGTGAGCGCGAACGTGCAGTCCTTGACCCGCACCCCGTGGGGATGGGCCAGCCCGGCGAACCTGCAGGCCGACAGGTCCAGCCCGAACAACGTCAGGTCGGCCGCCTCCACCTGGCGCAGCGAGGTCACCGTGGACAGGCCCCTGCCGGTCACGGTGGCGGGCCCGCGCAGCACCGCGCCCTCCAGGTCGGCCTGCGAGTCGGTGAGCCTCAACGTGGTCGTCCCCGCCACCTCCACCCCGCGCAGGTCCACGCCGCACCGCGCCACCGTCACGTCCAGGAGCCCGTCCGCGCGGGCCCTGGCGGCCGAGAGCCGTCCGGTGGCCGACAGGTACGCGTCCGCGGCGAAGTGCGCCGTATCGAACCCGGCGTGCCCGCTGACCTTGCGAAAGGACACGGTACGGCCGAAACGCGCCCCTCTGAACGCGGCCCCGTCGCCGAGCCTGGCGCCGTCGAAGGTGGCGTACCCGTCGAACCTGGCCCGCTCGCACGACAGCCCGTGCCCGAAGACCGCCTGGCTGAAGAGCGCGTCGCGGGACATCACGGCGTGGTCGAGCGAGACGTGGCCGCGCACGGTGACCCCGTGGAAGGACAGCTCGCGGACGAACCTGGCCCCGGCCAGCGACACGTTGCCCTCGAAGCGGGCGCCGAAGAACGAGGCCAGCCGGTCGAACCTGGCCCCGTCGAGCGACACGTCGCCCGCGAACGTCACGCCGGGCAACCGGACGTCGCCGGTGAACCTGACGCGGTCGAGCCGCGCCCTGCCGAGTCTGTGTCCGGTGGCCTCGAGGACCCTGGACAGCAGGTCGCCGTTGACTGTCGTGCCGCGCAGGTCGAGCAGGCGGCCGGGGGAGATCTCGCCGAGCACCTCCGGGAGCCGGTCGGGAGGCAGATGTGCGAGGCAGAAGCCGGACGGCCGGCTTGCGATTCCGGTGCAGGCAGCGGAAAACGCGCAGGTGACCCAGTCCATGAATGGGTCATACCCGCACGGGCTCGTGTCAAGGTTCGATGATTTTATGGTCTATCCACTTTTATGTGGAAATATGCGGTCCAGATTCATCGATTTGAGCCGGCCGGGCGGCCGCCGAGCCCCGCCGGGTGCGCCGCTTCCGGGCCGCGCCCGGCCGCGCGGCATGGAATGCTGGGGTTGGGTACGTGGTTGACACCCGATGCACAGATGAGACGACGAGCGAGGAGCCACTTGTGGCGACCATCGAAGTAACCGAGACGAACTTCAACGACATCGCCGACAAGGGGATCGTGCTGCTCGACTTCTGGGCCGAGTGGTGCCCGCCGTGCAAGAAGTTCGGGCCGATCTTCGAGCAGGCGTCGGACAAGCACGACGACATCACCTTCGGCAAGATCGACACGGACGCCGAGCAGGGGCTCGCGCAGGGCTTCGACATCACGTCGATCCCGACGCTCATGGCCATCCGTGACGGCATCGTGGTCTTCGCCCAGGCCGGCGCCATTCCGGGGCCCGCGCTCGAGGACCTGATCGGGCAGGTCCGGGCGCTCGACATGGACGCCATCAGGGCCGAGCTCAGCGAGGAGCTCAAGCAGGCCGGGAAGAACTGAGCGCGTTCGGAGCGAGCCCAGCCCTTCCGAGTCCCGTCCTTCAGAGCCCAGCTCTGGCTCAGCCCTTCAGAAGTCCCGCCCGCGACCGGGCGGGACTTCGGCGTGCTCAGAGCTTGCGGCCCACGCCGACGTAGCCGAAGTTGATGCCGTTCCCCGGGGCGTCCGGGTCGTCGGGACGCCATCCGTTGGGGTAGGTCAGCCCCGGCTCGGCCAGCTCGTAGCCGTCGAAGAAGCGCAGGACCCCCTCCTTGGTGCGGAGGTTGAGCGCGGCGGTGGCCCTCTTGTAGATCTCCAGGGCCTGCGGGGTCGTGTCCGGCGTGCTGTCCACGGCGTGGCTGAGCACCAGGTGGCTGCCCGGCGCGCTCGCCTCACGCAACTTGGTGACCGCGCCGTACGCGATGTCGTCCGGGATGAAGTGCAGGATCGCCAGCATCAGGAACGCCACCGGCCGGTCGAAGTCGATCAGCCCGCCGAGCTTGTCCAGCAACGCGTCCGGATCCCGCACGTCGGCCTGGACGAAGTCGACGTTCTCCTTCCTGGCCAGCAGCGCCCTGCCGTGTACGCACACCACCGAGTCGTAGTCCACGTACACGACGCGCGCCTCGGGAGCGATCTCGTGGGTGTTGCCCTGCGTCGGCAGCCCGGCGCCGAGGTCCACGATCTGACGTACGCCCGCGTCCACCACATGCCGTACGGCCCGCCGCAGGAACGCCCGGTTGGACCGGGCGCCCGCCTTGGTGTCGGGGAACGTCTTGAGTATCTGCTCCGCCGCCGCACGGTCCGCCGCGAAGTTGTCCTTGCCGTCGAGATAGTAGTCGTACATCCTCGCGACGTTGGGGACGTTAGGGTCCACCCCCTCGGGGGCACTATCCACGGTTTTCTCCCAAATTTCGCCTTATTCAGGGCGATGATAGCGGCGGAACCTGAGGATCAACCTGAATTCGGTAAGCCCGAATCTGAGACCTCGATCACCACGCCGACCGACCGGCGTGGTGATCGGCCCGCGCCCGACCGGCCCGGTCAGCCGCGGTAGAGCTCGGCGACCCGGAAGGCCAGGTCCAGGGACTGGCTGCGGTTGAGCCGGGGGTCGCAGGCCGTCTCGTAGCGGGTGGCCAGATCGCCCTCGACGATCTCGTGCCCGCCGCCCACGCACTCGGTCACGTCGTCGCCGGTGAACTCGATGTGGATGCCGCCAGGATGCGTGCCGAGCGCCCGGTGCACCTCGAAGAACCCGGCCACCTCGTCCAGCACCTCGTCGAGCCGCCTGGTCTTGTGCCCGCTGGGCGCCTCGAAGGTGTTGCCGTGCATCGGGTCGCAGATCCAGGCCACCCGCGCTCCGGCGGCGGTGACCTCCTTGACCAGCGCGGGCAGGAGCTCGCGGATCCGGGCCGAGCCCATGCGGGTGATGAACGTGAGCCGCCCCGCCTCGTTGCGCGGGTTGAGCCGCTCGATCAGCGCGAGCGCCTCCTCGGGCGTGGTGGAGGGCCCGAGCTTGACGCCGATCGGGTTGCGGATGCTGGCGAAGAAGTCGACGTGCGCCCCGTCGAGCTGCCGGGTGCGCTCACCGATCCAGACCATGTGTGCCGACACGTCGTAGGGCAGGCCCGTACGCGAGTCGATGCGGGTCAGCGCCCGGTCGTAGTCGAGGATGAGCGCCTCGTGGGAGGAGTAGAACTCGACCGTGTGGAACTCCTCGGGATCGGCCCCGCAGGCCCGCATGAACGCGAGCCCCTGGTCGATCTCCCTGGCGAGCTGCTCGTAACGGCGCCCGGCCGGGGACTCGGCGACGAAGTCCTGGTTCCAGGCGTGCACCTGGCGCAGGTCGGCGTAGCCGCCCTTGGTGAAGGCGCGGGCGAGGTTGAGCGTCACGGCCGAGGAGTGGTAGGCCTTGAGCAGCCGCCACGGGTCGGGGTTGCGTGACTCGGCGGTGAAGTCGAAGCCGTTGACCATGTCGCCCCGGTAGGCGGGCAGCTCGACACCGTCGCGGATCTCGGTGGCCTTGGAGCGCGGCTTGGCGAACTGCCCGGCGACCCGGCCGATCTTCACGACCGGCACCTTGGCCGCGTAGGTCAGCACGATCGCCATCTGCAGCAGCGTCTTGAGCTTGTTGCGCACGTTGTCGGCGGTGGCGCCGGAGAAGGTCTCGGCGCAGTCGCCGCCCTGCAGGACGAACGCCTCGCCGCGGGCGACGGCGGCCAGTTGCTCCTTGAGCTGGTCGCACTCGCCCGCGAAGACCAGTGGGGGCAGGCCGCCGAGCTCGGCGACGACCTTGTCGAGCTCGCCGCGGTCGGGCCAGTCTGGCTGCTGCGCCGCGGGGAGGGCTCGCCAGGAATCGAGATCCACGAGATTGCTGCTCACGAGATACGAGGGTATTCCACTGGCTCTGCCCCACCGACCCTCTTGTCCACGTTGTGAGAAGGCAGTTATACGCCGACGGGCCCCGACGGCCGCACTTTGACGTGCTCAGGACGGACGCCACGACCGATGAACTGCGGGAGTATCCGGCTGAGCAGCGGAATCCTGGTCAGGTCCCGAGGCAGCTTGGACGGGTCGAGCCGGCGGTCCAGCGCCGGGTCGATCACCCGGTTCTGCACCAGCCGCTGCGCCGCCTGCGTCACCCTGGTCGGGAACATCCGCCGCCGCTGGAGCCGGCGCAGGGCGGACTCGGGGATCGGCGCGCCCGACCTGAGCGAGGCGGCCAGCAGGTTGGCGGTGGCCACCGCGTCCTGCACGGCAAGGTTGATCCCCACCCCGAACACCGGCGACATGGCGTGCGCCGCGTCCCCGATGCACAGGAACCCGGGCCGGTGCCAGCGCCGCAGCCGGTTGAGCGCGACGGTGAGCACGCTCACGTCGTCGTAGCCGTGGAGCTGGCCGATCCGGTCCGCCAGCCACGGCAGCAGCTCCGCCACCGGCTCGCGGAGGGCGTCGATGCCGCTGCCGACCAGGTCGTCGTAGCCGCCCTTGCGGATCAGGTAGGCCAGCTGCCAGTAACTCTCCCTGTTGATCGCGACCATCATGCGGCCGCTGGAGATCCGCAGGAAGGTGTCATCGCGATCGGTGTCGTACCGGGGCAGCCGGAACCACACCACGTCCATCGGCGCCCCGAGGTCCTCGGGCACGAGTCCCGCCCGCTCGCGCAGCACCGAGTGCCGCCCGTCGGCGGCCACGGTCAGGTCCGCCCGGATCTCGTGCTCGCCCGACCCGTCGCGATAGCGCAGCCCGCGTACGGCGCCGCCCTCGCGGATCAGGTCGTACGCCTCGGACTCCATCAGCAGCCGGAAGCTCGGATGCTTCGCGGCGGCCGACGTGACGAGCTTGAGGAAGTCCCATTGCGGCACGAACGCGATGTAGTTGTACTTGGTCGGCAGGCTGCGCAGGCTCGCCACCCTGATGTCCCCGTCGTCGGTCGCCAGGCTGGCTCCGTACGCCTTCCTGTGCGGGAGTTTCAGGAACTCCGTCACGAGCCCCAGCTCTTCGAGCACCTCCATCGTGGACGGATGGATGGTGTCCCCGCGGAAGTCGCGCAGGAAGTCGGCGTGCTTCTCCAGCAGCGTCACCTCAACGCCTGATCTGGCGAGAAGCAGCGCGAGCATCGCACCGGCGGGTCCACCGCCGGCGATCACACATCCCATAATTCATCACCCGATGAGATTGTCGCACACCATACGAAATGAGCAACCCCCGTGGCCATCCGACATGCCCGAGCCGCCGAAGTACATGCGTGAGCCTCCTCTCACACCGGGAGTGGACGAATGAACGACGAGCTCCACACCCTCTCTGGCGCCTACGCCGTGCACGCACTGCCGTACGCCGAGCGGGTGCTGTTCGAGGAGCACCTGCTCGCGTGCCGGGGTTGCGGGGACGAGGTGTGGCGGCTGCGGGAAGCCGCCGCCCGCCTGGCCGAGTCCGTCGCCGAACCCCCACCCGCCCTTCTGCGCGACAGCCTGCTCGCCGCCGCCCACCACTCCCGCCGCCCCGGCACGGAAGCCGCCGGCGACACCCCCACGATCCGTCGCCACACCCC
>NZ_JADOGI010000125.1 GCF_015645445.1 Nonomuraea cypriaca | reverse complement strand
CGCCAGGCCCGTCCCCCCGGCCACCAAACCGCCCGGCATGGCCCGCCCGAGACGCGGAAGGCCCCGCACGGAGAACCGTGCGGGGCCTTCGCAGCAGGCTGTGCCCTAGGCGGGTGACCTGAGGAGGGAGATCCTCAGCTCTGGCCGCCGGCGAGCTTCTCGCGCAGGGCCGCGAGCGCCTCGTCCGAGGCGAGCGCGCCGCTGGCGGGAGCCGACGACGAGGTGCCAGGCTGGGCCTGGGTCTCGCCGCTGTAGGACGAGGGAGCCGCCTCGCCCGCCTCGGCCTCGGCCTTGCGCGCCTCCTCGATCTGCTTCTTGTGCGCCTCGAAGCGCTGCTGGGCCTCGGCGTACTGCCGCTCCCACTCCTCGCGCTGCTTGTCGAAGCCCTCGAGCCACTCCCCGGTCTCCGGGTCGAAGCCCTCGGGGTAGATGTAGTTGCCCTGGTCGTCGTAGGTGGCCGCCATGCCGTAGAGGGTCGGGTCGAACTCGACCTCGGTCCCGACACCCTCGTTGGCCTGCTTCAGCGAGAGGCTGATGCGGCGACGGTCGAGGTCGATGTCGATGATCTTCACGAAGATCTCGTCGCCGACCTGGACGACCTGCTCCGGGATCTCCACGTGACGCTCGGCCAGCTCGGAGATGTGGACCAGGCCCTCGATGCCCTCCTCGACCCGGACGAACGCGCCGAACGGCACCAGCTTGGTGACCCGGCCGGGCACGACCTGGCCGATCTGGTGGGTGCGGGCGAACTGCTGCCACGGGTCTTCCTGGGTGGCCTTGAGCGACAGGGAGACGCGCTCGCGCTCCATGTCGACGTCGAGGACCTCGACCGTGACCTCCTGGCCCACCTCGACGACCTCGGACGGGTGGTCGATGTGCTTCCAGGACAGCTCGGACACGTGGACCAGGCCGTCGACGCCGCCGAGGTCCACGAACGCGCCGAAGTTGACGATCGAGGAGACGACGCCCTTGCGGACCTGACCCTTCTGGAGGGTGTTGAGGAACGTCTGGCGAACCTCGGACTGCGTCTGCTCGAGCCAGGCGCGGCGCGACAGAACCACGTTGTTGCGGTTCTTGTCGAGCTCGATGATCTTGGCTTCGAGCTCACGGCCGACGTACGGCTGCAGGTCGCGGACACGACGCATCTCGACCAGGGACGCCGGGAGGAAGCCACGCAGGCCGATGTCGAGGATGAGCCCACCCTTGACGACCTCGATGACCGTGCCGGTGACGATGCCGTCCTCGTCCTTGATCTTCTCGATCGTGCCCCAGGCGCGCTCGTACTGGGCGCGCTTCTTGGACAGGATCAGGCGGCCCTCTTTGTCCTCCTTCTGGAGAACCAGGGCCTCGACGTGTTCGCCGACCTCCACGACGTCAGCAGGGTCGACATCGTGCTTGATCGAAAGCTCGCGCGAGGGAATGACACCCTCGGTCTTGTAGCCGATATCGAGAAGGACCTCGTCTCGATCGACCTTGACGACGGTGCCCTCGACGATGTCGCCGTCGTTGAAGTATTTGATGGTCTCGTCGATCGCTGCGAGGAAGGCTTCCTCGGACCCGATGTCGTTGACCGCTACCTGCGGGGTGCTCGAGGTGGCCTCAGTGCTGGACGTCATGTGTGGAATTGCTCCGAACGCGGACAGGATGTCGATGTGGCGGATGCGCGGCAGGCCCTCTTCCGCATCAAGCCGAGGAATGACGACATCGACGTGACCGAGCGCGAGCCCGCTCCGTCTGAGGCGCGCGCGAGCCCACAGCGCAGCGATCAGCATATGAGACCTGGGCCACGGGGTCAATCCAGGGAGGCATGAGTACGCGACGACCTGGAGCCCACGCTTGGCCCCGATATTACCCCGAACTTCCTCCGGGATGGAGCTCGGGCCGGATCACCGCCGGAGTGAGACCGCTCACCACGGCGCCCGCACCCCCTCCAACCAGCGGCGCGAGCATCACTTGCGGCACTTCCCCCGCATCTCGTTGCTGTGGACGCGCCGCATCGCTCCAGGAGAGTTTTTTCGCCCAGGGCGAACAACAACGGCTCGGGACCGGCCGCAGGGCGCGCCACGGAACCTCCAGAATCAGGCCCGGGTCAGTGGCCGGCGTCCTCCCAGGTGCGCCCGACGCCGACGGACACCTCCAGCGGCACCCGCAGGCGGTAGGCGGCGTTCATCTGGTCGGACACGACCTGCCTGAGCTTCTCCAGCTCCCCAGGCGCCACCTCGAACACCAGCTCGTCATGCACCTGCAGCAGCATCCTGGAGGCCAGCCGCTCCTCCCCCAGCGCCTGACGCACGTTGAGCATGGCGACCTTGATGATGTCGGCGGCCGACCCCTGGATGGGCGCGTTGAGCGCCATCCGCTCGGCCATCTCCCTGCGCTGGCGGTTGTCGCTGGTGAGGTCGGGCAGGTAGCGGCGGCGGCCCATGATGGTCTCGGTGTAGCCGTCGGTGCGTGCCTGGGCGACGATGGCGTGCAGGAAGTCACGCACGCCGCCGAACTCCTGGAAGTATTCCTCCTTCAGCGCCCGCGCCTCGGCCACCGGGATGTTGAGCTGCCCGGCCAGCCCGAAGTCGGACAGCCCGTAGGCCAGCCCGTAGTTCATCGCCTTGATGCGGGCCCGCAGCTCACCGTCGATCTGCTCGGGCGGCAGGTCGAACACCCTGGCCGCGGTGGCCTGGTGGAAGTCGTGACCCGACTCGAACGCCGCGATCAGCGCGTCGTCGCCCGACAGGTGGGCCATGATCCGCAGCTCGATCTGGCTGTAGTCGGCCGTCAGCAGTGTCTCGTAGCCCTCGCCGACCACGAAGCCCTGCCTGATGCGGCGGCCCTCGGCGGTGCGGATCGGGATGTTCTGGAGGTTGGGCTTCTCCGAGGACAGGCGGCCGGTGGCGGCCATGGTCTGGTTGAACGTGGTGTGGATGCGGCCGTCGTCGGCGATCTCCTTGATGAGGCCCTCGACGGTGGTGCGCAGCTTGGCCTGGTCGCGGTGGCGCAGCATGATCGTCGGCAGCTCGTGCTCGGTCTGCGTGGCGAGCCAGGCCAGCTGGTCGGCGTCGGTGCTGTAGCCGGTCTTGATCTTCTTGGTCTTGGGCAGGTTGAGCCGGACGAAGAGGATCTCCTGCAGCTGCTTGGGCGAGCCCAGGTTGAACTGCTCGCCGACCGCGCGGTGCGCCTCCTCCACGGCGTGCTTGACCGCGGCCCCGAACTCGGCCTCCAGGCCCGCGAAGTATTCGCCGTCGACGGCGATGCCCGCCCGCTCCATCTCGGCCAGCACCGACAGCAGCGGCAGCTCCACGTCGCCGAGGAGCTGGGTGCCGCCGCGCCCGGCGAGGAACGTCTCCAGCGAGTCGGCCAGCTCGCGCACGGCGTGGGCGCGCAGCGCAAGGTCCTTGGCCGGGGCGTCCTCATCGTCGCCGAACAGCGCGGCCTGCCCGCCGCTGTCCTCCTCGGCCCGCAGGTCGCGGTTGAGGTAGCGCCTGGCCAGGTCTTCGAGGGCGAAGGTGCGCTGCCCCGGCATCGCCAGGTAGGCGGCCAGCGCGGTGTCGCAGCTCAGCCCGCGCAGCTCCATGCCCTGCGCCCAGAGGGCCAGGATGGGCCCCTTGGCGTCGTGTACGGCCTTGGGCCTGTCGTCGTCGCCCAGCCAGGCCCGCAGGGCCGTCTCGTCGGCCTCGGTGAGCTTGACGGGGTCGATGTGGGCGGCGGTGCCGTCGGGCGAGGCGATGGCGATGCCGTCGATGCGGCCGGTGCCGCTGCCGTAGGCGCCCTTGAAGGCGAGCCCGGCGCGGCCTTCGGGCAGCGCGGCCAGCCAGCCCGCGACCCGGTCGGGCCCGAGCAGCACGGTCTCCACCTCGAAGCCCTGCTCGGGCTCCTGCTCGCTCGTGCCGAGCACCTTGAACACGCGCTCGCGCAGCTCACCCCGGATCTGCAGGGTGTCGAACAGCTTGTTGACCTCCTCGCGGTCCCAGACGCCCTGCGTGAGGTCGCCGAGGTCGACGTCGACCGGGACGTCGCGGAGGAGCTCGGTGAGCCGGCGGTTCATCAGGACCTGGGCGACGTGCTCGCGCAGCTTGTCGCCGACCTTGCCCTTGACCTCGTCGACGCGGTCGATGAGCGCGGTCAGCGAGCCGAACTCGCGCACCCACTTGGCCGCGGTCTTCTCCCCGACGCTGGGGATGCTCAGCAGGTTGTCGCTGGGGTCGCCGCGCAGCGCCGCGAAGTCCGGGTACTGGACCGGGCTGAGGCCGTATTTCTCCTGGACCGCCTCGGGCGTGAACCGGGTCATGTCGCTGATGCCGCGCCGCGTCATGAGCACGGTGACGTGCTCGTCGACGAGCTGGAGCGCGTCGCGGTCGCCGGTGACGATCAGGACGTCCATCCCCTGCGCGGAGGCGCGGGTGGCGAGCGTGGCGATGAGGTCGTCGGCCTCGAAGCCCGCCTTGGACAGGCGCGGGACGCGCATCGTGTCCAGCAGCTCGAAGATGAGCTGCATCTGCCCGCGGAAGTCCTCGGGGGTCTCGCTCCTGTTGGCCTTGTAGTCGGCGTATTCCTCGTGCCGGAACGTCGGCTCAGACCTGTCGAAGGCCACCGCCACGTGGGTCGGCCGCTCGTCGCGCAGGATGTTGGTCAGCATCGAGGTGAACCCGTAGACCGCCTCGGTATGCTGACCGTCGGTGGTCATCAGGTTGGCGTCCTTGAGCGCGTAGAACGCGCGATAGGCCAGGGAATGCCCGTCTAGCAGCAGCAGGCACGGGCGGCTGGGGGTCACTTCACTCTTTGGCACACCCGCAGCCTAGTCTGCGGGGGCGACAGAAAACCCGAGCTCGGAAGAGTGGAGACGTCCCTTTGACGCAGACCAATCCCGTAGACCTCTCCGTGTTCGGCGACGCGCACCGGGGCACGCTCGCCGAGCGGATGGGCATCGAGTTCATCGAGGCCGGGCCCGAGCGGGTCGTGGGCCGGATGCCGGTCGAGGGCAACACCCAGCCGTACGGCCTGCTGCACGGCGGGGCGTCGGTGGTGCTGGCCGAGACGCTGGGCTCGACGGCGGCCGCCATCCACGCGGGCCCCGAGCGCATCGCCGTCGGCATCGAGATCAACGCCACCCACCACCGCTCCGCGACCTCCGGCCACGTCACCGGCGTCGCCACGAAGTTGCACGGCGGCCGCACGCTGGCGACGTACGACATCGAGATCACCGATGAGCAGGGACGACGCGTCTGCACCTCCAGGCTCACCTGCATGCTACGCGACCGCTGAACTCTCGGATCTCTTGCGCCGACCCTTTGCGCACCGCCCCCGCGGGTCGCTACGGTTGTGAGAACAGAGCCCGCGGGGAGGCCCAGTAGATAACGTGCACGGCGAGTGAGAGCCCTGCACGGCCCCAAAGGCCCATCCCTGCGGGCTCGTCCACGTTTTCCGGCGATCGTTACGAATTCGTTTCCGCGAAGCGCCAGGTGTCTCTCTCGATTTAGCCCCTGACCAGGGTTGTTGATTGCTCACATCAGTGACACGCAGTTGTCACTAATTGGTGACGAACCATACTGAACCGGGCGTCACGGCAATAGGCTCCCGCCATTGCATCCCAGTTGTGCCTGCGATGCGCGCGTGTCGAGATGGAGGGGCACAACCCCGCCTTGACCTGAATTGAGGGAGCACCATTGCGCAGAGCCGTGATCGCGTTCACGGCCTTCCTGGGTGGACTCATCTTCCTGCTCGTCGGGCCCGCGCATGCGGACCCCGCCGATTGCCAGGGACTGAGGGGAACACTCACATTCCAAGGCCAGCCAGTGAACGGCGCCAAGATCGCCGTGACCACCGAAAGCGGACAACCCGTCGAGGAGGTCACCACCAACGCTCAAGGCACCTGGGACGTTCAGGTCGAAGAACCGGGCCGGTACAAGGCCACCCTGGACGTCAGCACCCTTCCACAGGACGCCCAGATCCGGGGCGGCAGCAACGTCCGCACACTCTCGGTGTACGAGGGCAACTGCTCCGCCGCCCTGTTCGCCCTCCAGCCCAAGGCCGCCCCCGGCCAGCCGCAGGAGGGTGACAGCGGCGGGCAGAGCACGTTCTGGACCCAGGCCGCCCAGCTGACCTTCGAGGGCTTCAACCTCGGCCTGATCATCGCCCTGGCCGCGCTCGGCCTGTCGCTCATCTACGGCACGACCGGCCTGACCAACTTCGCCCACGGCGAGCTCGTCACGCTCGGCGCGATCCTGGCCTACGCCTTCAACGTGGGCGTGGGGCTCCACCTGATCCCCGCCGCGGTGCTCGCGGTGCTGGCGGCCGGCGCCCTGGGTTACGGCCAGGACCGCCTGTTCTGGGGCCAGCTGCGCAGACGCGGCACCGGCACCATCGCCATGATGATCATCTCGATCGGTGTGGCGCTCTTCCTGCGCTACGTCTTCCTGATCTTCTTCGGCGGCCAGACCGAGTCCTACGCGCAGTACAACGGGCAACCCGGCGTGGAGGTCGGGCCCATCTCGGCCGCCCCCAAGAACTTCATCGCCATGGGCATCGAGCTGGCCGTGCTGATCATCGTCGGCATCGCGCTGCTGCGCACCCGCACCGGCAAGGCGGCCCGCGCCGTGGCCGACAACCCCGCGCTCGCGGCCTCCTCCGGCATCAACGTCGACCGCGTCATCAGGATCATCTGGACGCTGGGCGGCGCCATCGCCGCGCTGGCCGGCATCATGCTCGGGCTCTCGCAGAACCTGAAGTTCACGATGGGCCAGGACATCCTGCTGCTCATCTTCGCCGGCGTGACGCTCGGCGGGCTCGGCACCGCGTTCGGCGCCCTGGTCGGCTCGCTCGTCGTGGGCCTGTTCATCCAGGTCTCGACCCTGTGGGTGCCGCCGGAGCTCAAGAGCGTCGGCGCGCTGGTCGTACTCATCATCGTGCTCCTCGTCCGGCCACAGGGCATCCTGGGCCGCCGCGAGCGGATCGGCTGATCGGGGGAGGATCAGAATGGACTGGATCACGATCATCAGCACCACGCTCAAGGCCGCGGTGGGCGTCGAGACGGTGCTGTACGGAATCGCCGCGATCGGCATCAACATCCACTTCGGCTACACCGGCCTGCTCAACTTCGGCCAGGCCGCCTTCATGGGTGTGGCCGGCTATGGCCTGGCGGTCACGGTGACCGTCCTCGGCCTGCCCTTCTGGCTCGGGATCATCGTCGGCCTCGTGGCCGCCGTGCTCCTGGCGATCCTGCTCGGCATACCGACGCTGCACCTGCGCGCCGACTATCTCGCCATCGTCACCATCGCGGCGGCCGAGATCGTCCGGCTCGTCTTCCGCTCGGTGCAGTTCAAGAGCGTCTTCGGCGGCTCGGACGGCCAGCGGGGCTTCACCGACGGCTTCTACGCACTCAACCCGTTCCCCGAAGGCGATTACGGCTTCAACCTCGGGCCCGTCCCGCTGTTCTTCAACCACCGCACGATGTGGGTGCTGGTGGTCGGCTGGCTGCTGATCGCGCTGTGCTGCTTCGTCGTCTACCTGCTGATGAAGAGCCCATGGGGCCGCGTGCTGAAGGCCATCCGCGAGGACGAGGACGCCGTGCGCAGCCTGGGCAAGAACGTGTTCTCGTACAAGATGCAGTCGCTGATCCTGGGTGGCGTCATCGGCTCTCTCGGCGGCTTCATCTACGGCCTGAGCTACGGGTCCGTGCAGCCCGACGTGTTCGGCACCGAGACCACCTTCTACATGTACACGATGGTCATCCTCGGCGGCGCGGCCCGTGTTCTGGGCCCCGTCATCGGCTCGATGCTCTTCTGGGTGCTGCTTGTCCTGCTCTACGGTGTTCTGTCCGAGGCGGTCGGCGCGGGGTACATCACGTTCATGGACACGAACCAGGTCGGTGCCATGCGCTGGATCATGGTCGGCCTCGGCTTGATCCTTTTGCTCGTCTACCGGCCACAGGGCATCTTCGGTGACAAGAGGGAGATAGCAATCGATGCACGCTGAGACCACGGGCACCGACCGCAAGGCCGCGGCGGTGGCCGTCTTCAAGGACCTGGCCCGCGAGCCCGGCGTGCCCAAGCCCGACCCGATCCTCGTGATCGACGACGTGGTGCGCCGCTTCGGCGGCCTCACCGCCGTCGACGTGCGCCACGTGGAGATCCAGCGAGGCTCCATCACCGCGCTGATCGGCCCCAACGGGGCAGGCAAGACGACGTTCTTCAACCAGCTCACCGGCTTCGACACGGCCGACTCGGGCTCGTGGACGTTCAACGACCGCGCCATGAACGGCGTTCCCGCGCACAAGGTCGCCAGGAAGGGCATGGTGCGCACGTTCCAGCTCACCAAGGCCCTGTCCAGGCTGACGGTGCTGGAGAACATGCGGCTGGGCGCCCAGCGGCAGAAGGGCGAGAACTTCTGGCGGGCCCTCATCCCCGGCGTCTGGCGCTCGCAGGAGGACGAGATCACGGCGCGGGCCGAGGAACTGCTCGCCCGGTTCAAGCTCGACACCAAGCGCGACGACTTCGCCGGGTCCCTGTCCGGCGGCCAGCGCAAGCTGCTGGAGATGGCCCGCGCGCTCATGGTCCAGCCCGAGCTCGTCATGCTCGACGAGCCGATGGCCGGTGTGAACCCGGCGCTGACCCAGTCGCTCCTCGGCCACGTCAAGGACCTGCGCGAGCAGGGCATGACGGTGCTCTTCGTGGAGCACGACATGGACATGGTGCGCGACATCAGCGACTGGGTGATCGTCATGGCGCAGGGCTCGGTCATCGCCGAGGGCCCGCCCTCGACGATCATGTCCGACGACCGCGTGATCGACGCCTACCTGGGCGCCCACCACGACGCGCCCCTGTCGGACAGCGACCTGGAGGCCCAGCTGCACGAGGCCGAGGCGGCGCTGGAAGCCGAGATCGAGGAGGAGACGCAGAAGTGAACGCCGTCCCAGAGTCGAGGCAGGCGGTCTCCGACCGCAGCGCGCACCTGGAGGGGGCCGCGGACGCCGTACTGCGGTGCGACGAGCTCATCGCGGGCTACCTGCCGGGCGTCAACATCCTCAACGGCTCCGACCTCTACGTCAAAGAGGGCGAGCTGATCGGCATCATCGGCCCCAACGGCGCCGGCAAGTCGACGCTGCTCAAGGCCATGTTCGGGCTGGTCACCATCCGCAGCGGCACGGTGGTGCTCAAGGGTGAGGACATCACGAACATGAAGGCGCACTCGCTGGTCTCGCGCGGCGTCGGCTACGTCCCGCAGAACAACAACGTCTTCCCCAGCCTCACCATCGAGGAGAACCTCGAGATGGGCGCCTTCCAGGTGCCGGGGAAGTTCAAGGAGCGCTTCGAGTTCGTGGCCGAGTTGTTCCCCGCGCTCAAGGAGCGGCGCAAGCAGCGCGCCGGATCCCTGTCCGGCGGTGAGCGGCAGATGGTGGCCATGGCCAGGGCCCTGATGACCGAGCCCTCGGTGCTGCTGCTCGACGAGCCGTCCGCGGGCCTGTCGCCGATGCTGCAGGACCTGGTGTTCATCCAGGCCCAGCAGATCAACAAGGCGGGTGTGACCGTGATCATGGTGGAGCAGAACGCGCGGCGCTGCCTGCAGATCTGCCACCGCGGCTACGTCCTCGACCAGGGCCGCAACGCCTACACCGGCACCGGCAGGCAACTCGCGGACGACCCCAAGGTCATCGAGCTCTACCTCGGCACGCTGGCGCGGGCGTAGGTTCGGCGATCCAGACGGCGAAGGGGCTCCCCCAGAGCCCCTTCGCCGTTCTTTAATGTCCGCTGTGAAACGTATTGCGACAACCGCGCTCCTGTTGACCGCCCTGCTCACCGCCTGCCAGGACGACGCCGCCTCGGCGCCGAAATACAGCACCGGCGGCGATCCCACCGACAGCCCGTGCGCACGCGTGGTCTCCGCCATAGGGTACGCCGGCCTCATGCTGGAACCGAAGGGCCAGGAGGACGGGCAGAACTTCGAGGACGCCCTGATCGGCCGTCTGGCGGAGGCCAGGGGGATCACGCTGGAGTTCGGCGACCGGCTGCCCGGCTCGCTGCGCCAGCCCGTCGAGACCGTCAAGACCACGACCGCGGGACTGTCCAGGAACGACGTGCCACGCGAGCGCCAGGTGGCGCTGCTCAAACGGTATCGGGTGGCCGCCGACGCGATCGTGGCCGGATGCGGATGACATGGGAAGGGCCCGGTCACGATGACCGGGCCCCGTCCCGCCGTCCTACTGCCGCGTACTAGCCGGCGATGTTGCCGGTACGGTACTCCAGCGCCTTGACCGGGTAGGTGTTGTCGTCGCCGTACTGGTAGATGCCGATGGTGGCGACGGCCGGGTCACCGGCCTCGTTGAACTCGACCGGGCCGCTGACGCCCTCGTAGTCGATGTCGGTGCCGGCCTTCTGCAGGTCGACGCACTCCTTGAACGACTTGCACTTCTCGCCGCCCTTGCTGACCTCGGCCAGCTTCGCGGCGATGTCCACGCCCGCGTCGCTCTTGGCGGCCTCGGCGGCCAGCGCGATCAGGTTCGCGGCGTCGTAGGACTCGGGGGCGTAGGTGAAGTCCGCGAGGTCCTTGTTGATCCCCATGAGGTTGTCCCGGAACTCCTCGGGAGACGCGGCACCGGGGTACGTGCCCTTGACGCCGTCAAGGGTGCCCTTCGGCAGGTCCTCGTAGTTGGTGTTCGACATGTTGCCGTCGACCATGTAGTACTGGTGCTTGCTGGCCGGCATGCCCTGCTTGGCCAGCTCGTTCACGATCTTGAGGGTCTCCTCGAAGCCGATCAGGACGATGCCCTTGGGGTTCGCCGCCTTCAGCTTGGCGACGTCGGCGGAGAAGTCGGCGGCCTTGGGGTCGTAGTCAATGCGCTCGACCACTTCGGCGCCGCCCTCGGTGACGGTCTTCTGCACCTGGTCGGCCAGGCCCGTGCCGTAGGAGTCCTGCATCGCCACGATGCCGACCGTGTCGTTGCCGTCGGCCACCACCAGGTCGCCCAGCACGCGGCCCTGCAGCTTGTCCGGCGGCGCGGTGCGGAAGTACAGGCCCTTGTCCTCGATCGTGGTGAACTTGTCCGAGGTGTTGGCCGGCGAGAAATGCACCACGCCCGCGCCAGTGATCTTGTCGATGACCGACTCCGACACCGACGAGGACGCGGCGCCGATGATGGCGTCCGCCTTCTGCGCCAGCAGCTTGTCCACCGACTGCGAGGCGATGTTCGTCGTCGTGTCACCCGAGTCGGTGTCGAACTTGGCAACGGGCTTGCCGAGCACGCCCCCAGCCTCGTTGATCTCCTTGAGCGCGAGATCGACACCGGCGAACTCGGGCGGGCCGAGGAAGGCGAGCGAACCGGTCTGGGGCAGCAGCGTGCCGAGGGTCAGCGTGCCATCACCCTTCGTCGCCGGTGCCGATGAGGCAGGCGCGGCACTCTGCGAGGTTTGTGTGGCGGTGTCGCCGCCGCCACCGCCGCAGGCTGTCAGAGCCAGGCTGGTGGCAGCCACGACAGCCAGCGCCCGCCCCACGGGAGCAATGCGGATCATGAAGTGTCTCCTTCATTCCAGGCCGGGATCCGTCAGCACCGCCGAGCGTTCCCGATCGAATGACGGAAACGTACAAAATACACACGGGTCCGAACCAGACATGCTGGGGAACTGTCGGTACTTGGATGCGGAGTCGTAACCAGTCCTCAACTTACGAGAGCTGCGATAGCACACTTATTGTGCGGTGAGTGAAGTGCCTTCCGCCAGCCCTGTCGATCGTGCTACTCCTCACGGGTTGCGGAGCCGGTCGCGGCTCGTCCCAGCCGCCCGTCACGCCCCCGTCCGGCGTCTCCGTCTCACTGGCGCAATGGCGTTCCGACGAAGCCGCGCACCGGCTCCAGGTGGCGGTCCGTAATACGAGCGAAACATCCGTACATTTCACCGACATTCAACTGGTCACGCCCTCCTTCACCACGCTGCCGCCGCGAGGGGCCGACGCGAGCATCGGACGGACCGACCGTACGGACCTCCCCATCCCCTACGGCGCCGCCAACTGCACCCCCGGCCGCCTCCCCGAGGTGCGCCCGGCCACCGTCGTGGCACACGTCAGCACCGGCTCAGAGCCGCCACGCCGGGTCGTCTTCGACGTGCCGCACCCCGACCCGCTGCTCACCAGACTGCTACGCGACGAATGCTCCGAATACCTGATCAAGCAGACGGTGAGCATCGAATTCGGCCCCGAGTGGCGGCTCTCCGGCAAAGCCATGCGGGGCGACCTGATGATCACCCGCCGCGGCGCAGGCACGGTCACCGTAACCGGCATCGGCAGCACCACCCACTACATCGCCACCTCGGACCACCACCCGCTCGGCGTACTGAAGGCCGCCGAGCAGCGGATGGAGGCACCCGTCGAACTCACCCCCGGCAACTGCACCCCGCACGCGTTCGCCGAGGCCAAGAAGGCATTCCTGTTCCCCGTGCGGGCCAGCGTCGACGGAGGCGAAGAGCGGGTGATCATCGTCGTGCCGCCCAAGCCGCAGCAGGACCGCCTCATCGCGTACGCGCTCGAGGCATGCGGTCTGGGCGGGAACTGACGGTCACCTGACGCTTTGTCACGACCGCTCGGCGGTGTCGTCGATAACGATCTGAGCAACCTCCCGCATGCTCAACCGCCGGTCCATCGACGCCTTCTGGATCCACCTGAACGCCTGCGGCTCGCTCCAGCCGTGCTGCGCCATCAACTGCCCCTTGGCGCGCTCCACCAGCTTCCTGGTCTCCAGCCGCTCCGACAGGCTCGACACCTCAGCGGCCAGCGCCACCATCTCCTCATGCCGGCTGACCGCCATCTCGATCGCCGGCACCAGATCCGCCTTCGTGAACGGCTTGACCAGATAGGCCATCGCCCCCGCATCCCTGGCCCGCTCGACCAGGTCCCGCTGCGAGAAGGCGGTCAGGATCAGGCACGGGGCGATCCGCTCGGCCACGATCCGCTCGGCCGCGGAGATGCCGTCGAGCACGGGCATCTTGACATCCAGGATGACAAGGTCGGGCCTCAACTCGGCGGCCAGCCGGATCGCCTGCTCACCGTCCCCGGCCTCGCCCACCACGACGTAGCCGTCCTCCTGGAGCATCTCCTTGAGGTCAAGGCGGATCAGCGCCTCGTCTTCCGCGATCACTACTCGCCGCTGCGTACTCACGAGCAGAAGAGTACAGACGTCCGGTAGATTAGAGCCACGCCGGATCGATGTGGCCCCAGGTTGGGCTAAGCTTCGATCACGTGGTACCCAAGAGTCCGGACTTTTTCGGACACAAGCCCCGGTATTCCAACGGAAGAGAAAGCGGATTCAAAACCCGCACAGTGTGGGTTCGAATCCCACCCGGGGCACCAGCAAGCCGCCCGGTCTCTTCAGCCGGGCGGTTTTGTCGTACCCGGCAGCGATACTCTCCGCATGTACGATCTCGCTCTTCGTAGCCGAGCGCGACGCATGCTGGGGTGCGGACTGAGCATCAGCGAGGCGAGCCGGCAGATCGGCGTCAGCCCGGCGACCATCCGCCGGTGGCGCGACCGGCCGGTAGACGACTCCCCCATGACCGGTACCTGCCCCCGCTGTGCGTCGGTCCCCATGCCCCCTCTCCCGTCGGCAGTTACGCCTATCTGCTGGGCCTCTACCTCGGCGACGGCTGCATCACCTGGGTTGGTGACCGGGAAAAGCGCGTCTGGGCCTTGCGGATCATGTGCGCGGACAGTTGGCCCGGCCTCATCCAGGAATGCGTCGAGGCCCTCCGCGCGGTCCGGCCGACCAACAAGGTCCGCGTGATCCAGAGGCAGGGATGCAGCGACGTCAACTCCTACTCCAAGCACTGGCCGCACCTGTTTCCGCAGCACGGCTCCGGCAAGAAGCATGACCGCGCGATCGTGTTGGAGCGGTGGCAGCAGGAGATCGTCTCAGCGCATCCAGGACGGTTCGTCAGGGGTCTCATGCACTCCGACGGCTACCGCGGGCTGAATCGTGTGCGCCGCGACCTGCCCGGTGGTGTCCGCTGGTACGCCTATCCCCGCTACCTGTTCAAGAACGGGTCCTCCGACATTCTCGCCCTCTGCGGCGAGGCGCTCGACCTGCTCGGCGTCGCCTGGCGGTTCAACAAACGCACTGAGCTTTCCGTCGCCAGGCGGGAGGCCGTCGAGTTGCTCGATCTCTATGTCGGCCCCAAATACTGAGGCCGATGGCCGCTACCAGGGCACCGCTCCGTCGTCGTCGAAGAAGCCGCCTGTCGGGCCGTCCGGGCCGAGGGTGGCGAGTTCGACGATGACGGCGGCGCCCTCGGCGGCCGTGCGGGTGATGGTGAACGGCAGTCCCTTGGTGAAGTCGGTGGCGCAGGCTCCGGGGGCGGCGGCGTTGATGAGGATGCCGTCCTTGCGGAGTTCCTTGGCGTACTGGACGGTGAGCTGGTTGAGGGCGGTCTTGGACACCGGATACGTCGCGGAGCCCGGCAGCCCGGACATGTAGTGGCCGGGATCGGTGTGGTGGGCGAGGGAGCCGACGCCGCTGGAGACGTTCACGATGCGGCCCGCCGGTGACCGTCTGAGCAGAGGCAGCATGGCGTTGGTGACGAGGATGACGCCGATGACGTTCGTCTCGAGCACCTCCCGGACGGTGGCCGCCGGCGTGGCGCTGGGCGGCTCGCCGACAGGACCGGAGATGCCGGCGTTGTTGACCAGCACGTCGAGGCGGCTCAGCCGGGCGGCGGCGGCCTCGATGGTGGCCGGGTCGGTGACGTCAAGCACGACCGGCCGGACGTCGCAGCCCGCTGCCCGCAGCCGGGCGGCGGCCTGTTCGCCGCGGGCGCGGTCGCGTGAGCCCAGCAGCACCGTCATGCCGCGCTGGGCGAGTGCGGCGGCGATCTCGTATCCGATGCCTTTGTTCGCCCCGGTCACCAGGGCGGTGGTGTTCTCCGTCATGTCGGAAAGCACACCATCAGCGGCGGTCGCGAGACCAACACCGTCTGGGTCACGGGCAATACCGTGGAGGTATGGAAACGCGCGAGCTGGTCTACTTCGCCGCGGTCGCGGAGGAGTTGCACTTCGGGCGGGCGGCCGAGCGGCTGGGCATGGCGCAGCCGCCGCTGTCCAGGGCGATCCAGAAGCTGGAACGGCGGCTGGGGGTGGCGTTGTTCGACCGGTCGGGGCGCGGCGTCTCGCTGACTCCGGCGGGTGAGGTGCTGGCCAGGGAGGCGGCGAAGGTCCTCGACGCGGTGGCGGCGGCGACCGTGCGCACGCAGCGGGCGGGCCGGCCGGAGCCGCGGCTGGTCGTGGCGCTCAAGGGCGGTGGCGACGGTGGTCTGCTGCCGGACGTCCTCGCCGCCTACCGTGCGCATCCGGAGGCCGTGGAGGTGGATGTGGTGGTGTGCGCGGTGGCGGAGCGGGCGCGGATGTTGCGGGACGGCACGGCGGACGTGGCGTTCCTGCACACCCCGTACGAGGATCTGACGGGGTTCGACAGCGAGCCGTTGCGGGAGGAGGGCAGCGTGGCGATCATGCATCCGGATCACGCGCTGGCGGGGCGGCCCTTCCTGCGACTGGCGGACCTGGACGCGGATCCGACGCCCTGCTGGCCGGGTGCGCATCCGGACATCGGCGACGCGGCCACGCTGATGCAGCTGATCGCGCTGGGCCGGTTGGTCGCGGTGGCGCCGGTGTCGGTGAGCGACTACCTGCGCCGTGATCTGGTGGCTGTTCCTGTGGTGGACGGCGTGCCGACGACGGTGGTGCTGGCCTGGCCGGAGCTGACGCGGTCGCGGGCACTGGCGGCGTTCGTGGACACGGCGGCGACCGTCGCGCGGCGCCACGCCTGCTCGCCTGCCGGCTGATCCGCGGGGCGCCACGCCTGCTGGCGGGCCGGCTGATCCGCCGGCAGGCGTCGGCGTTGCGGCTCGCCTGGCGCCCTTGGCCGCGCCGGGTCCGGAGAGGCATGCCATGTCACTTAACGACACAAAGCGGTTACGGACAGCTTTCGCGGGGAATGGGCGTCTCAAGGTTGATGAAGTCGGGGGTGGGCGGCATGCCGTTGAGCGTGGCGGATCGGGAGGCGTTCCTGGCGGAGTCGCACATCGCGAGCCTGGCCGTGGAGACGGGCGAGGAGCGGGCGCCGCTGAACGTGCCCGTCTGGTACGACTACAGCCCCGGTGGCGAGGTCCGCTTCCTGACGGACGGCGACTCGCGCAAGGCCAGGCTGATCGCGAAGGCGGGCAGGTTCTCGTTGCTGGTGCAGCGGGCGAGCCCGACCTACCGGTACGTGTCGGTGGAGGGGCCGGTCGTGCGGTCCGCGCCCACGACGTGGGAGGAGCTGACCCGCATCTCCGCCCGCTACCTGCTGCCGGACGCCGCCGAGGGCTACGTGCAGGGCTCCGACCTCGACGTGCTGGTGACGTTCAGGATGCGGCCTGAACACTGGCTGTCCGCCGACCTGGGCGCTCTGGGCTGACCCGGGGAACGGTATTTTTGGGCCCGTGACTGCTTTCGATCCCACCTCGACCGGCGCGTTCGGCGCCGGCCTCGCGACCATCGCCGCCGACGGCACCGTGCTCGACACCTGGTTCCCCGCCCCCGAGTTGGGCGACGCGCCCCACCCGGGCACCCGGCGGCTGTCCGCCGGTGAGGCCGGTGAGCTGGCCTCGCCCGCGGGCCAGGACGCGGCGCGGGGGGTGGAGGTGGTGGCGGTGCGCACCGGCATCGCCAAGCTCTCCGAGGCGCCCGTCGACGCGCACGACGCCTACCTTCGGCTGCACCTGCTCTCCGCGCGCCTGGTCAGGCCGCACGACGTCAACCTGGACGGCATCTTCGGCCTGCTGGCCAACGTCGTCTGGACGAACTTCGGCCCGTGCCCGGTGCCCGGCTTCGAGCAGACGCGCCTGCGGCTGCGGGCCAGGGGCGCGGTGACGGTGTACGGCGTGGACAAGTTCCCGCGCATGGTGGACTACGTGCTGCCGTCGGGGGTGCGCATCGCGGACGCCGACCGGGTGCGGCTGGGCGCGCATCTGGCCAGTGGCACCACGGTCATGCACGAGGGGTTCGTGAACTTCAACGCCGGCACGCTCGGCGCCTCGATGGTGGAGGGCCGCATCTCGGCCGGTGTGGTGGTCGGGGACGGCTCCGACGTGGGCGGCGGCTCCTCGATCATGGGTACGCTGTCGGGCGGCGGCAAGCAGGTCATCTCCATCGGCGAGCGTTGCCTGCTGGGCGCGAACGCGGGCCTCGGCATCTCGCTGGGTGACGACTGCGTGGTGGAGGCGGGCCTGTACGTCACGGCGGGCACGAAGGTCGCCCTGCCGGACGGCACGCTGGTCAAGGCCGCCCAGTTGTCTGGCTCCAACGGCATCCTGCTGCGCAGGAACTCCCAGTCGGGCGCGGTGGAGGTGGTGCCCCGCACGGGCACGGGCATCGAGCTCAACGCGGCCCTGCACACCAACTGAGCCCTCGCGGCATGCCTCCGGCGAGCAGCCAAGGCCCGTGTGAGCAGCCGGCCACGCCAAGCCGGTGAGCCGCCACGGACAAGGTTTACGAGGAGCCACGGCGAGGGCCCACGGGGCGCTCCGTTACGGCCGCTGACCACTGAAGGGTCAGCGGCCGTTTCCTGGAGGGCCGTCAGCCGCCGGCGGCGGGTGGCTGCCCGTGCGAAGCGTAAAAGAAGATTGAGCTCAATGCACGTGGGAGACGGCGGAACCGATCGTGTGGACGCGCAGGGCGTTGGTGGAGCCCGGGGTCCCGGGAGGGGAGCCGGCCACGATGACGACCTTGTCGCCCTTCTCCAGCCGCCCCAGCGACAGCAGCGAGGCCTCCACCTGCCGCACCATGTCGTCCGTGTGGTGCACGAACGGCACGTGGAACGTCTCCACGCCCCACGTCAGCGACAGCTGCCCCCGCACGTGCGGGGAGGACGTGAACGCCAGCAGCGGGATCGGCGACCGGTAGCGGGCCAGCCGCCGCGCGGTCTCCCCCGACATCGTGAACGCGATCAGCGCCTTGGCCCCCACGATGGCGCCCACCTCGGCCGCGGCCCGCGCGATCGCGCCGCCGGTGGTCTCCGGCATGCGCTCCAGGTGGTGCGTGGCGTGCAGGGAGGACTTCTCGGCGGCGCACGCGATGCGGTCCATCGTGGCGACGGCCTCGATCGGGTAGCTGCCGACGGAGGTCTCACCGGACAGCATGACCGCGTCGGCGCCGTCCATGACCGCGTAGGCGACGTCGGAGGCCTCGGCACGGGTGGGGCGCGGGGAGCTCATCATCGAGTCGAGCATCTGGGTGGCGACGATGACCGGGCGGGCCTTCTCGCGGCACAGCTCGATGATGCGCCGCTGCACGATCGGCACCTGCTCCAGCGGCAGCTCGACGCCGAGGTCGCCGCGGGCCACCATGATGCCGTCGAAGGCCTCGATGATGTCGGGGAGGCGGTCGACGGCCTGCGGCTTCTCGATCTTGGCGAGCAACGGCAGGCGCACGGCCTCCTGCTCCATGATGTTGCGCACCACGTCGGCGTCGGACGGGCGGCGGACGAACGACAGGGCGATCATGTCGCAGCCGGTGCGCAGCGCCCAGCGCAGGTCGGTCTCGTCCTTGTCGGTCAGCGCGGGCGCGCTGACGTTGATGCCGGGCAGGTTGAGGCCCTTGTTGTCGGAGATCATGCCGCCGATGACGACGCGGGTGACGATGCGCTCACCGTCGACGCGGGTGGCCTCGAGCACGAGGCGGCCGTCGTCGACCAGGATCGTGTCACCGGGGCGCACGTCGCTGGGCAGGCCCTTGTAGGTGGTGGAGACCTGCTCGCGGTCGCCTGGCACGTCTTCGGTGGTGATGGTGAAGACGTCGCCGAATCCCAGCCGGACGGGGCCTTCCTCGAACGTGCCGACCCGGATCTTGGGGCCCTGCAGGTCGGCGAGCACACCTACACCGCGGCCGAGGTCGGCCGCCACCTCCCGGACACGGTCGTAAACCTCTCTGTGCATGTCATGGTTGCCATGACTGAGGTTGAACCGGGCCACGTCCATGCCTGCGGCGATCAACTCGTGCAGGCGTTCTTTGGACGACGTGGCGGGACCTAGGGTGCAGACGATTTTCGCGCGGCGAGTCACGAGTCCTACCTTAATTGGTACAGACCACTTGGCAGTCACTGACGACGGAGAACGTACCCGGCGTAGGAGAACAGCACGAGAACGGCCACCCCCAGACGTGCCAAGTTCGTGTACTCCTCAGGGTAGATGACACCCTCGATGTAGTGGTCGATGAAACCGCTGGCGGGGAGCCCTGCCAGCCCCGCCTGACGGCGGCCCCAGTCCTCGGCGAGGGTGAGGGGGCACTCGACGCCGGTGACGACGGAAAGCACGCCCCAGCAGGCGACGGCGAGGTGCGCGAAGATCGTACGCCGCCACCGCCAGGCCAGGAATCCGCCCACGGCCAGGTAGCTGAGAAACAGGAAGTGCACCACCATCGCGATGTCCGCGATGAAGCGATACATCATGGTTCGAAGGTAGCCGCCTTCCAGGCGTCCACGATGCCGTGGCCGTAGAAACCGTTACGCGATTGCTCTCCTTGGCAGTCGTGCGTCACGCTCTGGCCGTAGGACTTGTAGACGTACCCGCGGGGTGACGGGCAGGACCTCCGGTCGGCGCTCTTGTAGAGCAGGTCCTCGACGGTGGCGGGGGCGAGCGCGAGCCCGCCGGGGCCCGGCTTGCCGAAGCGGCTGATCAGGATGGCGGCGACGCCGGTGGCGTGCGGGGCGGCCATGGAGGTGCCGTCGAGGTACTGGTAGTAGGAGCAGGCGCCGCGCTCGCAGTCCTGTACGACGTCCGCGCCCTTGGGCTTGCCCGAGGAGTCGATCCGCCCGGTGGCGCGCAGCACGTGCTCCGGCGCGGCGGCCAGGATCGAGCGGGTGACCTTGGCGTCCACGCCGTCGAGCACGTCGCCGCCCGGCGCGGCCAGGTCGGTCTGCTCGATGCCGTAGTCGCTGTAGATGGCCTTGCGCCCGGACGGGCCGACCGCGGAGACGGAGATGACGCCGTCGGACTCGGCGGGCACGTTGATGCACGAGTTGTCGACCTGGCGGGTCTTCTCGTCGCCTCGCGGGTAGCCGGGGCTGGCCTTGTCGACCTTGGGCGCGCCGAGATCGGTGGAGCCGTTGCCGAGGGCGGAGATGATCGTGACGCCCTTCCCGCGGGCGTAGTCGAGGGCGCGCTGCATGCCGGTGATGACGGCCTGCTGTTCGAGTTGCTGCTTCTTGGTGTCGGACTTGTTGGACTTGCAGTTGAACAGCCAGGGATCGACGAAGTAGCTCATGTTCACGACGTCCACGCCGATGTCGGCGGCGTAGGTCAGCGCGTCGAGGCTGGGCTTGAGGAAGAAGAACCCGGAGTCCTGCCCGGCCCTGATGTTCACGAGCTGCACGCCGGGCGCGACTCCGGCGATGCCGATGCCGTTGATCGGAGAGGCGATGGTGCTGGCCACGTGGGTGCCGTGGCCGTCGTCGTCCTCGTCGATGGGGTCCTTGCAGCCGGCGGCCTCGCAGGGGCCGTCGAGCGTCTCGCCGTACTCGTCCTTGGGGCGGTCGGTGACGAAGTTGCGGCTCAGCTGGCGGTTGAAGTTGGGGGCGATGTCGGGGTGCTTGCCGTCGATGCCGGTGTCGATGACGCCGACCAGCACCTGTTTGGTGCCGGGCGCCTTGGCGTGCGCCCGGTCCGCACCGATCATCCGCATGTCCCACTGGCGGCCGGCGAGCGGTTCCGCCGGGCTGTCGTCCTTGAACGACGACGCGTCGGGAAAGCCCCTGGACCCGGTGGCACGGCCGCCCGCGGCGAAGCCGATGCTCCGGTCCGGGGACACGCCGACGATGGCCTGGCTGGCGCCCAGGTCGTTCACGAAGGCGTCGCCGGCGCCCTTGGCCAGGACGTACCCGAGCCTGGAGTCCTGGCCCACCGTGGCGCCGCCCGCGTCCGCCACGGCCTCCAGCGCCTGGGACTGCTTGCCCTGGGCGTAGAAGACGAGGTACTCGGCCTGGGGCCGGGTGGCGGATTTTCCTGGGTTCGAGGGCGCGCAGGCGGCGCCCGCCAGGAGGGCCAGCGCCACCAATCCAGAGGTGACCCGCCGCATGCTTCCCCCCGATTCGCCGAGCTGCCGCAGAGTCTGCATGTTCCCGACACTAATCGGGTGATGCAACTTAATGATGAAATTTCGGTCCATGGCGGGCTAAGCGGACCTATTTCGGGGCCCGCTTCGGCTCAGGTCGCGGCCCGAAAGCGCCCGCCGCACGGGCGGGCGCTTCGGGTCGCCGGTCAGCGGGTGAGGTCGATCTCAGCGCCGCCGAAGACGACCTGACGAGGCATCGGCCGCGCCAGGAAGTCGTGCGGGAAGCCCAGCTCCACCCGGCTCGCCTCGGCCAGCGTGGCCAGGTGCTCGTCGGTGAACCGCACGTCGAGCGCCTTCAGGTTGTCCTCCAGCTGCGCCGGCGTACGAGCTCCCACGATCGGGGCCGTCACGGCGGGGTTGACGGTCGTCCAGGCCAGCGCGACCTGCGACGGCGTCACGCCCATTTCGCCGGCGATCCGCTTGACCACCTCGGCGATGTCCAGCGCCCGCTCGGTCAGCGCCCCGTTGGCCGCGGCGACGTTCTTGCGGGTCCCGGCGGGGTCGGACGTGCCGTCTCCCACGTCGAGGTCGGCCCGGCTGTACTTGCCCGTCAGCACCCCGCTGGCCAGCGGCGACCACGGGATGACGCCCAGCCCCATCTCACGCGCCATGGGGATGAGGTCGCGCTCCACCGTGCGCTCCACGAGGCTGTACTCGATCTGCAACGCGATCAGCGGCGCCCAGCCCCGCAGCCCGGCGATGGCCTGCATGCGGGAGACCTGCCAGGCGGGCGTGTCGGAGATGCCCGTGTAGAGCACCTTGCCCGCCGTGACGAGGTCGTCCATGGCGCGCAGGACCTCCTCGACCGGGGTGGTGAAGTCCCAGGCGTGCAGGTAGAGCAGGTCGATGTGGTCGGTGTTCAGCCTGCGCAGGCTCGTCTCCACCGACTGGACCATGCTCTTGCGGTGGTTGCCGCCGGAGTTCGGGTCGCCCTGGCGGCGCGCGGCGGTGTACTTCGTGGCCAGCACCAGTTGCTCGCGCCGCCCGGTCGCGAACTCGCCCACCAGGGTCTCCGAGGTGCCGTCGGTGTACTGGTTCGCGGTGTCGATGAAGTTGCCGCCGCGGTCCACGTACGTATCGAAGATCCGGCGCGACTCGTCCTTGTCCGAGCCCCAGCCCCAGTCGGTCCCGAACGTCATGGTTCCCAGCGACAGCGGCGAGACGCGCAGGCCGGAGCGGCCCAGCAGGCGATAGGTGTCAAGAGTCGTCATGTCATCGATGCTGCCGAGCGGGCACGGCGGCGGTAAGGGAAGACCCTTCATGGGACGGTGCGTCCTAGGATGAAGGGGATGAACACCGTGCAACAGACGCGCGAGTTGGCGGCCTTCCTCCGCACCCGCCGCGAACGCCTGGATCCCGGGGCGGTGGCGGTGCCCGCCCGCCGCGCGCACCGCCGCACTCCGGGGCTGCGCAGGGAAGAGGTCGCCGAGCTGGCCGGGGTCAGCGTCGACTACGTGACCCGCCTGGAGCAGGGCAGGGGCCCTGCGGCCCTCGCCGGAGGTGCTGGACGCGCTGGCCGGCGCGCTGCGGCTGAGCGCGGACGAACGGGCCTACCTGTTCGACCTGGCCGGGCAGAGAGCGTCCAGGCAGCCGCCCGCCACGGAGGAGGTGGGCCCGCTGGCCCGGCTCGTGCTGGACCTGTCGCCGCTGCCTGCCATGCTGATCAACCACCGCTTCGACATCCTGGCCTGGAACCCGGAGATGGCGGCGCTGATGCTGGACTTCGGCACGCTCCCGCCCGGGAAGCGCAACAGCATGTGGTTGTGCGTGCTTCACCCGGGGTTGCGCGAGTTCTACAGGACAGGGAGCGGACGCTGCGCGAGGGTATCGCGGACCTGCGGGTCGCGTGGGCGGTCCATCCCGACGACAAGGCGCTGTCCGGGCTGATCGACGAGCTGACGTCGGGCAGCGAGGAGGTCGCCCGCCTGTGGGCGCTGCGCGACGTCCGGGTGAACGGCCGGGGCGACAAGCGCCTGCGGCACCCCGTGGCGGGGCCGCTGACCGTCTCCTACGAGGTCCTGGCCCCGGTTCAGGCCCCTGACCAGCGGCTGGTCATCTACCGCGCCGCCGACCCCGATTCCCAGCGCGTGCTGGACGCCATCGCCGGCTGATCGCCGGGGCCGCCCGTGGACGGCCCCGGCGATCGCCGCTCACACCAGTGGCCGCGCGGTCGGCAGGATCGGGTACGGCAGCGCCGTCTCCCCGGTCAGGAACCGGTCCACGCCCGAGGCGGCGGCCCGGCCCTCGGCGATCGCCCACACGATGAGCGACTGCCCGCGGCCCATGTCGCCGGCCACGAAGACACCGTCGACCTTGGACATGTACGTCTTGTGGCGCGCCACGTTGCCCCTGGCGTCGTAGAAGCCGTCACCGGCGACCCCGGCCAGGTCCTCCAGCAGCGCGCCCTTCTCCGGCCCGAGGAAGCCCATGGACAGCGTGACCAGCTCGGCCGGGATCTCCCGCTCAGAGCCCGGGACCGGCTTGAACCCGGCCTGCGGCCCCTCGACCTCGACCAGCCGCAACGCCCGCACGTTGCCGTCGGCGTCCCCGACGAACTCCGTGGTGGACATGGCGTAGAGGCGCTCGCCGCCGCCCTCCGCCAGCTCCTCGTGGGCGCTCTCCATCTTGAACAGCATGGGGTACGTCGGCCACGGCTGGCTGCCTGGCCGCGTGGCGGGCGGCCGCGGCATGATCTCCAGCTGGATGACGGACGCGGCGCCCTGCCTGATCGCCGTGCCGATGCAGTCGGCGCCGGTGTCGCCGCCGCCGATCACCACCACGTGCTTGCCCTCGGCCGAGATCGGCGACCTGTCGAGGTCGCCCTCCTGGACCTTGTTGGACAGCGGCAGGTACTCCATGGCCTGGTGGACGCCCTTGAGCTCGCGCCCGATCGCCGGCAGGTCGCGCCACTGGGTGGCGCCGCCCGACAGCACCACGGCGTCGAACCGCTCGCGCAGCTCGGCGGCGGTGATGTCGACGCCGACGTTGACGCCGGTGCGGAACTCGGTCCCCTCGGCCCGCATCTGCGCGAGGCGGCGCTCGATGTGCCGCTTCTCCATCTTGAACTCGGGGATGCCGTAGCGCAGCAGGCCGCCGATCCGGTCGGCCCGCTCGAACACCACCACGTCGTGCCCGGCCCTGGTGAGCTGCTGCGCGGCGGCGAGCCCGGCGGGGCCCGAGCCGACGACCGCGACCTTCTTGCCGGTCTTGATCACCGGGGGCTGCGGGGTCACCCAGCCCTCGGCGAACGCCCGGTCGATGATCTCGACCTCGACGCGCTTGATCGCCACCGGGTCGGAGTTGATGCCGAGCACGCACGCCGCCTCGCACGGAGCCGGGCAGAGCCTGCCGGTGAACTCCGGGAAGTTGTTCGTGGCGTGCAGCCGCTCGATCGCCTCCCGCCAGTCGGTGCGGTGGACGAGGTCGTTCCACTCCGGGATGAGGTTGCCCAGGGGGCAGCCGTTGTGGCAGAACGGGATGCCGCAGTCCATGCAGCGGGCCGCCTGCCTGGTCAGCTTCTCCTGCGAGAAGTCCTGGTAGACCTCGCGCCAGTCGCTGATCCTGACGTCCACGGGGCGGCGCTCGGGCAGCTCCCGGTCGTGTGTGAGAAAACCCTTGGGGTCAGCCATCGGTGTACGCCTCCCTTAGCCCTGTACATGCTTGTGGAACGGTCGGACATCATGTCCAGATTCATGACGGCGGGTCATGCCTGCACCGCGGCGGACATGACCGCCTCGTCGATGTCCCTGCCTTCGATGCGGGCGGCCTCGGCTGCCTCCAGCACCCTCTTGTAGTCCGTCGGCATGATCTTGCCGAACCGGCCGAGCGCCTCGCTCCAGTCGGCGAGCAGCTGCTTGGCGACCGGCGAACCGGTCTCCGCGAAGTGCTTCTCCACCGTCTCCTTCAGGAACTCGGCGTCCTGCTCGGTGAGCGGCTCGATGGCGACCATCTCGCGGTTGACCCGCTCGGGCCGCAGATCGAGCAGGTACGCGACGCCGCCCGACATGCCGGCCGCGAAGTTGCGCCCGGTCTGGCCGAGCACGACCGCCCTGCCGCCGGTCATGTACTCGCAGCCGTGGTCGCCCACGCCCTCGACGACCGCCGTGGCGCCGGAGTTGCGTACACAGAACCGTTCGCCCACGACGCCGCGGATGAACGCCTCGCCGGACGTGGCGCCGTAGAGTGCGACGTTGCCGGCGATGATGTGGCCGTCGAGCGGGGCCTCCTCGTGCGGCCGGACGGTGATCCGCCCGCCGGACAGGCCCTTGCCGACGTAGTCGTTGGCGTCGCCGGTCAGCCTCAGCGTGATCCCGCGCGGCACGAACGCGCCGAACGAGTTGCCGGCCGAGCCGGTGAAGCTGATGTCGATGGTGTTGTCGGGCAGGCCCTTGCCACCGTGGCGCTTGGTCACCTGGTAGCCGAGCATGGTGCCGACCGTGCGGTTGACGTTGCGGATGGGCAGGTCCAGCGTCACCGGGGTGCCCTCGTTGAGCGCCCCTTCCGCGAGCTGGATGAGGGTGTTGTCCAGCGCGTGCGCCAGGCCGTGGTCCTGCTCGACGATCCGGCGCAGCGCCGTCCCCGCGGGGAGCTCGGGCCGGTGCAGGATCGGCGACAGGTCGAGCCCGCCGGCCTTCCAGTGGTCCTCGGCCGCCGACATGTCGAGCATCTCGACGTGCCCGATCGCCTCGTCGAGCGAGCGGAAGCCCAGCTCGGCGAGGTATTCGCGGATCTCCTCGGCGATGAACTCGAAGAAGTTGACCACGAACTCGGGCTTGCCGGTGAACCGCTTGCGCAGCTCCGGGTTCTGCGTGGCGACGCCCACGGGGCAGGTGTCGAGGTGGCAGACCCGCATCATCACGCAACCGCTGACGACGAGGGGCGCGGTGGCGAAGCCGTACTCCTCGGCGCCGAGCAGCGCGGCGATGACGACGTCGCGGCCGGTCTTGAGCTGGCCGTCGACCTGGACGACGATGCGGTCGCGCAGGTCGTTCAGCAGGAGCGTCTGCTGGGTCTCGGCCAGGCCGAGCTCCCACGGCGCGCCCGCGTGCTTGAGCGACGTGAGCGGCGAGGCGCCGGTGCCGCCGTCGTGCCCGGAGATGAGCACCACGTCGGCGTGCGCCTTGGACACGCCCGCCGCGACCGTGCCGACACCGACCTCGGCGACCAGCTTCACGTGGACCCGGGACTCCGGGTTGGAGTTCTTCAGGTCGTGGATGAGCTGGGCCAGGTCCTCGATCGAGTAGATGTCGTGGTGCGGCGGCGGCGAGATGAGGCCGACACCTGGCGTGGAGTGCCGGGTCTTGGCGATCCACGGGTAGACCTTGTGGCCGGGAAGCTGGCCGCCCTCACCCGGCTTGGCGCCCTGGGCCATCTTGATCTGCAGGTCGGCAGCGTTCACCAGGTATTCAGAGGTGACGCCGAACCGGCCTGAGGCCACCTGCTTGATGGCGCTGCGGCGGGCGGCGTCGTAGAGCCGCTCGGGGTCCTCGCCGCCCTCGCCGGTGTTGGACTTGCCGCCGAGCCGGTTCATCGCGATGGCGATCGTCTCGTGCGCCTCCATCGAGATCGAGCCGTACGACATCGCGCCGGTGGAGAACCGCTTGACGATCTCCGAGGCCGGCTCGACCTCCTCGATCGGGATGGACCGCCCCTCGCGCAGCTTGAACAGGCCGCGCAGGGTCATCAGCCGCTCCGCCTGGGAGTCCACGAGGCTCGTGTACTCCTTGAAGATCTCGTAGCGGCGGGTCCTGGTGGCGTGCTGCAGCTTGAAGACGGTCTCGGGGTTGAACAGGTGCGGCTCGCCCTCGCGCCGCCACTGGTACTCGCCGCCGACCCGGAGCCTGCGGTGGGCGTTCTCCACGCGCGGGTAGGCGTGGCGGTGACGCTCCTCGCTCTCCCTGGCCAGCACGTCGAACCCGACGCCGCCCAGACGCGAGGTGGTGCCGGTGAAGCAGGAGTCGATGACCTCCTGGCTCAGGCCGAGCGCCTCGAAGATCTGCGCGCCGGTGTAGGAGGCCACCGTCGACACGCCCATCTTGGACATGACCTTGATGACGCCCTTGCCGTACGCCTTGATCAGGTTGCGTACGGCCTTGCGCTTGCCGATCGGCAGCGCGCCGGTGTCGACCAGGTCCTCGACGGTCTCGATCGCGAGGTACGGGTTGACCGCGCCGGCGCCGTAGCCGATGAGCAGCGCCATGTGGTGGCACTCACGGGCCTCGCCGGTCTCGACGACCAGGCCGATCTTGGTGCGCGTCTTCTCCTGGATCAGGTGGTGGTGCACCGCGCCGGTCAGCAGCAGCGACGGGATCGGTGCCAGCGTCTCGGAGGAGCCGCGGTCGGACAGCACCAGGATGCGGGCGCCGTTGGCGATCGCCTGGGACGCCTCGGCCCTGATCTCGGCCAGGCGGCGCAGCATCGCCTCGCCGCCGCCTGCGACGTCGTAGAGGCCGCTGATGACGTGCGGATCGAAGCCCGGCAGGTCGCGCTCGTCGTTGATGTGGATGATCTTGGCGAGCTCGTCGTTGTCGATCACCGGGTACGGCAGCACGAGCTGACGGCACGACGACGGCCCCGGGTTGAGCAGGTTGCCCTCGGGCCCGATGGTACTGGCCAGCGAGGTGACCAGCTCTTCGCGGATGGCGTCCAGCGGCGGGTTCGTGACCTGCGCGAACAGCTGCGTGAAGTAGTCGAACAGGAGCCGCGGCTTCTCGCTCAGCACGGCGACGGGCGTGTCGGTGCCCATGGAGCCGATCGGCTCGGCGCCGACGCGCGCCATCGGCGACAGGATGATGCGCAGCTCTTCCTCGGTGTAGCCGAAGGTCTGCTGCCGCCTGACGAGCGCCTCGTGGGTGGGGATCTCGCGCTGGCGCGCCGGCAGCTCCTCGAAGCGTACGAGCCCGGCGTGCAGCCAGTCCTCGTACGGCAGCTCGGCGGCCAGCTCGGCCTTGATCTCGTCGTCCTCGATGATCTTGCCGCGGGCGGTGTCGATGAGGAACATCCGGCCGGGCTGCAGCCGGCCCTTCCTGACCACGTCCTCGGGCTTGAAGTCGAGCACCCCGGCCTCGGAGGCCAGCACGACCAGGCCGTCGGCGGTCACCCAGAAGCGTCCGGGGCGCAGGCCGTTGCGGTCGAGCACGGCGCCCGCCACGGTGCCGTCGGTGAACGTGATCGACGCCGGGCCGTCCCACGCCTCCATCAGCGAGGAGTGGAACTCGTAGAAGGCCCTGCGGGCGGGATCCATCTCGGTGTGGTTCTCCCACGCCTCGGGGATCATCATCAGCACCGCGTGCGGCAGGCTCCGGCCGCCGATGTGGAGCAGCTCGAGAGCCTCGTCGAAGCTGGCGGTGTCGCTGCCATCCGGGTCACAGATCGGGAAAAGTCGCGAAATTTCGCCCGGGATGTGGGCGGACTTCAGCATCGCCTCACGGGCCCGCATCCAGTTGCGGTTGCCCTTGACCGTGTTGATCTCGCCGTTGTGGGCGATGTAGCGGTAGGGATGCGCCAGCGGCCAGCTGGGGAAGGTGTTGGTGGAGAACCGCGAGTGCACCAGCGCGATCGCGCTCTCGTAACGCTCGTCGCTCAGGTCGGGGAAGAACGGCTCGACCTGCTCGGGCGTGAGCATGCCCTTGTAGACGATCGTCCTGGCCGACAGCGAAGGGAAGTAGACGTCCGCCTCGTGCTCGGCCCTCTTGCGCAGGCAGAACGCCAGCCGGTCCAGCTCCAGCCCCTCGCGCCCGTCCTGGGCTTCGACGAACAGCTGCGCGAAGTGCGGCATGACGGCCCGGGCGCTCGGCCCGGGCAGGGCGCGGTCGACGGGCAGCTCCCGCCAGCCGAGCACGGTGAGGCCCTCCTCGGCCGCGATCTCCTCGATGAGGCCGGTGGCGATCCGCCTGGCCTCCTCGTCGAACGGCAGGAAGGCGATGCCGGTGGCGTACGAGCCGGCCGGCGGCAGCGCGAACGGCATGCTCGCGCGGTAGAACCCATCGGGAATCTGCGTCAGGATCCCGGCGCCGTCGCCGGTGTCCGGCTCGCTACCCTTGGCCCCCCGATGATCAAGATTGCACAGCGCCGTCAGCGCCTTGACCACGATCCCGTGCCCGCGGCGACCCGCGACGTCGGCGACCATGGCGACACCGCAGGCATCATGCTCGTTGGCGGGGTGGTAGAGACCCTGGGGCTCGGGGAACCCGAGGTGGGCAGCAGGCATTTAATCCCTCCCGTCGTCATCGTCTGTCAAGAACTGCTCTACAGGCGGGGACGACGTTGGCCCTGCTGCATATCGTGGGTAGAGGTTACCGCACCCTGCCGGAATGGTGCCCGCCACGTCCGCATTGCGAACATTCGACCTGATCCCAGCATCCGAACTCGCTATCCCAAACCCCGGACGTACCCACCGAAATTCCCACGTAGACCCGCGATATGCGGCACAGATCTCGATTCGCGCGCTCCCGCCTACCCCACCATCCCCACCTGCGCCCTCCGATCCGTCGTCCCAGCCCGCTCCCCATCCCCACAACCCGGCCGGCCTTACCCTGCCGGGCGAAAAAACCACACCCCGCGACATCGCGACCCCAACGCGTTCCGGGATCCGGCGACGCCAGAACCGTCCGCGGCCGCTCACCGGATCGGACGGCACCAGAGGCGAGCGCGTGCCCAGCCGGGGAGCACGCCAAAGCAGGCGATACCCCGGTCGCGCGGACCCGTACGGCGTGAGCGGGGCCGGGCTGGAGGCGGCGGGAACGGTTCTGGGCGGTCGATAGGGTTGAACTATGGAGCGTGAAGGGGTGGAGCGCCTGCTCGGCAAGGCCGGGACCGACAGCAGGCGGTTGAGGCACGCGCTGACGCTCCTGTGCGAGGGCCGGTGGCGGACACTGACGGACCTGGTCAGGGAGACCGCCACGTCCAGGCGCACGATCGAGTCCCTGCTCCGCGAGCTCCCCCTGGAACACACCGGGGACACGTTCAGGGTCCCGCTCGGCCACACCCCCGACTACCAGGACCTCCTGGCCCTGGCGCCGGCTCCGGAAGACCCGGTGGCCCACCTCCTCCCCCACTACGCGCACGCCCTCGAGCGCCTCACCGATCTCATCGCCGCCGCCCCGCGCGCCCGCCACACGCTCGACCACGTCTCGGCCACGCCGGAAACCGTGCTGCGACGGGCTCTCCTGCTCGGCGCCCGCTTCTGGCTCCCCGGCGCGCGGCTGCTCTGCGTGGGAGACCACGACCTGACCTCGCTGGCCGTCAAGCTGGTCCACCCCGAGACGGACGTCACGGTGGTCGACGTCGACGATCGCATCCTGGCCCACATCGACGACCAGGACCTCGGCGTACGCACCTGCTGGTCCGACCTCCGGCTGGGCCTACCGGCCTCGGCGCGGGGCCACGACCTGGCTATCACGGATCCGCCGTACACGCCGGAGGGCATCAGCCTGTTCGTGGCCCGCGCGGTCGAGGGCCTGCGGGACGACGGCCGCGTCCTGCTGGCGTACGGCGCGAGCGAACGCACCCCCATGCTCGCCTTCAAGGTCCAGCAGAGCCTGTCGGACCTCAACCTCGCGTACGAAGCCATATATCCCGACTTCAACCGCTACTTCGGGGCGGAAGCCATCGGCTCCGCCGCCGACCTCTACATCCTCCGCCCCACCACCAAGACCCACCCTGCCGTGAGCTCCCGCCTGAGCCGCACGACAACCGCCATCTACACCCAGGGCCCCCAGTCCATCGAATCCACCCAGCCCTCAGTCC
>NZ_JADOGI010000124.1 GCF_015645445.1 Nonomuraea cypriaca | reverse complement strand
GATCCGCGGCTGTCACCGCGCCTGCGTATTCCTGAGGCTGGGGCATGACGATACGGTCACACACCCCAGCCATCTCACGCTGAGAAACCGGACGATCGCTGAACGCGATCTAGGCATGTAGTACTAGCCCTACCCCGCACCAGCACACCAGGCCCATTTCGCGTCCCGGCCGGCGCTCAATACCTTTGAGGCATGAAAGTCCCCCGTCCATGGTCGGCGCGGGCGTGGCTCGACACGGCTCACGTGATGGTCGGTCTTCCTGTCGGCGTGGTGCTCGGCGGGCTGACGCTGCTGCTGGCCGTGGCGCCTCCCCTGCTGCGACACGGCCTGCCGTGGGTCACCCGGGTGCAACGCTCCAGGTTCGAGGCGTTCCTCGGGGCCCGCATCCCGCCCGTGCCCTCGCCGGCCGACTGGCGGCACAAGGCGACCTGGCGGCAGATCGGCTACCACGTGCTGTCGCCGTTCGTGAGCCTGGCGGGCGCGTTCCTGATGGCGGTGGTGTGGGGTGGCGCGGTGGTGGGGCTGATGTCGTTCCTGCCGCCGCGGTTCCAGGAGCCGCCGCTGGAGTTCGTCTTCGACCTCAGGAACGGCAGGGTCCTGGCCGTCTTCATGGCGATCGGATTCGGGCTGCTGATGCTCGCGCCTGTCCTGGCACGGGGCATGGCGGCGCTGGACCTGGCGGTGGCGCGTACGCTGCTCGGCCCGAGCCGTTCCGAGCTGGGCCAGCGGATCGAGACGCTCACCGAGAGCCGGGCGGGCGTGATCGACGCGGCCGACGCAGAACGCCGCAGGATCGAGCGGGACCTGCACGACGGCGCCCAGCAGCGGCTCGTGTCGCTCGCCATGAACCTCGGCCTGGCCAGGGCCACACTCACCGACCTGCCAGACTCGGCCCGCGAGGCGATCGAGCAGGCGCACGAGGAGGCGAAGCAGGCGCTCAAGGAGCTGCGCGACTTCGTCCGCGGCCTGCACCCGGCCGTGCTCAACGACCAGGGCCTGGACGCGGCGCTGTCCGGCGTCGCCGCCCGCGCGCCGTTCCCCGTGAAGCTGCGCGTCGACATCGAGCGGCGTACCTCTCCGACCATCGAGGCGGTGGCGTTCTTCATCGTGTCCGAAGCACTGACCAACATCGCCAAGCACGCGGCGGCCACCAAGGCCGAGGTGAGCGTGCGGCGCGAGCGCGACCGCCTG
Organism: Nonomuraea cypriaca; assembly: GCF_015645445.1. Classification (GTDB taxonomy): domain Bacteria; phylum Actinomycetota; class Actinomycetes; order Streptosporangiales; family Streptosporangiaceae; genus Nonomuraea; species Nonomuraea cypriaca. The sequence goes on along the minus strand of NZ_JADOGI010000124.1, from coordinate 29,803 downwards.
CACGTGCTCGTGTACGACGACGGCTGCGGCGGCGCCCGGCTGGACGGCGGCACCGGCCTGCGCGGCCTGGCCCAGCGGATCGACTCGGTGGACGGGTCACTCCGGATGTCCAGCCCGCTGGGCGGCCCGACGACGATCGAGGTGGAACTGCCGTGCGAGTAGTGCTGGCCGAGGACTCCGTACTGCTGCGCGAGGGGCTGATCAGGCTCCTCGACGCCGCGGACATGGAGGTGGTGGCGGCCGTGGACGAGGCCGAGGGCCTGCTGCGAGCGGCCGAGAAGCACCGGCCCGACCTGGTGATCACGGACGTCAGGATGCCGCCGTCGCACACCGACGAGGGGCTGCGGGCCGCGCTCGTGCTGCGCCGCCAGCAGCCCGGCCTGGCGGTCCTGGTGCTCTCGCAGTACGTCGAGGAGCGCTACGCCGCCCAGCTCCTCGCCTCCGCGGCGAACGGCGGCGTCGGCTACCTCCTCAAGGACCGGGTGGCGGACGTGGCGGAGTTCATCGACGCGCTGCGCAGGGTGGCGTCGGGAGGCACCGCACTCGACCCCGAGGTGGTCGCCCAGCTCCTGCTGCGCGGCAACAGCGACCCGCTCGAACGGCTGACGCCCAGGGAGCACGAGGTGCTCCAACTGATGGCGGAGGGCCGCTCCAACGCCGGCATCGGCCAGGCCCTGGTGCTCAGCGAGGGCGCGGTGGGCAAGCACATCGGCAACATCTTCACCAAGCTCGACCTGTCCCCGACGGAGGGCGACCACCGGCGGGTGCTCGCCGTGCTGCGCTTCCTCAAGATCAGGAGCTTGCCGTGAGGGCCGCCTGGCTGACTGCGGGGGCCGTGGTGACGATCATCGCGTTGACCGTCTCCACGGTGCTGCTCGCCCGCGGGTTCGCCAGGGCCAGGCCGCCGGTGGACACGACCCACAGGTCCATTCCGTTCGCCGAGGACGACGTCACCATCGAGGCGGGCAAGGGCCCGGTGAGCGTGCGCGTCACGGCGGGCCGGGCCGGCGAGCTGCTGGTCACCAGGAGGTTGGAGTGGCTCTCCGGGGAGCGGCCCGGCATCTCCGAGGAGTGGGAGGCGGGCACCGGCACGCTGCGGCTGGACGCGACCTGCTCCGGCGTCGAGGATCCGATCGTCGCGAGCTGCCGAGCCGACTACATGGTGTCCGTCCCGCCGGAGACCGACGTCGAGGCCAGTACGACCGGCGGCCGGCTCGACGTCAGCGTCGTCTTCGGCGACGTGCGCCTGAGCTCCGTCTCGGGCAGCATCGAGATGCAAGGTGTCTCCGGCGCCGTATGGGCCAGGACGGGCACGGGCGACATCATGGCGGACCGGCTCGATGGGGAGACGGCCGACGTGGAGGTCGGCTCGGGATACGTGCACATGTCGTTCGTGAACCCGCCGACGACCGTCAGAGCGGTGGTCAGGACGGCCGGCGGCGTCACCCTGAACCTGCCCAGCTCCCGGTACGACGTGTCGGTCGAGGCCGCCGAGAGCACACTCAGCGTGCTCAACGACAGCAGGTCACCGCGGAAGGTCACCGCGAAGGCGCCCGACGGCTTCGTCTCCCTGTGCTGTGAGTGAAGCTCTGTTTACCGCTCTGACTCATTGGTAAGTTCCGGGCATGGAGTCTGCGAAGCACGCCGGTGACGCCGCCGTCGCCGTGTCCAAGGCCTATGGTGTCGAAACCATGTTCACCCTCTCCGGAGGTCATGTCTTCCCCCTTTACGACGGCGCGGTGCACGAGGGCATGCGGATCCTCGACGTACGCCACGAGCAGAGCGCGGTCTTCGCCGCCGAGGCGACGGCCAGGCTGACCAGGAGCCCTGGGCTGGCCGTGCTGACCGCCGGACCCGGCATCACCAACGGCGTCAGCGGCGTCGCGACCGCCCACTTCAACGGCTCACCGGTGGTCGTCATGGGCGGGCGGGCGCCCCAGTCGCGCTGGGGCAGCGGCGCCCTGCAGGAGATGGACCACCCGCCGCTGCTCGGCCCGATCACCAAGCTGTCGTTCACCTCGGCCGGCGCGGAGTCGGTCGGCCAGGACGTCGAGTCGGCCTTCCGCACGGCCATCGCGCCCCACCGCGGCCCGGTCTTCCTCGACTTCTACATGGACCACCTGTTCTCCCCTTCGCCGGTGCACGACGTACGCACGCAGACGCCCTCGCCGTACGAGCCCGACCCCGACGACCTGACCGCCATCGCCAGGCTGCTGTCCGAGGCCGAGCGGCCGGTGCTGGTATACGGGTCGGACGTGTGGATGGATCGGGCCGAGGAGGCCGCCCGCGACTTCGCCGAGACCTGGAAGCTGCCGGTCATCCCCAACGGCCAGGGCCGCGGCATCCTGCCCTCCGGGCACGACCTGCTGGTCACCCGTGCCAGGGGGCTCGCCTTCTCGCAGGCCGACCTGGTGATCGTGGTCGGCACCCCGCTCGACTTCCGCCTGGGCTACGGCTGGTTCGGCGGCAAGGACGGCGCTCCGCTGGCCCGCGTCGTCCACATCGCCGACGCGCCGTCGCAACTGGCCACGCACATGCAACCGGCCGCCTCCGCCGCGGGCGACCTCTCAGTGGTGTTCTGGAGCCTCGGCACGGCGTGCGCCGACGCGGGGGTCAAGCCGGAGACATACTCCTCGTGGGTGTCAAAACTGTCCGAGACGGCCGCCGCGGCCATCGCGGGCGACGCCGAGCTGCTGGCCGCCGGCTCCGACCCCATCCACCCCATGCGCGTCTACGGCGAGCTGGACAAGGTCCTCGACGACGACGCCGTGGTGATCGGCGACGGCGGCGACTTCGTCTCCTACGCGGGCAAGTACGTCGAGCCGAAGCAGCCGGGCAACTGGCTCGACCCCGGCCCGTACGGCTGCCTCGGCACCGGTCTCGGCTACTCCATCGCCGCCCGCCTGGCCAGGCCCTCGTCGCAGGTGGTCCTGCTGCTCGGCGACGGCGCCGCCGGGTTCTCGCTGATGGACGTCGACACCCTCGTACGCCACAAGCTCCCGGTCGTCATGGTCTGCGGCAACAACGGCATCTGGGGCCTGGAGAAGCACCCCATGCAACTCCTGTACGGCTACGACGTCGCCGCCGAGCTGCAGCCCCAGTGCCGTTACGACCAGGTCGTGACGGCGCTGGGCGGGGGCGGCGAGCTGGTCACCAAGCCGTCGGAGATCGGGCCCGCGCTGCGCAGGGCGTTCGACTCCGGCATCCCTTACATGGTCAACATCGCCACCGACCCGGAGATCGCCTACCCCCGCAACACGACGGGGGTGTGAGCGGCGCTACGGCTTGGGCGTGCCACTCGGGGTGGGGCTCGGCGGCATATCCTCGGCGCAGACACCGTCGACGACGACGAGCTTGACTTCCTCGCCCTCCTCGAGTGACACCCCGGCGCGCGGCGTCGTCTGACTGACCTTGCCGCAGCGCATGCCGTTGGAGCTGGTCGTCTGGTCGATCTGAAGCACGGTCAACCCGGCCTCCACGACCCGCTCCTGCGCCAGCAGGTACGGCATCCCGACCACCTTGGGCACGAGCACCTTCTTGACGCTCGGCGAAGGCGAGCCGGACGGCGTGCCGGTAGGCGTCTTGGTGGGCGTCACCGTGGGGGTGGGCGACCTGTCCGGCTCTTCCGTCTTCGGAGTCTCCCTCGGCGGTCTCGTGGTCGGCGGCCTGGAATCGCGCGGCGGGTCGGCCGTGGGCGTCCTGGTGGGAGTCGTCTTCCTGCCCGGCGGCCTTGTCGTCGGCGTGTTCTTGGAGACGTCCTCGAAGGAGAAGGTCGGTTCCGGATCTCCTCCGGTGGTCATGCCCGTCAGCGCGACGGCGCCCGCGCCCGCGCCGAGCACGACCGCGGCCGCGATGCCCGCGATCAGCCCGGTCCTGCGCTGAGCCTTGGCGGCGCGGCGGCTGCCCCCGCGCCGCTCGGTCACCGCCGTCTCCTCGCCCGACCGAGGCGCCTGCGCCTGCTGCTGCGCACCGGTCTGGTACGCCTCCACCGGCGGCGCCATCGTGGCCCCGGTGGCCGGCGGCTGGACCGGCTCATGCATGGGCGGCGGCGTGTGACCGCGCGCCACCGTCCGCGCCGCCTCGCTCATCGCCCTGGCCGTCGGGTAACGCCTGCCCGGATCCTTCGACAGGGCGATCTCGACCAGCGTGCGCACCGCCGGCGGAATGTCGGGGGGCAGGGCCGGCGGCGCCTCGCGGATGTGCTTGAGCGCGATCGTGACCGCGCTGTCACCGTCGAACGGCCGCTGCCCCACCAGGCACTCGTACGCCACCACGCCGAGCGCGTAGATGTCGACGGCGGGCGTCACGGGAGCGCCCTCGGCCTGTTCCGGCGCGCAGTAGGCGGCGGTGCCCAGCACCATGCCCGCGTCGGTGAGCCGGTGGGCCATGTCGGAGCGGGCGATGCCGAAGTCGGTCAGCACCAGCGTGCCGTCGCGCTGCACGAGCAGGTTGCCCGGCTTGACGTCGCGGTGCACGATGCCCTGGTCGTGGACGGCCTGCAACGCCGACGCGGCCTGCGCGATCAACTCCATGGCCGACTGCGGCGGGATCCTGCCCAGCCTGGCCAGCAGCCGGTCGAGCGGCTCGCCGTCGACGAACTTCATCACGAGGTAGACGGTGTCGCCGCTGATGCCGTAGTCGTAGACGTCGACGACACCGGAGTGGTTGATCGTCGCCATCGCCCTGGCCTCCGCCTGGAACCGGGCGACGAACCCGGGGTCCTCCATGCGGCCGGGGAGCAGCACCTTGACGGCGACGGTGCGCGCCAGGACGATGTCCTCGCCGCGCCACACCTCGCCCATGCCACCGGCGCCGATGCGGGTATCCAGCCGATACCGCTCCGCCAGCGTCGTCCCTTGGGCCACCATGATTCCCCCGCTACCCCCCTACCTCTGTAACCTCTCCCACCCCGCGGTTCTCCAACAAAGCGAACTTTTGTCGCGGTGAGGTAACACAGTGGTCACGGAACTCAGAGAGTGTACGACTCACCTGTCCCACATGCCACTCAAACGCCTCAAGCCGTACAAACCCTATCCTGCGTCCTTACGTCGGTACTTGTCCGCGTTTCTCGGAAGTCAGCGCACAACTGATCAGAAATCTTCCTGACGCACGCACCGCGCACGAGAGTGTTTCTCGCAGGGCTTAGTAATGTGATCTTATGACGCTCACTCCCGGTCTCCGTTCGCAGCTGACCATCATGGTGGAGATGGAGGACACCGCCAAGAAGATCGGCAGCGGAGACGTGCCCGTGCTCGCCACGCCCCGGCTGCTGGCGCTGGCCGAGGCGGCGACCGTGCGGGCCGTCGAGCGGCAACTCGCGCCCGGCCAGACGTCCGTCGGCACCCGGGTCGAGCTGGAGCACCTCGCCGCCAGCCCGCTGGGCACACACGTGCGGATCGGCGTCGAGCTGACCGAGGTGGACGGCCGGCGGCTGGTCTTCGCCTTCGAGGCCCACGACAGGCACGCCGTCGTGGGCAGGGGCACGATCGAGCGCGTGGTGGTCGACCGCGCGAAGTTCCTCGCCCGCGCCGCCGGCGTCACTCGATGACGGCGATCAGGTCGCCTTCCTGGATCACGTCGCCCTCGGTCACCTTGAGCTGCGCCACCACGCCGTCGTCCTCGGCGAGCACCGGGATCTCCATCTTCATCGACTCGAGGATGACCAGCGTGTCGCCGTCGGAGACGGTCTCGCCCTCGCTGACGACGACCTTCCAGACATTCGCCACCATCTCAGCGCGTACCTCAGCCACCGGGACTCCCCTCTTTCGATGATTCATCAATCTATGTGGCCTAGGCGCGCATTCGCGCGACCAGGCCCGTGTCGTAGTCGCCGGTCACGAACTCCGGGTGTTCCAGCAGCTCCGAGCAGAAGGGCAGGTTGTTCTTCGGGCCTTCGACGATGAACCCGGCCACGGCCTTGCGGCCCAGCTCCAGTGCGTCGGCGCGGGTCTCACCGTACACGCAGAGTTTGGCCATCAGGGGATCATAGAACGGCGTGACCGTGTTACCCGCCTCGTAGCCCGAGTCCACGCGTACACCCTCGATCGCGGGCTCGCCCCAGACCGCGATCTTGCCTGGGCCGGGGAGGAACCGCTGGGGATCCTCCGCGTACACCCTGAACTCGATCGCGTGCCCGCCGGTCGCGATCCGCACCTCGGGGCTCTCCCCGGCCGCGACCCGCAGTTGCAGCTCGACCAGGTCGAGCCCGGTGACCAGCTCGGTGACCGGGTGCTCCACCTGCAGCCTGGTGTTCATCTCCAGGAACACGAAGTCCTGCGCGTCGGCGTCCACGAGACACTCGACGGTGCCCGCGCCCAGGTAGCCGACGGCCTCACCGGCGCGTACGGCCGCAGCCAGCATGCGCTCGCGCAGCTCCGCGGTGATCCCTGGGGACGGCGACTCCTCGACGACCTTCTGGTGCCGGCGCTGCACCGAGCAGTCGCGTTCGCCCAGCGCCACCACCCGGCCGTCGGGCAGGCCGAGGATCTGCACCTCCACGTGGCGGGCCCGCTCGATGTAGCGCTCAAGCAGCACGGCGGGCCCGTCGAGCGCGTCGCCGGCGAACCTGGCGGCCGCCCTCGCCGCCTGCTCGAACGCCTTGGCCAGGCCCTCGTCGTCGTCGGCCACGCTCATGCCGATGCCACCGCCGCCGCTCGCGGTCTTGACCATGACCGGGTAGCCGATCGTCTCGGCGGCCCGCAGGGCGAGCGACAGGTCGGTGACCGGCGCGCGGGTGCCCGCGGCGACCGGCACGCCGGCCGCCTCCATGAGGTTCCTGGCGTTGATCTTGTCGCCCATCCGGTCGATGGACTCGGGCGCGGGCCCGATCCACACCATCCCGGCGTCGATGACTGCCCTGGCGAACGCGGCGTTCTCCGCGAGGAACCCGTAACCGGGGTGAACCGCTTTCGCACCGGTCGCGCGGGCCGCCGCCAGCACCTTCTCCGCGTCCAGATAGCTCTGCGCGGGATTGGCCGGGCCGATCAGCACGGCCTCGTCGGCCTCGCGGACGAACGGCAGGTCCGCGTCGGCCTCCGAGTGAACGGCGATGGCGCGCAGGCCCAGCCGCTTGACCGTGCGGATGATCCGCCGCGCGATCTCGCCTCGATTAGCGATCAGAACGGGTCCGAGCGTCTCAGTAAGCACTCGCCCACCCTATGGCGATGATCGCTTAATCCCTTTCGCCCTAAACCACCGATCAGGCAAGCGCGATCTGTAGGAAAGCCACAATCGAGGAAACTCGCGGAACTCAGATGCGGCCGCGGTCGATCACCCGTGCGAGCGCCTCGATCGCATGAGGATCGTACGCGCCGCCGCCCGCCAGCCGGATCCGCTCCAGCGCCGCGCCCGCCCGATCGCGGTCGGTCGACGGTCCCACCAGGTCGTCGTAGGCGTTGGCGACCTTGATGATGCGACTCGACAGCGGCGGGTCGTCGGCGATCGGGTCGCACTGCCGCCTGACCACCTCGGCCACCCGGTCCAGCACGCCGGTCTGCCTGATCACCTCGGCGCCCAGCTCCGCGATCCGCCTGGCCTGCTCGGGCTCGGTGAGCACGGTGGCGCCGCCGGGGATCGGGTCGCGCAGCGAGAGCTGGCCGATGTCGTGCATCAGCGCGGCGTATTCGAGCTCCAGCAGCTCGGGCTCGGCCATGCCGAGCTCCCTGCCGATCGCCACGGCCAGCCGGCTCACCCGGCGCGAGTGGCCGGACTCGACGTAGCCGCCGACCTCGGTGACCCGCGACAGCGCGCGCACGGTCTGCAGGTAGGTGGCGCGGATGCCGGCGTATTTGCGGAAGGCCACCTGGGTGACCAGCAACGGCGCCGCGAACACCAGCAGCGCGACCAGGTCCATGCTGTGCGTGGCGAGCGCGAGCAGCACCCCGGACGAGCCCACGGCGGCGCCCAGCGGGAACGCCATGTTGATCTCGTCGCGCACCGCCACCCGGAACGCGGTGCGCACCTGCTCGGCCCTGAGCAGCGCGGCGATCAGCACGTCGATCAGCAACGTGACCGCGATGAGCGTGACCATCACCGCGAGTGCAGGCCACCAGGTGCTGGTGGGCGGCTTGGTCAGCGCATAGAGCGGGTCGGCCAGCGGGCGGAAGGCGAAGGCCAGCAGCGCGCCGGTGAGCAGCCGGCGAGCCATCGCGTCCAGCCGCGGCGGCCGGCCGACCGCCAGGTGCGGGAGCGCTCCAGCCAGCATCCCGACCGCGATCACGGCCACGACCTGCAGCGCGGAGTGGCGCAACGGATTCTGGCTGAGGTCGAGCAGCAGCGTGTAGCCGAGCGCGGCGGCCGCGCCGATGGGCGCGACCTCCCTGTTGCCCGGCATGGTCAGCCTGGCCAGCTCACCGACCGCGATCAGCGCGCCGAACCCGACGGCGATCTCTGTACGGTCGAGCCCGACGGCGGCGGTGTGCGCGATGCCCGCGATCGCGACGAGGCCGGCCGCGCAGATGAGCAGGAGCTGACCGGAGTCGAGCCGGCGCAGGACCGTGCCGAGCGATCGCTCCTGGCGTCTGGTGCGCGCTGTCGTGATCATGGCCCGGTCACGACCTCGATGGGCATCGTGGGGTCGTCGTGGTCCTTGATCGGGGCCTCGGCGGGGTCGGGCGGCGGCTCGACGCGCCGCGGCGGCTGCCACGGCTCGCGGTCCAGCGCCCGGATGAAGGCGGCGACCATGACCGGGTCGAAGTGGGTGCCCGCGCTCTTGCGCAGCTCGTCGACGGCCTCGCCGACGGGCCTCGCGCCGCGGTAGGAGCGGTCGGAGGTCATCGAGTCGAACGCGTCGGCCACCGCGATGACCTTGGCGAACTCGGGGATCTCGTCACCGGCGAGACCCATCGGGTAGCCGGTGCCGTCGTGGCGCTCGTGGTGGTGCATGATCCCGGCGTAGGCCTCGTCGAGGAAGCCGATCCCGCGGACGATCTCCAGCCCCCGCATCGGGTGCAGCTGGATCGCGGCGAACTCCTCCTCGGTGAGCGGCCCGTCCTTCTGCAGCACCTTGGTGGGCACGCCGAGCTTGCCCACGTCGTGCAGCATGCCCGCGTAGCGGATCGCCCGCGACCGCTCAGGCCCCATGCCGATCTCCTGCGCGATCATGGAGGAGGCGAGCGAGACGCGCGTGCAGTGGCCCCTGGTGTAGTAGTCCTTCGTCTCCACGGCCTGGCAGAGCGCCGCGATGGTGGCGTCGTAGGAGCGCTGCTGCGCGTGGTATTGCCCGAACGCCCACCGCGCCACGAACAACGGCAGCAGCACCAGCACCGCGGAGATCGACGCCACGGTCGCCCAGAGCCCGGCCACCAGCAGCCCGAACGTGCCGTAGCCCAGATAGGACAAGACGAACTGGGCCATGCCGCGCATCGGCACCTCGGCGGCCCGCCCGTTGGTGGCCAGCCCGATGATGGTCAGCATGAGCCCCATGTTGAGCACCACGAAGACGGCCGTTGCCGCCGCGTAGGGGCCGATGAGATCGTCGAACATGTTGACCTGCGGGACGCCCACCCGCCCGTCGAGCGCCACGTAGACCCGCCCGGCCACGTAGCCGCAGATGGCGAACTGCGCGCCGTTGAACAGCCGTTTGATCAGCGGCAGCCCCGGCCGCACGCTGAGCACCGCGGTGAGGCCGACCACCGCCGCCCCCTCGGGGCCGAGCAGCACCACGGCGGCCAGTGAGGCCGAGAAGCTGACCGACACCGCGGCCTGCTCCATGTTGAGCAGCGTCGGCATCGACTCGCACACCAGGAACAGCAGGGCGAGCACCAGCAGCACGTCGAGATCCGCCGGGGCCACCGGGGCGCCGGAGACGATCACGCTGCGTCCGATGAGAGCGGCCGCCGCGCCGATCACGGCGACCAGATAGACCCTTGCGGGCCACGGCAGGTCACGCATTGCGGCCCCCTACGGTGCTCAGGTCCAGGACACCCCTGGCGGCAGCGCGCCGCCGCCGATCATCAGGATGACCGGGGCGACCAGCACGATGGCCGTGAAAAGCCGGGCGACCGTAACCTTCGACATCCACATGCCTCCACGTAAGTCTTGTGGGGTTCACGCTACAGAAGAGCAGGTGATCACATGGGCGGAGGCGGAAATCGCAAGCAAAGTGTAATCAACCAACTACCTGGCGCGATGCGCCTGGGCCCATTCGACGGTGTTCTTGATGCCGCTCGCCAGGTCGACGCGGGGCTCCCAGCCGAGCTCGTCGTGGGCGGGCACCGGGTCGACGGCCATCGCGGGCAGGTCGCCCAGGCGTGGCGGCGCGAACCCCGGCTTGTCCTGCGCGCTCGCCGCGTCGGCGATCAGCGAGTGGAGGCGCCGGTCGGTCGTCTGGATGCCGGTCCCGAGGTTGAACCTGCGGCCGTTGCCCTCCTGCCCGCACGCCCTGACGAAGCCGTCGACGACGTCCTCGACGTAGACGTAGTCGCGGGTCTGGGTGCCGTCGCCGTAGAGGACCGTGGGGGTGCCGTTGAGCAGGGCGTCGGTGAAGATCGCGACCGCGCCGGCCTCGCCCTCCGGCGACTGGCGGGGGCCGTAGACGTTGGAGAGCACCAGCGTGGTGTACTCGATGCCGTAGAGGGCGCGGAACGCGGCGAGGTAGGTCTCGCCGCTCAACTTCGACGCGGCGTACGGCGAGCGCGGGTCGGTGGCCGCGTCGCCGGGCACAGGGATCGTCGGCGGCCTGCCGTAGACCGCCACCGACGAGGCGAACACCACCTTGCGTGCGCGACCCTCGTGGGCCGCGGCCAGCACGGAGGCGGTGCCGGCGACGTTGACCGCGGCGTCGTGGACCGGGTCCGCGACGCTCCTGCGCACGCTGATCTGCGCGGCCAGATGGCAGATGACCTCGGGGCAGAGCTCGCTCACCAGAGTGATCAGGGCGGGATCTCGTACGTCCAGCTCGTGCAGCCTGAACCGGCCTTCGGCCTCGGCCCTGGCGAGGTTGTCCCTGCGGCCGGACGACAGGTCGTCGACCGCGACGACCTCGTGACCGTCGGCGAGCAGACGATCGACGAGATTCGAACCGATGAACCCGGCACCCCCGGTGACCAAGACGCGCATGGCGAGAATCTTAGTCGGCCAGCTCCGACCTCACCTGAGCGATGCGGGCCAGCACCTTGTTACGCAGGTCTGCGGGAACGGGGTCGCAGCCGCAGTGCTTGGCCACGAGCGCCTTGACCGCCTTGTCCAGGTCGTATTCCTGCAGGCAGGGACTGCACTCGTCGAGATGCACGCGGATCTCCACGACGTCGCCTTCGGTCAGCTCGCCGTCGAGGTAGGCGTATACCTTGTCGAGCACCTCGCGACAGTCCGTGTCATGCGGCTTGCCACAGCTCATTTCGATCCCTCCGCCGGGACCAGGCCACGCTCGCGAGCATAGTCCTCAAGGAGGCCCCGCAGCTGCCTGCGTCCCCTGTGCAGCCTCGACATCACAGTGCCTATCGGAGTGCCCATGATGTCGGCGATCTCCTTGTAGGGGAACCCTTCGACGTCGGCCAGGTAGACCGCGATCCTGAACTCCTCGGGCAACACCGCGAGTGCCTGCTTGATGTCGCCGTCGGGCAGGTGTTCCAGCGCCTCGACCTCGGCGGACTTCAGGCCGGCCGAGGTGTGGGACTCGGCCCGCGCGAGCTGCCAGTCCTCGATCTCCTCGGCGCCCGACTGCTTCGGCTCGCGCTGCTTCTTGCGATAACTGTTGATGAAGGTGTTCGTCAGGATCCGGTAGAGCCACGCCTTGAGGTTTGTGCCCTGCTGGAACTGGTGGAACGAAGCGAACGCCTTCGCGAAGGTCTCCTGCAGCAGGTCCTCCGCGTCGGCGGGATTCCGGGTCATCCGGAGCGCGGCGGAGTAGAGCTGTTCGAGATACGGCATGACGTCGCGCTCGAATCGCTCGCTTCGCTGCTCCAGCGTCTCCGCGCCTGTCGCGGGCACCGGACCCACCCCCCTAAGATCACCGGTGGCCGGCTTTGGCGGTACACCGTACTCAGGGGAGGATACCCGCTGGCTCACGACCACTCGGCCAGCGGGCTGGGGTTCTGCCAATGTGAGCATGCTCGTCGCAACACGCCCGCGCCCTTGTCTGTTCCCGCAAGATAGAAGGTACGAAGGACCCGGTGCGGGGAACGTCATACGTACCGGCTGGTAGCCCTTTTTCCGGAACCCAGGAGTCGCGTGTGCTGCCCATTCCGGCCGAGGAACTGAACGGCTCAGGGACGCTCGGGCCGTACTGGACCTTCTACCGCGCCGTCGCCGCCGAACAACTCAACCGCTGGCTTCCCCGCGAACCCTCCGTGATCCTCGACCTGTCCGGCGGCCGCGGGCGCTGGTCCGGCCAGGCGGCCAGGGCGGGGCACCGGGTGATCGAGGTGCTCGACTTCCGCAGGACCGTGGACGCGCAGTCGCGGCTGCGGGACGCCGACCGCGTTCGTCACGTACGCGCCGACGATCTGGCGTTCCTGCCGGACGCGAGCGTGGACGCGGTGCTCGCGGAGGAACGCGTCATGTCGATCGAGCTGATGGCCGAGTCCGCGATGAACGACGTGGCCAGGGTGCTGCGGCCGGGCGGGCGGGCGCTGGTGTGCGTGGACTCGCTGGTGCTCGGCATGGCGATCCTGGCCGAGCAGGAGCAGTGGCAGCACCTGCGGCAGACCGGCGAGGTCATGCTCGTGCCGTGGCCTGACGGCAGCATCACCCGGTGCTTCAGCAGCGGGCAGTTGCGCGAGCTGCTGATGGGGGCCGGGCTGGAGGTCGAGTGGATGCGGCCGCGCACGGTGTTGTCGCCGTCCACGGTGGACCACGTGCTGGCGTCCGACGCGCGTTCCCTGGCCTGGCTCGTACGCACGGAGCTCGAGGCCCATCCGGACGACGACGACACCGTCGGCATCCATCTGGTGGCCAGCGTCCGCAAGAGCTGACGGGATCGGCGGGCCGCCGTTCTTCGTGGCCGGCGGCTTCCGTCCTCCCCGCGGCTCCTAGCGGCGGCGCTCCTTCTTGCCCTGGCACTGGACGCAGCGCGCCGCCTCCGGGCGGGCCTCCAGGCGGCCCTCAGGGACCGGTTTGCGGCAGTCGACACATTCGCCGTACACGCCTTCCTCCAGGCGCTTGAGCGCCTCGATCACCGCGCGGCGCTGAGCCGTGGCCACGGTCAGCATGGCCTGGGCGCGGTCGGCGTCGGTCAGATCGGAGCCCGCGTCGGCCGCCGAGTGCTCGCGTACGGCGGCCGGGTCGCCCTGCAGCACCCCGATCGAGCGTTCCAGTTCGGCGAGCATTTCTTCCAGCCGCTCACGAGCGGTCGTGACGTCCACGAATCCGCACCTCCGGGTGAATGAGGGCAACCCGCGGCCAGGACCTCCCCGGTTGTCCCGCCCGGCGCAATTAGGGGGTATTTGTGGCGGTGACACCGAGTGAACGGATGCATCGCTTTCCTCACCGGATGCCCACTTACCGCGCCTCTTACACCTTTAGAAAAGGGCGGTTTCCTCCTCCTCGGGGAGCGGTTTTATGAGGTCCGGGCCATTGTTACGCACGTTGTTGACGTCAGTGGAGACCGGATACGCCGTGAGCCGCCCCTGCTCTGCGGGCACCAGCAGCCCCGAGGCCTGCTCGGTGTCGGTGAGCTTGGGGTCGAGCCACTCGGCCCAGCGCTCGCGCTCGATCATCATGGGCATCCTGTCGTGGATGCGACCGAGGTGGTCCTCGGCGTCCGTGGTGATGACGGTGCAGGTCACGAGCCACTTGAGCGGATCGTCGTCGGCCCGCGACGGGTCCTTCCAGAATTCGTACAGGCCGGCCATGGCCAGCACGCCGCCGTCCGCCGGATGGATGAAGTACGGCTGCTTCTTCTTCTTTTCGCCCTCGACCGGCATCCATTCGAAGTAGCCGTCGGCCGGGAGCAGGCACCTGCGCTTGGCGAACGCCTGCCGGAACGACGGCTTCTCCGCCACCGTCTCGATCCGCGCGTTGATCAGCCGCGATCCGATCGACGGGTCCTTGGCCCAGGCGGGCACCAGGCCCCACTTCACGATGCGGAGCTGGCGTACCGCCCGCTCGGCCTCTTTGGGCACCCGGCTGAGGACGGCGTAGACGTTCTTGGTCGGGGCGACGTTGAAGTCGGCGCCGAGCTCCTTGTCGGGGTCGCCGTCGTGCTCGACCTCGAACTCCTCGAGCAGCTCGTGCTTCTTGCGCGCCGAGGCGTATCTACCGCACATAACCCCACATTGCCACGTCACGCCGCCCATCGCCCACTCCTGCGGAATCCACGGGCCGTGTCCCCGCCCCACCACGCCCAGTAGTCTTTGACCATGCCCGCTCAGCACTGGCCCGCACCCGTCGCGACCGCCCCCGTCCGCGCCACCGTCGCGCTGCCCGGCTCCAAGTCGGTGACCAACCGCGCCCTCCTGCTCGCCGCCATCGCCGACGGCCCCGGCGTCGTGCGCAGGGCGCTGCGCAGCCGCGACGCGGACCTGATGGTGTCGGCGCTGCGGGCCCTCGGCACCACCCTGGTCGCCGCGGACGAGACGGCGGCGAGCGTCGACTGGCACGTGACGCCGGGCCCGATCCGCGGCGGCGCCGCCGTCGACGCCGGCCTGGCGGGCACGGTCATGCGTTTCGTGCCGCCGATGGCCGCGCTGGCCGACGGCCCGGTCTCCTTCGACGGCGACCCGCAAGCCCGCAGGCGCCCGATGGGCCCGATCCTCGACGCCCTGCGCGCGCTGGGGGCGCGGATCGACAACGACGCGCTGCCGTTCACGATCAGCGGCCCGCCCGCGGGCGGCGAGGTCACGCTGGACGCGTCGGGTTCGTCGCAGTTCGTCTCGGGGCTGCTGCTGACGGCCGCGCGCTTCGAGAAGGGCATCACGATCCGCCACGTGGGCCCGCCGGTGCCCTCGCAGCCGCACATCGAGATGACCGTCCAGATGCTCAGGTCGGCGGGCGTCACGGTGGACGACAGCGAGCACAACGTGTGGCGGGTCGCGCCGGGTCCCATCGCGGCCAGGGACATGACGGTCGAGCCCGACCTGTCCAACGCGGCCCCGTTCCTCGCCGCCGCGCTCGTCACCGGCGGCACGGTCACCATCCCTGCCTGGCCCGCGCAGACCACCCAGCCGGGCGACGCGCTGCGCGGCCTGCTCACCACCATGGGGGCCACGGTCACCCACCAGGGCACCACCGACGCCCCGGACGTCACCGACCTCGTGGTGTCGGGGACGGGCGAGGTCGCCGGCATCGACGCCGACCTCCACGAGGTGGGCGAGCTGACCCCGACGATCGCCGCCCTGGCGGCGCTCGCGACCACGCCGAGCCGCATCCGGGGGGTGAGCCACCTGCGCGGCCACGAGACCGACCGCCTCGCCGCGCTCGCCACCGAGATCAACCGGCTCGGCGGCGACGCGGAGGAGACCGAGGACGGCCTCGTCATCCGCCCCCGTCCGCTGCGCGGCGGCACGTTCCACAGCTACGACGACCACCGCATGGCGACGGCCGGAGCCGTGATCGGCCTCGCCGTGCCCGGTGTGGCGGTGGAGAACATCGCGACGACAGGGAAGACGCTCCCGGAGTTCGTCCAGATGTGGACGGCGATGCTGGCAGCCCGATGACACACCTGCTGGTTTCACGATGAAAGCGCCGGGCAAGTCGGAAAAGGGCGGCACGTGGTGACACGCTGCCCGCACGGCGACGAAGAGATCAGGACGCCCGCGGCGACAGCGCCACCTATCCATCACTCCGCCGGACCCCGACCAACCGGCGCGGAGCACCTCTGGGCGGTCGCGGGCTCGGCCCGGCCGCCGAGGCGCCTGAGCATGAGACGCCACCGACATGAGACGCCAGTGAAGGGAAGCGAGCGTATGGGAGCGGACCGCTGAGGAAGCGGGAGTACGACGAGGAGGACGTACGCGTCAGGCCCGGCAAGGGTTCCAGGCCGCGTACCCGGATTCGTCCTGCTCACGAGGATGCCGTCGAAGGGTTCGTGGTCGCCGTCGACCGTGGCCGCTACACGACGCTGGTCGAGCCCGAACGCGGATCGGCCAAGAAGCGCAGGCAGCAGCAGCGGCGCCTCGTGGTGGCCATGAAGGCACGCGAGCTGGGCCGCAAGGGCATCGTGGTGGGCGACAGGGTGGCCCTGGTGGGCGACGTGTCGGGCCACCCGGACACCCTGGCCAGGGTCGTACGCGTGGAGCCGCGCACGTCGATGCTGCGCCGCTCCGCCGACGACACCGAGGACACGGACGGCATCGAACGCCCGGTCGTGGCCAACGCCGACCAGCTCGTCATCGTGACCGCCCTGGCCGACCCCCCGCCCCGGCCCCGCATGATCGACAGGATCCTCGTGGCGGCGTTCGACGCGGAGATCGACACCCTGCTCTGCCTGACCAAGTCCGACCTCGCCCCGCCGGACGACCTGGTGGCCCTGTACGAGCCCCTGGGCGTCCAGCACGTCGTCGTGCACAAGGGCGGCCCGCTGGAGGAGCTCCGCGATCGCCTGGCCGGCCGCATCAGCGTCATGGTCGGTCATTCAGGCGTGGGCAAGTCCACCCTGGTCAACGCCCTGGTCCCTGACGCCAACCGGGCCGTCGCCCAGGTCAACGCGGTCACCGGCCGCGGCCGCCACACCTCCACCTCGGCGGTGGCACTGGAGCTGCCGGCGGGCGGCTGGATCATCGACACCCCGGGGGTCCGCAGCTTCGGCCTGGCCCACGTGTCGGTGGAGACGGTCCTGGCCGCGTTCCCCGACCTGGTGGAGGGCACGGTCACCTGCCCCAAGGGCTGCACTCACCTGGGCGAGGGCTGCGCCCTGGACGCCTGGGTGGCCGCGGGCAACGCCGACCCCACACGCCTGGAGTCCCTCCGCCGCCTCCTGGCGAGCCGCGAAGGCACCCCCGACGACACCACCTGACCCTCACGTGCGGTTGGGCCGCAGCGTCCACGTGACGGTCATGGCGGCGACCACGACGCCGTCGCCGTTCGTGACGTCGACCACCGCGTCGAACACCGGCCGCTCCCCCGCGTCCAGCGCCGCCACCACCTCCTCCCGGCTCACCAGCAGCCTGGCCTCGGCCCGGACCTCCCCCATGGCGAGCTTGCGATACTCCACGTTCGCCGTCGTGGCGAGCGGCACCGCACGCGTGAGCTGATCGCCCAGGGCGGAGAGCATCGCCGCTCCGGAAGCGGACTCGGCCAGCGTGAAAAGAGCGCCCGCGTGCGGCCCGCCCACGTGATTGTGCAGATCCTCACGATCGGGAAGACGACAAACGGCCCGCCCTTCCGCCGCGAAGTCATACGTAATACCGAGACCCCGTGCAAAAGGGACGGTCTGGAGGAGTAGTGCACCGACATCTAACGACATGATGGACATGCTACTTGTCGGTAACTGAAGCGAGACTTACTAGAAAAGGGGCGTCTGTGACTGATGTTCGCTATACCCGACACGGTAGCGTGGGCGACCGTGCAGGGTTATAACGACGATCTACGCCTCGCGCATGTCATGGCGGACGCCGCCGATGACCTGACCATGCGGCGGTTCAAGGCGGTCGACCTCAAGGTCGACACCAAGCCCGATCTGACGCCGGTCAGCGATGCCGACCGCACCGTCGAGGAGGCCATCCGGGGCACGCTGCGCCGGGCCAGGCCACGCGACGCGGTCGTGGGCGAGGAGTTCGGGAAGACCGGATGGGGCGCCCGATCGTGGATCATCGACCCCATCGACGGCACCAAGAACTACGTGCGCGGCGTCCCCGTCTGGGCGACCCTGATCGCGCTCATGGAGTACGGCAAGGTCGTCGTCGGCCTCGTGTCGGCCCCCGCGCTCGGACGCCGCTGGTGGGCGGCCACCGAGGGCGGCGCGTGGACCGGCAAGAGCCTGACGAAGGCATCCAGGATGCGGGTCTCGTCCGTGTCGGCCCTGGAGGACGCGTCGTTCTCGTACTCGAGCTTCGGCGGATGGGAGAAGACCGGCAAGCTGGACAACTTCCTCGACCTCGGCCGCGCCTGCTGGCGGACCAGGGCGTACGGCGACTTCTGGTCGCACATGATGGTCGCCGAGGGCTCGGCGGATCTGTCCGCGGAGCCCGAGCTGTCGCCCTGGGACATGGCCGCGCTCACGGTGATCGTCGAGGAGGCCGGCGGGATCTGGACCGACGTCGCCGGCGTCAAGGGCCTGGAGGGCGGCAGCCTCGTCTGCACCAACGGCATCCTGCACGACGAGGTCATCAGCCGCCTCAACCGCTAGGAACGCCGGACCCCGGCCCGCGACCGGATCGCCGCGGTGGCGTCGTTCAGCGCGCGTTCATCCTCGCAGGTCACATTCCCCTCGTATGTCACCCCACGCGGCGGGCTCTCGTGCCCCAGCGGGTCCGCGTCCCAGAAGTTCCCCCGGTACACGACGTTCTCCAGCGGCGGCGCCACCGTCAGCACGGCGGTGTTGTGGGCCCGCACGACGACGTTCCCCTCGACCGTCACCCACGAGGCCCCGTAGTCGGTGTAGAGGCCGAAGTTGTACGGCGTGCGCGTGTCCTCGATGACGTTGCCCTCGACCACCGCCCCGGTCTCGTACGAGTCCCCCTGAGGCCCGGACAGGTAGACGCCTCCCCCGTCGGCCAGCACCTCCATGGTGTCCGCCGTCAGGTTGCGCAGGACGCGAACGCCCTCGCCCGGCCCGACGACGATCCCGCAGTGAGGCACGTGCGTGATCTCGTTGTGCGCGACGACGCAGCCCTTCGCGCCGGCCACCGCGATCCCCGGCGAGCCGCTGTATTCGAGCCCGATGTGGCGCACCCGGTTGTCCTCGATCGAGGTCGCCTGGCTCCCCGAGACCTCGATGGCGCCGGCGGACAACGTGTCGAAGTCACAGCCGCGCACCACGAGCCCGTCGCTTCCGTGGACGCCCAGCCCGCCGGCCCCGAGCCGGGTGAACCGGCAGCCCTCGACCGCAACGCCGGCCGTGTCGCCGAAGGTCACGCAGGCGGGAATCGTCACGGAAGCGGCGGGATACGTCACGGACGCCCCCTCCTCGATTAACGCCGTCTCGACCCCGCCGCCCTCGTAGTAGCCGGCGCCGTGATAGTGCAGGAACCCCTCTGGCCGGCTCGGCCGCAGCCAGGTGGCGTCGGCGAACGTCAGCCCCATGAACGACGCGTCCCGCGCGCCCACGACGCGGAGCAGCGTTTCCAGCACGGGCGCGACGACCCGCGTACCCGCCGGGTCCTCCCCGGGACGGGGCAGGTACATCAGGACGTGCCGCCCTGGACGCGACCGGTCGAGCACGAAGGTGCCGGGCTCGCGGAGGAAGGCGGCGTCGTTCTCGATGCGGGTGGGCAGCCCCAGCCCGCGCGACGTCTGGCCGGCCCAGGTCGAGTTGTACAGCTCCAGGCCCCACTCGAAGGCGGGCCGGCACATGGTGATCGCGGTGGAGCCGTCGCCGGCCGCCAGGGCGGCCACCCCGCAACGGGCCTCGGTCCAGGGGTAGACGCCACGGTAGACGAACTCCACGTCCCCCGGACTCGCCCATTCGAGCACGCTGTCCGTGACGTAACCCGTGTCCGTCACGCTCACCGCGCCGGGCAGACCGTCGATGCCGGCGCGCGCGGCCCGGCGGCCGTCCACGTAAAGCTGGCGGGTGTCGAGGTCGCCGACGTCGGCCAGCCACACGCCGTCCCGCTCCCGCCATCCCGTGATCCGGCGGCCGCCGCTCACGATGGCTTCCTCCCGCTCGGGCGTGCCGTAGCCGTAGGCCTGGTAGACGACCCCCGAGTCGGCGGCGGTGAGCTCGAACGGCTCGGCGAGCGCGTGGGTGCCCGCCCTGAGGTGGACGACCACATCGCCGACCGCGGATCTGGCCGCCGTACGCGCGCGTTCGAGCGTGGCGAAGGGGCGCTCCAGAGAGCCTGGCCAGGAGTCGTCGCCGGAAGGCGCGACATGGAAATGGAACATCGTTACCACCTTTGCTGTTTATGGCGTACACGTAGTAGTACACCATAAACAAGGAGGGCGCCAATGACGGACGACCCGGAGCGCGGGCTGGAGCTGCTGTGGCGGCAGGAGGAGCACGAGCCGCGGCCCGGACTCAGCGTGGGCAGGATCGTGCGCGCCGCCATCGAGCTCGCCGACGCCGAGGGGCTGGAGGGCCTGTCGATGCGCAAGGTCGCCGACCGGCTCGGCTTCACGACCATGTCCCTCTACCGCCACGTGCCCGGCCGCGACCACCTCGTCGACCTCATGCGCGACGAGGTCCTGGGCGAGCACCCGCGCGACCGCGCGACGGCGGCGGGCTGGCGGGCCCGGCTGGAGGCGGTCGCCCGGCAGGCGTGGGAGATCCGCGCGAGGCACCCCTGGCTCGCGGAGATCCGCGGCACCCGCCACGTCCCAGGCCCCAACGCGATCGCCCACTTCGACTACATGCTGGGCACGCTCACCGGCACCGCGCTCAGACCGTCCGAGGTGATCGCGGTCGTCGGCCTGATCGGCCGCTTCGTCGACGCCGAGGCCCTGCTCCTGGTGGAGACCCGGCGCGAGGAGCGCCGCAGCGGCGTGTCCGAGGAGGAGTGGTGGGGGGCCCGTGACTCCCTGTACGAACGCCTCGACCGCTACCCCGCCCTCACCCACCTGTGGACGGCCGGCGGCTGGGACACCCCGGAGGACTCCTTCGAGTTCGGCTTGCGCCGCCTGCTGGACGGCATCGACGTCCTCATCCAGCAGCGTGATGAAACCCGTGACGAAACATGTCAGGAATGCGGCGCCCCCCTGGAGCCGGCCACGTCGGGCCGCCCGCCGGTCTACTGCTCCCGCGCCTGCCGGCAACGGGCCTACCGAAGACGCAAGTCCGGCTAGAGCGCCAGCACCCGGCGTACCGCGTCCATGAGACCGTCCCGGTACGCACCCCCGAACAGCACCACGTGGACCAGCAGCGGATGCAGCTGATGCAGCGGCACCCGCTCCCGCCACCCGTCCGCCGGCGGCCACTCCTCCCGGTACGCCCCCACCACCCGATCGAGGTACGGCAGCCCGAACAGCGCCAGCATGGCCAGATCGGTCTCCCGATGCCCGCCGTGCGCGGCGGGGTCGATCAGCACCCCGGTGCCGCCCGACCACAGCACGTTCCCACTCCACAGATCCCCATGGATCCGCGCGGGCGGCTCGGCCGGCCCCGCGACGTCGGGGAAGCGCTCCACGGCCCGCTCAACGGCTGCCACGTCCGCCGCGGACAGCCTGGCCTGCCGCAGGAACGGCAGCACCCTCCGCGTGGCGTAGAAGGACGGCCAGCCGGCCGCGGGCGAGTTGTCCATCGGCAACTCGGCGATGAACCCCGGCCACGGCGCGCCGAAGCCGTCCGCTCCCGCCCGGTGCATGACCGCCAGCGACCGTCCGAACCGCTCGGCCGCCACCGGGGTGGGCCGCTCCTCGCGTACCCAGGACAACACCAGCCGATCCCGCCGGGCCTCGATCACCTCGGGCACCGCGATCGCCTCGCCCAGCCACCGCAGCCCCGCCGCCTCCGAGGCGAACACCTCGGACGCGGGGCCGCTCTTCGCGAACACCTCGCGCCCGTCGCCGAGCACGCCCCGCTGCCGCCGCCACCCGTGCGACGAGCCCAGGTCCTCGACCGGTCTCATTCCGCCATCTCGTCCGCGATGTGCTTGGCCACGCCCTCGGAGGCCGACTCGACCAGTTCGAGCACCTCCTCGAAGCCCTCACGGCCTCCGTAATAGGGGTCGGGCACCTCGGCGCCCTCGGGCGCGGCCGGGTCGAACGAGCGGAACAGCCCCACCTCCACCCCGGCGGGCGCCAGCCGCCGCAACGTGGTCAGGTTGTCGCGGTCCATGGCCAGCACCAGGTCGTAGCGGTCGAACCAGTCACGGGTGAACTGCCTGGCCCGATGCTCCGAGCCGTCGTAGCCGCGCGCGGTGAGGATCTCCAGCGCCCGCTCGTCCATGGGATCACCGGCGTGCCAGCCGCCCGTGCCCGCGCTCTCGACGGTGACCTGACCGGCCAGCCCGCGGTCGGCGAGCGTCCGGCGGAGCACCGCCTCGGCCATCGGGGACCGGCAGATGTTTCCCATGCACACCAGGCATACGCGATAAGTCATACCCCCCATCATGAGGGTGACCAGGCTCGTTCACCGAACGTTCACCCTCGGTAGGGGGTCTGAGTCACCTTCGCTGCATAGCTTCATGGCGACTAAGGACCAAGTGGGAGGACCCAACCGTGAAGTATGCAGGCCGGCTCGCCGCCGTCGCCGTCGCCGGCGCGCTCTCGCTCGCTGCGTGCGGCACAGACGACAACACCGGCAGTGGCAGCACCACCTCCGCCACCGCCAACGCCCCCGCAGGCAATGACGCAGGACTGAGCGGCACGATCCAAGCCGCCGGCTCCTCGGCCCAGGCCAACGCGATCTCTGAGTGGACGAAGAACTTCACGGCCACCAACTCCGGTTTCACCCTCAACTATCAGCCCAGCGGCTCCGGCGCGGGCGTGCAGGCGTTCATCCAGGGCACGGTCGCCTTCGCGGGCTCCGACTCGGCGCTGAAGGACGACGAGCCCGCCCAGGCCGACGCCCGCTGCAAGACCGGCAAGGCCATCAACATCCCGATGGTCACCGGCCCGGTCGCGGTCGTCTACAAACTGGAGGGCGTCGAGGGCCTGCAGCTGTCGCCCAAGACCCTCAGCGGCATCTTCAACAGCAAGATCACAAAGTGGGACGACCCCGCCATCAAGGCGGAAAACCCCGATGCCACGCTGCCCGCCACGCCGATCCAGGCCTTCCACCGCTCCGACGA
Source organism: Nonomuraea cypriaca (assembly GCF_015645445.1). GTDB lineage: Bacteria > Actinomycetota > Actinomycetes > Streptosporangiales > Streptosporangiaceae > Nonomuraea > Nonomuraea cypriaca. The sequence continues at coordinate 7,037 of NZ_JADOGI010000124.1, read as the reverse complement.
GTCGGGCACCAGCGACAACTTCACGAAGTTCCTGGAGGCCACCGGCGGCTGGCCGTACGAAGCCGCCAAGGCGTGGCCCGCCGAGGCCAAGGGCCAGGGCGCCAAGGGTTCCGACGGCATCGCCTCGTCCGTGAAGGACACCGAGGGCGCGATCAGCTACGTCGAGCTCTCCTACGCCGAGAACTCCTCGCTCCAGACGGCCAAGGTCGCCAACGGCGCCGGCGAGTACGTCGAGCTGACCCCGGAGAGCGCGGCCAAGACGGTCGAGACCGCCGAGATCCAGGGCACCGGCAACGACCTCAGCCTGTCGATCGACTACGCCACCAAGACCCCGGGCGCCTACCCGATCGTGCTGGTGACGTACGAGATCACCTGTGAGAAGGGCCTGTCGGCCGAGGAGTCGAAGCTGGTCAAGGGCTTCCTCACCTACACCGCCAGCGACGAGGGTCAGGCGGCGCTGCAGGAGCTGGGTTACGCCCCGCTGTCGGGCACCCTGCTCACCAAGGTCCGCTCCGCTGTCGAGGCGATCTCCTAGCTGCCCATGACGACAAACCTACGTACCCGCGGAGGCGGGCCGGCCACGCGCCGGTCCGCCTCGCGGCGCACCCATGGTGAAGGCCCCTTCCGGTTCCTCTCCACCGCGGCGGGCGTCGTGCTGCTGGGCATCATGGCGGCCATCGCCGTGTTCCTCATCAGCGAGGCCATCCCCGCGCTGCAGGCCAACAAGGGCTCCTTCTTCACCGAGCTCACCTGGGACCCCAACAGCAGCCAAGTGTTCGGCATCGCCGCGCTGGCGTTCGGCACCGTGCTCAGTTCCGGGCTCGCCCTCGTCATCGCGACCCCGATCGCGGTCGGCGTGGCGCTGTTCATCTCCCATTACGCGCCCCGACGCCTGGCGGCGCCGCTCGGCTACCTGATCGACCTGCTCGCGGCCGTGCCCAGCGTCGTCTACGGCCTGTGGGGCGTGGTGTTCCTGGTGCCGCTGATGAGGACACCGTCGCAGTGGCTCAACGAGCACCTCGGCTGGTTCCCGCTGTTCGCCGGCGAGGGCATCATCGGCGGCAAGACCATGCTGGCCGGCGGCATCGTCCTGGCCATCATGATCCTGCCGATCATCGCGGCCATCTCCCGCGAGGTGTTCCTCCAAGCCCCGAAGACCAACGAGGAGGCCGCGCTCGCGCTCGGCGCCACCCGCTGGGAAATGATCAGGATGGCGGTGCTGCCGTTCGGCCGTCCCGGCGTCATCAGCGCCGCGATGCTCGGCCTCGGCCGGGCCATGGGCGAGACCATCGCGGTCGCGCTGATCTTCCCCGCGACGTTCGGCATCTCGTTCCAGATCCTCACCCCGCAGGCCAACAGCATCGCCGCGAACATCGCCAACGGCTTCGGCGAGGCCACCCAGATCGGCCGCGGCGCGCTGATCGCCTCCGGCCTGGTGCTGTTCGTCATCACGCTGCTGGTCAACATGGGCGCCCGTCTGGTGATCAACCGCCGCAAGGAGTACGCGAGGGCCGGCGCATGACTGCCATCCAACACATCTCAACGAGCCGCCGGATCAAGGACCGCGTCGTCCAGGGTCTGGTCTATCTGGCGTTCGCGCTGGCCGTGGTGCCGCTCGTCTCGGTGCTCTGGCTGGTCATCTCCAACGGCCTGGCCCGCTTCGACCTGGAGTTCCTCACCCACTCGATGCGCGGCATCGGCGCCAGGGACGTGGGCGGCGGCGCCTACCACGCGATCATCGGCACGCTCGAGCAGGTCCTGCTCGCCTCGCTCATCTCGGTCCCCATCGGTCTGTTCACCGCGATCTACCTGGTCGAGTACGGCAACGGCGGCCGCCTGAGCCGGGCCATCAGCTTCTTCGTGGACGTCATGACCGGCATCCCCTCGATCGTCGCCGGCCTGTTCATCTTCGCCTTCTGGATCCTCTTCCTCGGCCTCGAGTACTCCGGCTTCGCCGGCGCCCTCGCCCTGTCGATCCTGATGATGCCGACGGTGGTCAGATCGGCCGAGGAGATGCTCCGGCTGGTGCCGGGCGACCTGCGCGAAGCCTCGTACGCGCTGGGCGTGGCCAAGTGGCGCACGATCGTGAAGGTCGTGCTGCCGACGGCGTTCACCGGCATCGTCACCGGCGTCATGCTGGCGGTCGCCAGGGTCGCCGGCGAGACGGCGCCGCTGCTGATGACGGTGTTCTTCACCGACTCCATCAACAACGATCCGCTCGACGGGCCGCAGATGGGGCTGCCGCTGTTCGTCTTCGACCAGGCCCAGCGCCCCAACGACACCGCCATCGACCGGGCGTGGACCGGAGCGCTCACGCTCATCCTGATCGTCATGCTGCTCAACCTGGTGGCGCGCCTGATCGCCTGGTGGCGCTCGCCCGCCAGGAGCCGATAGGGGGTAATCGCCATATGTCCAAGCAAATCCAGGTCTCGGGCCTAGACGCGTACTACGGGTCGCACAAGGCCATCGAGGACGTGTCGATGACCATCGAGCCCCGCTCGATCACCGCGTTCATCGGGCCGTCCGGGTGCGGCAAGTCGACGTTCCTGCGCACGCTCAACCGTATGCACGAGGTCATCCCGGGCGCGCGCGTGGAGGGCAAGGTGCTGCTCGACGGCGAGGACCTCTACGGCGCCACCGTCGAGCCCGTCTCCGTACGCCGGCTGATCGGCATGGTCTTCCAGCGCCCCAACCCGTTCCCCACGATGTCGATCTACGAGAACGTGGCCGCCGGCCTCCGGCTCAACGGCCGCGTCAGCAAGTCGCAACTCGACGGCATCGTCGAGGAGTCGCTCAAGGGCGCCAACCTCTGGAACGAGGTCAAGGACCGCCTCAACAAGCCCGGCGCCGGCCTGTCGGGCGGTCAGCAGCAGCGGCTCTGCATCGCCCGGGCCATCGCGGTCAAGCCACAGGTCCTGCTGATGGACGAGCCGTGCTCGGCGCTCGACCCGATCTCCACGCTGGCCATCGAGGACCTGATGGCCAAGCTCAAGGACGACTACACGATCGTCATCGTCACCCACAACATGCAGCAGGCCGCCCGGGTCAGCGACCGGACCGCGTTCTTCAACCTCGCCGAGCAGGGCAAGCCCGGCAAGGTGGTCGAGATGGACGAGACATCCCGGATGTTCACCAACCCATCCCAGAAAGCGACGGAAGACTACATCACCGGGCGCTTCGGCTGATGACCCAGCAGCAGACGGCATCCGCGATGACCGGGGACACGAGGACAAAGCCCGTACTGCTAATCGCCGACCCCGACAGCTCCGTGGTGGAGGCCCTGGCCACGGCCCTCGAACTCGAGGGCGTGGCCGTCACCGGCGTGTCCGACGGCGCGCAGGGGCTGCTGCAGGCCGGTGCCCTGCAGCCGGACGTGGTGCTCGTCGCGGCCACGCTCCCGGTCATCAACGCCGTCGACTTCGTCCGCGCCGTCCGGCTGGCGCGAGCCGTGCCCGTGCTCCTCGGCGTCGGCGAAGGTCATGCCGAGCAGGCCGTACGCGCGCTCGCCGCGGGCGCGGCCGCCTGCGTGGCCCGGCCCTACCGGGTGCCCGAGCTCCTGCCGTTCATCCAGGCGGCCTCGCCCGAGTCGCGCAAGCTGCTGATCGTGGGCGGGGTCGAGCTGGACGTGCACGCCTACCAGGTGCGCGTGGGCGGCCGGGCCGTACACCTGCCGCTGCGCGAGTTCGAGCTGCTTCAATACCTCATGCGCAACGCCGACCGCACCGTCACCCGCGAGCAGATCATGCGGCACGTGTGGCACGCCGCGGCCAACACCTCGACCAACACGATCGCGGTGCACGTCAAACGATTGCGGGCGCGGCTGGGCGACGAGGACGACCAGCTCATCCAGACCGTACGCGGCGTGGGCTACCGGCTCGTCACGCCGAGCATCTCCGGAAGTCCCGCATGATCTTGGTGATGACGCCTTCCACGGTGTCGATGCCGTAGCCGACGTCCGTGCTGCCCTCGGTGAGCACGGCGACGGCGTAGTCACGGCCGTCACCCCGGATCAGGCCCACGCTGATCATGGCCCAGCGCTCGGTGGAGACGCGCTTGAGCCAGCCGTTCTTCAGCATCACCCGGTCGCCTGGGCACGCGGCGGCGCTGACGCCCCAGTCCTGGCCGTCGACGACCTGCCCCATGAGGCTGAGGACCTGGTCGCGATCCTTGGCCCTGAGCGGGCTCTTGCCGGACACGAGGGCCTTCATGAGGCGGATCTGGTCGTTCGCCGATGTTCTGGTGATGCCCCAGCAATACAGGTCGAGACAGTCGCCTGGGACGCCCTGCGTATGCTTGAGCCCGAATTTCCGGCCTGCCTCGGTGAAACCCGGGGCCCCGCCGATGCGGAGCCAGAGGCGGTCGGCGGCGTGGTTGTCGCTGTACCGGATCATCAGCTCGGCATCCCGCCTGACCTCCGCCTGGAGCTTCTTCCACGGGGTCCGTGCCAGCAGCGCCATGAGGATCTGCACCTTGGCACTGCTGGCCGTGATCATCCGCTCGCCTGACCGGTAGCGGTAGACACGCCCGGTCGCCAGGTCCTCGACCATGGCCGTGACCGGTCCCGGCCGGCCCGCCAGGAAGCGATCGAGGCCCTTGGTGATCTGCTTGACCGGGACCGGCGCCAGCGTCTCCTCGACCGAGATCTCCTCGATCCTGCCCAACCGCCGCGGCCCATCCGGCCTTGCGGAGTCCCGCACCGGCTCCTGGCGCGTGACACGTGTCGGCGCGGCGCTCTGGAGCCGTGCGGGGGCTTCGCGAGGCGCCGGTAACAGGGGCAGGGCCAGGGCAAGCGCGATGACCAGTCGTGGTATCGCCTTCCCCAGGCCCGCGATCATCCGCTCATTATCACGAAGGATCGCGACATATCGCTAGACGCCGTCGGCGACCAGTTTCGCGATCGAGTCGTCGTCACACGTATCCCAGAAGCCACCCACGACGTCCTCGAGGTGCTGAAGGGATTCCGCCCGGAACAACACATCCTGATATTTCGTGATGTCGTAGTCAGTGGCGCCCATAGCGGGCAAATCCAGCGGCCGGATGTCCATCCCGCGGAACTCCTCGATCTCCCCGTACGACGACAGGATCCCCGCCCCGTACGCCTTGAGCCCGTCCGCCTCGCGCATCACCCCGAACTCCAGGGTGAACCAGAACACCTTCGACACGAACTCCAGCGCCTCCTCCCCTTCGACCCGCCGCGCGGCCTGCCCGGCCAGGCGGTAGAGGGCGGCGTACCGAGGGCTGGCCAGCGCGTTGGCATGCCCGATCACCTCGTGGATGACGTCGGGCTCCGGCGTGTAGAACGGCACGGAATGGTGCCGGATGTACTGCGTCGAATGAAAGAACCCGTCCGCCAGCACCCCGTAGAACTCCCGCAAGGGCACCAGCCCCGCCGCCGGCAGATACCTGAACCCGGTCAGCGGCTCCAGCAACCTGGAAACCTCCTCGAGCTGCGGAATCCGGTCAGCGGGCAGGCCGAGCGCGGCGGCCCCGCCGAGATATTCGGCTGTGGCGTACCGGGCGTGCTTGGCCGCCAGCTCCCTCGTGACCGCCACCCAGACCTCGTGCTCCTGCTCGGTGTACTCGGCTGCCGGAATCGGCGTCCCGGCCCGGTAGCCGACCGCGAGCGCCGCGATGGCGTTCCGCCGCGCCCGATACACCGGATCCGCGAACCCCGGATGCGACGCGGCCAACTCGACCACCACCGACCCATCCGCCTGGGTTGCGATCGGCGCGAAGTACTGCGCTTCCTCAAACATGCCCTAGATGACAGCAAGTCCCGCTTTCACTGGCAAGAGCGTCCAGTTCTACTGGGCGATACGCTAGCTTTCGTACGCTCACAGCCGTATTTCCTAGTCGAATCGCACAGCCCATGGAGGACCAGGGATGGACGCGCTGGACGCCAGGCTGCTCGTGACCATGCGAGCCCATCCCCGCATCGGCCTGACCGAGTTGGCCCGCCTGCTGGGTGTGGCCCGGGGCACCGTACAGGCCCGCCTGGACAAGCTGACCGCGAGAGGCGTGATCGAGGACTTCGGCCCGACCGTGTCACCGGCCCACTCGGGATATCCCATCCTGGCCTTCGTCTGGCTCCAAATCGCCCAGGGCCGCCTGGAGGAGGCCGTCGCAGCCCTGCGCGCCGTCCCGCAAATCCTCGAAGTCCACGGCACGAGCGGCCAGCACGACCTCCTGTGCCGCGTGGTGGCCAAGAGCACGGACCACCTCCAGGCCGTCATCGCCCACGTCCTGACCTCCCCCGCCATACACCGCACCGACACCACGATCGCCCTCTCCAGCCAGATCCCCTTCCGCATCGAGCCCCTCCTGGAAACCACCACCGGCCAACCCTGACCCGAAGGCCCCGGCTGCCGACGTAGCACCGCCACCTCGGGTGCCGGTGGCCCGCAATGCGGCACCCCTCCCACCGCCGCGCACCCGACGTCACGAAGACCTCAGCTGGAACCGATCACTGGTCCCAGGGTGAGCAAGCTCCGGTTTCCTCGCAAACGCGGATTCCGCGCACGGGCCCCGGCGCGATCCCGACGGCGGGACTACCATCCGCACTGCGGTCCCATACCGGATGCACGCGGATCTGGGCCCGGTACGAGTCGTACCACCTGACCTGCCCGACGACGTCGTTCCCGTCGTTCTCGCGGTCATACACATAGACCGTTCTGGAATCGATTGAAATTTTGTTGAACCCCCACGTCAGCAGGTGGTCGGTGTAGCACCAGGTCGTAAATCACGCGCTCCTCGCCGTGCCTTTCGCCCGCACAACACTGCCGTCCACCAGAGCCCGGGCAACAAAAAAGGGCCCCACGCACCCCGGCGTGAAGCCCCACCCACCAACAAACAGCAGGCCACAACAGGAAAAGCCCCCGACCTACTGGTCGAGGGCCTCCCCCTACATAAAGATTGTCCGGCGGTGACCTACTCTCCCACACCCTCCCGAGTGCAGTACCATCGGCGCAGAGAAGCTTAACTTCCGGGTTCGGAATGTAACCGGGTGTTTCCTTCCCGCCATAACCGCCGTAACCCTC
>NZ_JADOGI010000123.1 GCF_015645445.1 Nonomuraea cypriaca | reverse complement strand
ACCCTGGCCTCTGCCTGGGCTGCTTGGGCGGGGTCAGACTCGGAACTCCTCGGTGCGGTGGGCGTAGGCGGGCAGGGCGGCTCGCATCTCGTCGGTGACGACCGGCGGCGGCATCGGCACGATCTCCCGCTCGTGGAAGCGCAGCACGTCCTCCCCCTCGGCGAACAGCTGCTCGACCACGCGCAGACAGGGGCCGACGACCTCGGGCTCGGTGATCCGCCGGCCGCCGCGCCCGCCGCCGACCTCGTCGTACAGCACCTCGTACATGAGGGACGGCGAGAAGATCACCAGCTCCGGCACGGGGTCGAAGGCGGCGACCCGCGCGGCGGGCACCACCCTGCAGGGCGAGCCCGCCGCCGCGCGCAGCGCCAGCAGGTGCATCTCCCACTGCAGGTACGCCGTGATCGGGAACTCCACCACCCGCACCCGGGTGACCGGCAGGTGGCGGCGGAAATAGTCGGCCAGCGGCGCGGCCACCCGGTCGGCCAGTGCCAGCGAACCCGCCCAGTCGCCGTCCATCATGGCCCGCCAGCTCGCCACGTCCGGCTCGTAGAAGACCTGCGCCCGCTCCAGCTTCCACATCGGCCCGGCGCAGCGGGCGTGATCACGGTCGAATCCGGCTTGGTACTCCGGCGCGTCCAGGATGAGGCCGTCCGCGTGCGCCACGGCCGCGAACGGGTTCGTGTGGCCGGCCGGAGTGCCGTGCTCGGTCATGCGGCTTTCCCCTTCGCGTCTGAGGACCCGACCAGATCATCAGTTGAGCCCTAGACACGGTCAAGGCCCAAAACGATCCGGCCGGGTCCGTCAGCCGCGGTGGTGGAAGCGCCGGCGCAGCCCGCTGAAGCAGAGCGCAGCCAGCCAGACGAAGAACAGCACCTTGAAGGCGCCGAATCCGCCGAAGATCAGCGCCAGGATCGTGACCACGAACAGCACCGGCACCAGAGGACTCGGCCCGCGGCGCCCCCGCCACGGCCGGCCGTGCCGCTCGCTCCAGACCGCCCGGTGCATGTCGCGCTGCGCGTGGTGTATCGACTGCATCTGCCGCCGGTGCGCCGCCATCGCCGCCCGCCAGTCCCCCCTGTCGAAATGGGGGATCGCGCCGGGGTGTCCCGGGTGACGGGCATAGCCGGGATCGTCGTACGCCGGTCCCAGGGCCTGGCCGGGTCCAGGCAGGTCGGCGGTCACCTGCGCGAGGTCGCGAGCCGTCTTGGCGGACAGAGTCTGGTCGAGTCGCTCGTCGAGCTCCTCGTGGGTGAGCCGGCCCTGCGCGAAGTGCTCGCGCAGCGCCGCCATCGTCTGCTCGCGCTCGGCATCGCCGATGCGAAGCTCATCACGCATGCTCATGGCCTCCACTCCGTGGAGGCGGGCTCGTCCGCCTCATGCCGTCGTCTTCCCCCGCTCTGGTCGCTGCGCTCCCGCCGCTCCTCCAGACGACGGCGCTGGCTTGCGGGTTCATGGGTTACTCCTCGCCCGGGTCGTCGTCGGCCAGGATTTGGTAGAGCTTGCGCCGGGTCTCCACTAGAGTCTTACGCGCTTCGCGGATTTGTGCGTCGTTTCCGGTCTGGAGAACCTGCATCATGGCGAATGCGGACTGTCTGGCGATGTGCCAGAGATCGGCGGTGTTGTCGTCGATGTCCGGGCGCATCTCGTCCCACGGGGCGCGTACCTCGTCGGCGTGCGCCTCGATGTAGCCGCGGCCCTCGTCGGTGAGGCGGAAGGTCTTGCGGCCCTCGCTCTCCTCCGCGATCACCAGCCCCTCGTCGGTGAGCTGCTGTAGCGCCGGGTAGACGGCGCCGGGGCTGGGCTTCCAGCCGCCCTCGCTGCGCTCGGCGATCTCCTGGATGATCTGGTAGCCGTTGCGCGGCTGCTCGGCGAGCAGCGCCAGGATCGCCGCGCGCACGTCGCCCCGCTTGGCCTTGCGGGGCCGGCTGCCCCAGCCGCGGTGCCCGCCCCACGGCCCGCCCGGGCCGCCGCCCCACGGGCCGCGCCCGAAGTCGAACGGGAACGGGCCGGGCCCGCCCCGCCTGCCGCGGTTCCTGTGCTCGTGCGGGCCGCCGCGGTGGTGGTGACCGCCCATCTGCTCGAAGGCGTCGGACAGGGCCTTGAACGCCTCGCGGGCGGCCCTCTTGTAATCCTGGGCGCCGGGCCAGGGCCCGCCCGCCGCATGAATGTGGGTCATCTTTCCCCCTATATCGTGATCTGTTCTCGATGCGTCAAAGATATATCGATAGTATGTCGTTGACAAGCGGTCGTGATGAGTGAGCCACATCACGAAAAAGTTGCGGAATCCGGGAACAGGATTGGCGAAGGGGTCGTTGAACACAGCAGACGAGGTCGTTCCGCGTCGGCAGGGCTGGGGGGTGCTGTCGCCGCGGAGACGACCTCGTCTGCGTTTCCGGAAGATTTCAGCGAGGGCCCATCCGCGTTCCCGTCCGGTTTCGTGACCCCGGGGGACCGCCGCCTCTTGACTCCGCCGCGTCACGTAGCCGTCCGGCATGCCGTGCCGCGTAAAGGGCTTCTTTGCCGTACAGTCCCGATCATGATGGGGCATACGCATGCGATGACCGGGGCCATCGCCTGGCTGGGGCTGGCGCCGCCCCTCGCCGCACTCCCGCTGCTGAACGAGTCCTCCCGGTTCGTCGACATCGGGATCATGGCCACCGCGCTCAGTCCCGCCGAGCTGATCGCGGGCGCCCTCATCTGCGCCGGCGCCGCCATGCTGCCCGACCTCGACCACCCGAGCGCGACGATCGCGCAGACGTTCGGGCCGATCACCTGGGGGCTCAGCAAGGCCGTGGCCTGGCTCAGCGGCGGGCACCGCGGCGCCACGCACTCGCTGGTGTTCGCGGTGGCGCTCGGGTTCGGGGCCCACTGGCTGGCCAACGCCTATCCGATCGGGCGCGACATCATGGTCGTGCTGCTCATCGGCCTCGCCTTGCGGGCCATCGGCGTCGGGATCCCCGGCAACAAAGCCGGGTCCGCAATGATCAACATCGCGCTGACCGCCGGGCTCTACGCCGTCTTCCTCTCCCTGGCGGTCGGGTACGCCTGGCTGGGCCTGGCCGTCGGGCTCGGCTGCCTCATCCACGTGGTCGGCGACTGCATGACGGAGCGAGGCTGTCCGGTGCTCTGGCCGCTGTCGGTCAAATGGGTGCTGCCCTGGAAGATCGGCATCAAGACCGGCCAGAAGTTCGAGCAGAAGATCCTCGCGCCGGTGCTCTCGGTGGCCATCGTCGGCCTGCTGTTCTGGCGGCTGATCCCCGTTTAACTTGATGTCGAGATACTCTGGAAGATATCTTGATGTCGAGACATCCGCCGCGGCCTGCGGGTTAGGTTCACCTAACATGCTTAACGGTTCCGTGGTGCGGCAGGATTTGACGGGAGCGCACGCGACACAGCGAGCGGAGTGGAGACCCAACCACCAGGAGGGTCTGCGCGAGGCGAGCGAGGAGCGGTGAGCGACCAAATGAGCACTGACAGTCTGATGGAGGAGGCGAATCACCGTGTCCGCGAACAGCTTCGGCAGCCGTGACACGCTACGCGTTGGCGACGCGTCATACGAGATTTTCCGGCTGGATGCCGTCGAGGGCGCCGCACGCCTCCCGTACAGCCTGAAGATCCTGCTGGAAAACCTCCTCCGCACCGAGGACGGCGCCAACATCACCGCCGACCACATCCGGGCGCTGGGCGGCTGGGATCCGGGCGCGACGCCGAGCGTGGAGATCCAGTTCACGCCCGCGCGCGTCATCATGCAGGACTTCACCGGCGTGCCGTGCGTGGTCGACCTCGCCACCATGCGCGAGGCCGTACGCGACCTCGGCGGCGACCCGGCCCGCATCAACCCGCTCGCGCCGGCCGAGCTGGTCATCGACCACTCGGTCATCGTCGACTACTTCGGCCACCCCGACGCCTTCAAGCGCAACGTGGAGCGCGAATACGAGCGCAACCGCGAGCGCTACCAGTTCCTGCGCTGGGGCCAGACCGCGTTCGACGAGTTCAAGGTCGTCCCGCCCGGCACCGGCATCGTCCACCAGGTCAACATCGAGCACCTGGCCCGCGTCGTGATGACCCGCGACGGTAAGGCCTACCCCGACACCTGCGTCGGCACCGACTCCCACACCACCATGGAAAACGGCATCGGCGTGCTCGGCTGGGGCGTCGGCGGCATCGAGGCCGAGGCCGCGATGCTCGGCCAGCCGATCTCCATGCTGATCCCGCGCGTGGTCGGTTTCAAGCTCAGCGGCCAGCTCCCGGCCGGCGCCACCGCCACCGACCTGGTCCTGACGATCACCGAGATCCTGCGCAAGCACGGCGTGGTCGGCAAGTTCGTCGAGTTCTACGGCGAGGGCGTCGCATCCGTGCCGCTGGCCGACCGGGCCACGATCGGCAACATGAGCCCCGAGTTCGGCTCCACCTGCGCGATCTTCCCGATCGACGGCCAGACGGTCGGCTACCTGCGCCTGACCGGCCGCTCCGAGGAGCAGATCGCGCTCGTCGAGGCGTACGCCAAGGCCCAGGGCCTGTGGCTCGACCCGGCCGCGCCCGAGCCGGTGTTCTCCGAGTACATCGAGCTCGACCTCGGCACCGTCGTCCCGTCCATCGCCGGCCCCAAGCGCCCGCAGGACCGCATCGCGCTGTCCGCCGCCAAGGCCACCTGGCGCCACGACGTCCAGAACTACGTCACCGACGTCACCGACGAGGCGGTCGAGGAGACCTTCCCGGCCTCCGACTCGCCCGCCTCCAACGCCAGCGCAAACGGCGGCCGGCCGCACAAGCCGGTCCCGGTCACGCTGGCCGACGGCACCTCGTTCGAGATCGACCACGGCATCGTCTCGATCGCCGCGATCACCTCGTGCACCAACACCTCCAACCCGTACGTCATGCTCGGCGCGGCGCTGCTGGCCCGCAACGCCGTCGACAAGGGCCTGACCCGCAAGCCGTGGGTCAAGACCTCGCTGGCCCCCGGCTCGCAGGTCGTCACCGGCTACTTCGAGCGCTCGGGGCTGCAGCCGTACCTCGACAAGATCGGCTTCAACCTCGTCGGCTACGGCTGCACCACCTGCATCGGCAACTCCGGCCCGCTGCCGCCCGAGATCTCCGAGGCCGTGCAGGCCAACGACCTCGCCGTCACCGCCGTGCTGTCGGGCAACCGCAACTTCGAGGGGCGCATCAACCCCGACGTCAAGATGAACTACCTGGCCTCGCCGCCGCTCGTGGTCGCGTACGCGCTGGCCGGGACCATGGACCTCGACCTCGACACCGAGCCGCTCGGTCTCGGCGGCGACGGCGAGCCGGTCTACCTGCGCGACATCTGGCCCTCGCCCGAGGAGATCTCGGCCGTGGTCAACTCCTCCATCGGGCGCGACATGTTCGAGCGCGACTACGCCGACGTCTTCAAGGGCGACGACCACTGGCGCTCGCTGCCGATCCCCACGGGCAACACCTTCGACTGGGACCCGGCGTCGACGTACGCGCGCAAGGCCCCCTACTTCGACGGCATGCCGGAGAAGCCCGAGCCCGTGACCGACATCTCCGGCGCGCGCGTGCTGGTCAGGGTCGGCGACTCGGTCACCACCGACCACATCTCGCCGGCCGGCTCCATCAAGGCCGGCACCCCGGCCGCCGACTACCTGCGGGCCAACGGGGTCGAGGTCAAGGACTTCAACTCCTACGGCTCGCGGCGCGGCAACCACGAGGTGATGATCAGGGGCACGTTCGCCAACATCCGCCTGCGCAACCAGATCGCCCCCGGCACCGAGGGCGGCTACACTCGCGACTTCACCCGGCCCGGCGGGCCGGTGTCGTTCATCTACGACGCCTCGGTCAACTACGCCGCGGCCGGGACGCCGCTGGTGGTGCTGGCGGGCAAGGAATACGGCTCCGGCTCCTCGCGTGACTGGGCTGCCAAGGGCACGGCGCTGCTGGGCGTCCGGGCGGTCATCGCGGAGTCGTACGAGCGCATCCACCGTTCCAACCTGATCGGGATGGGCGTGCTCCCGCTGCAGTACCCGGAGGGCGCCTCGGCGGCGTCGCTGGGGCTGACGGGGGAGGAGACGTTCGACATCACGGGCGTCGAGGAGCTCAACGGCGGCGGCATCCCGCGGACGGTGCACGTGAAGGCCGGCGACGTGGAGTTCGACGCGGTGGTACGCATCGACACGCCGGGCGAAGCCGATTACTACCGGCATGGCGGGATCATGCAGTACGTTCTGCGTTCGTTGCTCGCCAAGTGACTTCCCGCGCCTTCGTCCGGTCATGAGCCTGGCGGAGGCCGGGACCCCCTTGGCGTCATGCCGGGGGTGGGGCGTGATCCTCACGCGCCCGTATCGGGGGAACCACCCGACACATGAGAGCCGTCCGGCGGGACACCCCCCGCCGGACGGCTCTTGTCTTCACGCGACCTTGGCGGCGGGGGCCGACCAGGTGTCGCAGGCAGGCGGAGTGTGGCACGATGACAGACGCCACCCGGCGAACTCCTGTTTCGCCGGGCGGCGACCCCACTAGATCATGTCGGTGATCCAGTCGGTGACCTCGCGGACGAGCTCGTCATGAGCTATCCCGATCCTCCTCGTGAACCGGCGCGGAGACACGCTGCGGACGTGCTCGACCATGGCCCAGCTGGGCTTCTCCAAGCCCGTGCCCTCGGTCGGAATGGGAATGTGGTTGTCCCATCCTCGCTGTGTCGTGGTCAGCGGGACGACGATCTTGACTGGGGCCGCAGAATTGAAGTCGTCGTTGCTGACGATCAGCACAGGACGGCGGTAGCCCTGCTCGCGACCGGTCGGTTCGCCCAGGTCAGCGAGCCAGATCTCGCCCTGGATCACCCTCATCTCTCTCCTCGGAAAACGTGATGAGCCCCTCCCACTCCGGTGCGATGCGGGTGGAGCGTGCCAGCGGGCCTTGGACCAGCTCGGACTCGGCGAGATAATCTCCCCAGGCTTTCGGGTCCTCCTTCTGCGTGTGCTCCATCTGCTCCGCGACACGCTGCCAGCGTTGCTTTTTCTCCATCTCCCTGATGGCCTGGTCGATGATCGCGGTCATGGGTTCACCTGCCTTCTTAGCCAGTGCTGCGATTCGGTCTCTTGTTTTGACGCTGACGCGTATCGTCGTCGCTTTCGGCTTCATGGCCATACTCCAGAGGCTACGTCTGCGTCCGCGAAGAACACTACATGAAGACGGTTACTCTCGCAGCATTTATGGCAACGGAGAGTAAAGATGGTTGACTCTCGTGCATGACGGATGCGGCGTTGGTGCTGATTGCTGGTGGTTTGGCGATTTTTGTTGGCGCGGTGGTCCAGGGCGGGGTGGGATTCGGGCTGGGGCTGGTGGCGGCCCCCGTGCTCACCATGCTCGGGCCCGACCTCATGCCCGGCGCCATCCAGGTGGTCAACATGACGTTGCCGCTGTTCACGCTCGCCACCGAGTGGCGGAGGGTGGACTGGCGCGGGGTCGGCTTCGCGGTGCTGGGGAGGCTACCGGGGAGCGGCCTCGGTGCAGTCATTGTTGTCTACGTTTCCATCTACAACCGTTCCATCCTCGTGGCGGTCATGGTCCTGATCGCCGTGGCGCTGACGGCGAGGTCCATAAGCGTGCCGCGCAACGGGGTGACGATCACCTCGGCGGGCTTCGTGGCTGGGGTCACCGGGACCGCGACCGGCATCGGCGGGCCGCCCATCGCGCTCGTGTACCAGAACGCCAAGGGCCCCCAGATCAGGGCGACACTGGCGATGTTCTTCTTCCTGAGCGCCGCCCAGTCGCTGGTCGTCCTGGCCATGGTGGGCGAGTTGCCGGCCGACGCGCTGCGACTGGGGGCGACCATGATCGTGCCGATGCTGCTCGGGTTCCTGGTGTCGGGGCCCTTGCGGCGCTATCTCGACGGAGGCAAGGTCCGGGTGGCCGTCCTCGTCGTGGCCGCCGCCTCCGCCGTCGGGCTGATCGCACAGAACGTGCTCACTCAGGTCACCCAAGGCGGATGATCCCCTGTGAGCCGGTTGTCGTGTCGTCAGGGTGGACGCCGGATCGCCCGGCGTAAGAGTCGGGCAGGTTCTCGGCGTAAGAGTCGGACAGGTTGAGGTGACGTTTCTGGATTGTGACCCGGTCCGGGGCCGGAGGGGCTTCCAAAGCAAGCGATCCCGGAATACGTTGCCGCAAACAACATTCATCCGGGCCCCTCCGGAAGAAAGGACCCTGCACCATGCGCAAGGGGATCCTCAGCCTGACCGCCGCGGCAGCCGCGCTCGCCCTCGGTCTCACCGCCTGCGGGGGCGAAAGCGGTCAGACCACGTCGACTTCGTCAGCCTCCGCGTCGGCGCCCGCGAAAGCGGGGAAGGTCGGCGTCATCCTGCCGGACAGCAAGTCCTCGGCCCGGTGGGAGACGGCGGACCGCAAATACCTGCAGGAGGCCTTCGAGGCCGCCGGCGTCGAGTACGACATCCAGAACGCCCAGAACGACAAGACGGCGTTCCAGACCATCGCCGACCAGATGATCACGAACGGCGCCACCGTCCTGATGATCGTGAACCTGGACAGCGGCACCGGCAAGACGGTCATCGACAAGGCCAGGTCCCAGGGCGTGGCCACGATCGACTACGACCGGCTGACCCTCGGCGGCGGCGCCGCCTACTACGTCAGCTTCGACAACACCAAGGTCGGCAATTTGCAGGGCGAGGGCCTGAGCAAGTGCCTGACCGACAAGAAGGCCGAGAAGCCGATCGTCGCGTACCTGAACGGCTCGCCGACGGACAACAACGCGACCCTGTTCAAGGACGGCTACGACGGGGTGCTCAAGCCCAAGTTCGACGCCGGCGAGTACGTCAAGGGCCCCGACCAGGCCGTACCCGACTGGGACAACACCCAGGCGGGCACCATCTTCGAGCAGATGCTGACCAGCGAGCCGAAGATCGCCGGCGTCCTGGCCGCCAACGACGGCCTGGGCAACGCCGCCATCACCGTGCTGAAGAAGAACAACCTCAACGGCAAGGTGCCGGTCACCGGCCAGGACGCCACCGTTCAGGGCCTGCAGAACATCCTCGCGGGCGACCAGTGCATGACGGTCTACAAGGCGGTCAAGAAGGAGGCCGACGCCGCGGCCAAGCTCGCGGTGGCGCTGGCCAAGGGCGAGAAGCCCACGGCGAGCGGCAGCGTCAAGGACCCGGAGACCGGCCAGGACGTGCCCTCCGAGCTGATGGAGCCGCAGGCCATCTACTTCGACAACGTCAAGGACGTGGTGGCCGACGGTTACGTCACCAAGGAGGAACTGTGCACGGGTGACTTCGCCGAGAAGTGCACCGAGGCAGGAATCCAGTAGCCGGTACGCACGACGAGAGGGTGCGGCCGCCGGCCGTACCCTCCCTTAGGGAGCCCCATGACCCCCCTCCTTGAAGTGCGCGGGATCGACAAGAGCTTCGGTCCGGTGAAGGTCCTGCACGAGGTCGAGTTCTCCGCGTACGCCGGCGAGGTGACCGCGCTCGTCGGCGACAACGGCGCGGGCAAGTCGACGCTGGTCAAGTGTGTCGGCGGCATCTACCCGATCGACGCCGGAGAGATCTTCTTCGACGGAAGCCAGGTGCAGGTGCACAGCCCGCGCGACGCGGGCGAGCTCGGGATCGAGATCGTCTACCAGGACCTGGCGCTGTGCGACAACCTCGACATCGTGCAGAACATGTTCCTCGGCAGGGAGCGCAAGAGCGGTCTCCTGCTCGACGAGGACAGCATGGAGGAGTTGGCCGAGCAGACGCTCAGCAGCCTGTCCGTGCGCACGGTGAAGTCCATCAGGCAGCAGGTCTCCAGCCTGTCGGGCGGACAGCGGCAGACCGTGGCCATCGCCAAGGCCGTGCTGTGGAACAGCAAGGTCGTCATCCTCGACGAGCCGACCGCGGCCCTGGGCGTCGCCCAGACCGCGCAGGTGCTCGAACTGGTGCGCCGGCTGGCCGACACCGGCCTGGCCGTCGTGCTCATCTCGCACAACATGAACGACGTCTTCGCCGTCTCCGACCGGATCGCCGCGCTCTACCTCGGCAGGATGGCCGCCCAGGTCAAGACCGCCGACGTGACACACCCCCAGGTCGTCGAACTGATCACCTCGGGCCGCAGCGGTGATCTCGGCCTCAAGAACGGGGTCACCCCATGAGCAAGGTCAAGGAACTGCCCGGCGAGGCCATCGTCACCGCGACGCGTACTCCGTCGATCAAGAACAGCTTCTTCGCCTACGTCCAGCGCGTACGCGGCGGCGACATGGGCGGCCTGCCCGCCGTGCTCGGGCTCGTCGTGCTCTGCGTGGCCTTCGCCGGCGCGCGGCCCTCCTTCCTCACCCCGATCAACTTCGCCAACCTGTTCACCCAGGGCGCCGCCATCACGCTGATCGCGATGGGCCTGGTGTTCGTGCTGCTGCTCGGCGAGATCGACCTGTCCGCCGGCTTCGCCAGCGGCGTGTGCGCGGCGGTGCTGGCCGTCACCCTCACCAACCTGGGCCTGCCCTGGTACGTGTGCGTGCTGGCCGCCATCGTCACCGGCGTCGTCATCGGCACGGTGCTCGGGTCGCTGGTGGCCAAGGTCGGCATACCGTCGTTCGTCGTGACGCTGGCCGCGTTCCTCGCCTTCCAGGGCCTGGTCCTGGTGCTGGTCGACGAGGGCACGAACATCTCCATCAGGGACAGCGTGATCGTCGCGATCGCGAACAGGAACCTGCCGCCCTGGCTCGGCTGGGCGCTCTACGCCGCCTGCGTGGCGGTCTTCGCGGGCGTGCAGTCGCTCCGCGCCAGGAAGCGGTCCAAGCGCGGACTGTCGGCCGACCCCCTGTCGCTGATCGCCTTCCGTGTCGGCGCGCTGGCGGTCCTCGCCGGCGTCGCGGTCTTCGTGCTCAACCTGGAGCGCAGCCGCAATCCCGCGCTCGTCTCGCTCACCGGGGTGCCGATCGTGGTGCCCATCATCCTGGTGCTGCTGGTCGGGTGGACGCTGGTGCTGCGCCGTACCCGGTTCGGGCGGCACATCTACGCGGTCGGCGGCAACACCGAGGCCGCCCGCAGGGCGGGCATCCCGGTGGACAGGATCAGGATCAGCGCGTTCGTGATCTGCTCCTCGATGGCCGCGATCGGCGGCATCGTGGCCGCGTCCAGGGCCAGCTCCGTCGACCCGAACACCGGCGGCAGCTCCGTCCTGCTGTACGCGGTCGGCGCGGCGGTCATCGGCGGCACGAGCCTGTTCGGCGGCAAGGGCAGGGTGCTGGACGCCGTGCTCGGCGGCGCCGTGGTCGCCGTGATCGAGAACGGCATGGGCCTGATGGGGTACGGTGCCAGCGTGAAATACCTGGTCACAGGATCCGTCCTGCTGCTCGCCGCAGGTGTCGACGCCCTGGCGCGCAGGCGGGCGGCCGCCGCTGGTTTAAGGTGATCAGCGACTCACAGCCTGCCAGGGAACCTCAGACCATGCGTGCCGGCCCCTCCCAAGAGGACATCAGGCGCCACAATCTCGGCGCGCTACTTCGCCACGTCCACTTGGGCGGGCCGACCTCGCGTGCCGAGCTGACCTCGAAGATGGGGCTCAACCGCAGCACCATCATGGCCCTGACCTCCGACCTCACCGCCGCCGGTCTGGTCCGCGAGGAGCTGCCGCGCGAGACCGGCCGCGCGGGCCGGCCCTCGCTCGTGGTGCGGCCTGAGTCGGCGCGCGTCTACGTGTTCGCGTTCGACGTGGGTCCCGACCGGCTGGCGGCCGCCCGCGTCGGGCTGGGCGGCGTGATACTCGACCGCAGGGAGACCGTACGCCAGCGCGGCTCGTTCGAGCTGGCCGAACTGACCGGCGTGCTCGCCGGGTTCGTCAGGCAGATGCGCCGCGAGACCAGCCCCGACACGGTCTGCGTCGGGACGGCGGCGGCCGTGTCCGGCGGGGTGCGCAGGGCCGACGGCGTGGTCAGGTTCGGCCCCAACCTCAAGGCGGAAGAGGTGCCGTTCGGCGAGGAGCTGGGCCGCAGGCTGGACCTGGGTCTGCCGGTCAGCGTGGGCAACGACGCCAACCTGGGCGCGCTCGCCGAGCACAGCCGCGGCGTCGGCGCCGCCGTCAGAGACCTCATCTACCTGCACGGCGACGTCGGGATCGGCGGCGGCATCATCGCCGGCGGCCACCTGCTCGGCGGCCACGACGGCTACGGCGGCGAGGTCGGTCACATGGTGGTCAACCCGGGCGGGCGCGCCTGCGGCTGCGGCTCGCACGGCTGCCTGGAGGCGGAGGTGGGGGAGCGGGCGCTGCTGGAGTCGGCCGGCCGTTTCGGCGCGGGGCAGCACGGCCGCGACGCGGTGCGGGCCGTGGTGGAGGCCGCCGACCGGGGGGACATCGTGGCGCAGGAGGCGCTCAGCAGGGTGGGCGACTGGCTGGGGTTCGGCGTCGCGAACCTGGTGAACGTCTTCAACCCGGCAATGGTGATCTTCGGGGGGATGCTGCGGGAGGTCTACCTCGGGTCGGCCGCCCAGGTGCGCAGCCGTCTCACCCTGAGCGCCATGGCGCCGCAGCGGGAGAGGCTGCGGCTGCGTACGTCCGCCCTGGGGGACGCCGCGACGCTCGTGGGAGCGGCCGAACTGGCCTTCGCCCACGTGCTCGCCGACCCGCTGGAGGTGCTGGCCCGCGCCAACGGCAACGGTTAGCGGCGGGCGCGTTCATGTGACGTTCCTGGCGGCCGACGCCCAGGTGTTGCACGCGCCCGGAGTGCCGCGGTCGAAGCCGCGCTCCATCCAGGCCGCCTGCGTCGGGCCCTTGCCGTGGTCGTTCTGCGGCCAGCCCTTGGCCCCGTTCTTCCTGAACCAGTCCACCGTGTACGCCCAGTCTTCGTCCGTGACGAGCGGGGTGCCCTTCGCCGTGCTCATGAAGACCGACGAGAAGCACTCGGCCTGCAGCTCGGACTGCCGCGAGAGCTGCAGCCGCCTGGCCTTGCCCGCCACCGCCCTGGCCGCCCAGTAGTAGTGCCAGATGCCGGACGCCTGCTGGACGTGGTGTCCGTACTCGTGGGCGACCAGCCGCGTGATGCCCAGCGGGAACGGATTGCGCAGCTGTTCGCGGCTGATCATCAGGTACATCGTGCGGTCGACCGAGCAGTAGACGCCGTCCGCGCCGACGTTCCACGCGCCGCAGGGCGTCTTGATCTTGCCGGTGATGATGCGCAGCCGCGGCTTGGTGAAGGGCAGCCCGGCCTTGCGGAACTGCGCGCCCCACGCCTTGTTCAGGCACGTGGTCACCCGCGTCAGGAACCGCCGGTACGCGCTGATGCTGCCGGCCGGCAGCTCGCCTGGCGTGCAGTTCACGTCGGTGAGCCGCCCCGTCCGATACAGCGGGCTGACGGTCGCCAGCGACTTGCCGAGTGTGGGCGCCAGGTTCCTGGCGGGGGACTCGGAGGGTGCGGCGGCGAGTTGCTGGCCCTCGTTGCTGGACTCCGTCGCGGTCGTGGCGACGTCCGCCAGAACGAGCACCAACGCCGCCGCGGCCGTGGCGAGAGCCACCACAACGGCGACAAGAGCCACGATTTTACTTTTGCGGGCGGAGTTCATAGGTACCGAAAGACTAGGTCAAGATCGTACATATGTGGGTGGAATCGACTCGATGGAGTCAGTGAGGCGTCCGCGAACTAGACTCCTGGGGGTCGGCGGAACAAGAGCATGAGGGGAGTCGGATCCGTGAGCGGGTTGCTGGGCTCGGTAAAGGGACCGCAAGACGTCAAACGGCTCGCTGTCGAGGAGCTGCCGCGGCTCGCCGGGGAGGTCCGTGACCTGCTCGTCGACTCGTGCGCCAGATTCGGCGGTCACCTCGGCCCCAACCTCGGCGTGGTGGAGCTCACCATCGCCGTTCACCGCGTGTTCGACTCGCCGCGCGATCCGATCATCTGGGACACCGGCCACCAGTCGTACGTGCATAAGCTCCTCACCGGCAGGGCCGCCGGCTTCGAGGCGCTCAAGCAGGAGGGCGGCCTGTCCGGCTACCCGAGCCAGGCGGAGTCCGAGCACGACTTCGTGGAAAACTCCCACGCCTCCACCGCGCTGTCCTACGCCGACGGCCTGGCCAAGGCGTTCAAACTGCGCGGGGGCGCGGACCGCACGGTCGTCGCGGTGATCGGCGACGGCGCCCTGACCGGTGGCATGGCCTGGGAGGCGCTCAACAACATCGCCGCCGCCAGGGACCTGCCCGTCGTGATCGTGGTCAACGACAACGGCCGCTCCTACTCGCCCACGATCGGCGGCCTGGCCTCCCACCTGTCCTCGCTGCGGGTCGACCGCCGCTACGAAGACATGCTCGACTACGTCAAGGACAAGATCGGCAACGTGCCGGTGCTCTACGACGCCCTGCACGGCTTCAAGAAGGGCGTCAAGGACGTCCTGGCGCCGCAGGCGATGTTCGAGGACCTCGGGCTCAAATACGTCGGCCCCATCGACGGCCACGACGAGCAGGCCATGGAGGCGGCCCTGCGCAAGGCCCGCGACTTCCGCGGCCCCGTGATCGTCCACGCGCTCACCCGGAAGGGCCACGGCTACGCCCCCGCCGAGGACCACGACGAGGACCAGTTCCACTCGCCGGGCGCCTTCGACCGGGCCACCGGCGCGGAGAAGCCCAAGGGCCGCATCTGGACCAACGTGTTCAGCGAGGAGTTCGTCAGGCTCGGCAAGGAGCGCGACGACCTGGTCGCGATCACCGCGGCCATGCTCCATCCGACGGGGCTCCACGCGTTCGCCGCCGAATACCCCGACCGCATCTACGACGTCGGCATCGCCGAGCAGCACGCGCTGACCAGCGCCGCCGGGCTCGCCCTCGGCGGCATGCACCCGGTCGTGGCCGTCTACGCCACGTTCCTCAACCGGGCCTTCGACCAGCTCCTCATGGACGTGGCGCTGCACCGGCTGCCGGTCACCGTGGTGCTCGACCGGGCGGGCGTCACGGGCGACGACGGCGCGAGCCACAACGGCATGTGGGACCTGTCCATCCTGCAGCTGGTCCCTGGGCTCAGGGTCGCGGTGCCGCGCGACGGCGACCGGCTGGCCGAGCTGCTGCGCGAGGCCGTGGACGTCACCGACGGCCCGACCGCGCTGCGCTTCCCCAAGGGCCCGCCCGCCGAGCCGGTCGAGGCGGTGGGCAAGCTCGGCGAGATGGACCTGCTGCGCGAGCCCGACGGCGAGCCGGACGTGCTGCTGGTCGGCGTCGGCCCGATGGCGCAGGTCTGCGTGGACGCCGCGGTCCTGCTCGACGCCCAGGGCATCACCACCACCGTGGTCGACCCGCGCTGGGTCAAGCCGCTGGACGAGGCGCTGGTCCTGGCCGCGGGCGCGCACAAGCTGGTGGCCGTGGTGGAGGACAACGGCCGGGTCGGCGCGGTGGGCGACGCCGTGGCCCGCCTGCTGCGCGACGCCGACGTCGACGTGCCCGTACGCACCTACGGCATCCCGCAGGAGTTCCTCGGCCACGCCAAGCGGGCCGCGATCCTCGGCAGGATCGGCCTGACCGGCCAGGACCTCGCCCGGCAGATCACCGAGGCGATCGCGAAGCGGACCTCCCACGTGGAGCCGGCCCGCTCTTGAGCGCTCGGCGGGCCGCGGTGGTGATCGCCGGCACGACGATCACCACCGGCCCCGCCGGCTCCAGGCACCTCCCCTCACCCGGATCACGCGCCCGCACAGGAAAAGCAGCGCATGATCACCAAGGGTGTGGGAAGGATCGCTGGGCGTGGATATCTTTCGCACGAAGAGCGTCGAGCAATCGATCCGCGACACCGAAGCCCCCGAGCACCAGCTGCGAAAGCGCCTGACCGCCACCGACCTCACGGTCTTCGGCATCGGCGTCATCGTCGGCACCGGAATCTTCGTGCTCACCGGGCAGGTCGCCAAGGAGCTGGCGGGCCCGGCGGTGGCGATCTCGTTCGCCATCGCGGGCGTCGTCTGCGGGCTGGCGGCCCTGTGTTACGCCGAGTTCGCCTCCACGATCCCGGTGGCCGGGTCCGCGTACACCTTCGCCTTCGCCACCCTGGGTGAGTTCCCCGCCTGGGTGATCGGCTGGGATCTGCTCCTGGAGCTGGCGCTGGCCGCGGCCGTGGTGTCGGTCGGCTGGTCCGGCTATTTCGCCTCCATGCTGTCGTCCATCGGCCTCGGGCTGCCCGCCTCGATCGCGGGCGACGACCCCGTGGTGAACGTCCCCGCCATGCTCATCGTCCTCATCCTCACCGCGATCCTGGTCGCCGGCATCAAGGTGTCCTCGCGCGTCAACCTCATCCTGGTGATCACGAAGATCGCGGTGGTGCTGCTGGTCATCGTGGCCGGGCTGTTCTTCGTCCGGGCGGTCAACTACATGCCGTTCATCCCCGAGGCGGTGCCCACGGCGCGCGTGGAGGGCATGCAGGCGCCACTGATCCAGGTGCTGTTCGGCATCACGCCCGTCGCGTTCGGGGTGATCGGCGTCTTCTCGGCCGCGGCGATCGTGTTCTTCGCGTTCATCGGCTTCGACATCGTGGCCACCGCAGCCGAGGAGACCATCGAACCGCAGCGCGACGTCCCGCGCGGCATCCTCGGCTCGCTGGCGATCTGCACCTTCCTGTACGTCGCCGTCTCCCTGGTCGTCGTCGGCATGCAGCGCTACAGCGAGCTGAGCACGTCGGCCCCCCTGTCGGACGCCTTCATCTCGGTCGGCTACGGGTGGCTGGCCACGATCATCAGCGTGGGCGCGATCGCCGGCCTGACGACCGTGGTGCTCGTGCTGCTGCTCGGCCAGACCCGGGTGCTGTTCGCCATGTGCCGTGACGGGCTGCTGCCCCGTTCGCTGGCCCAGGTGCATCCCCACTTCGGCACGCCGGCCCGGCTCACGATGGTGATCGGGGCGGTGACGATGGCGTTGGCCGGATTCGTGTCGTTCGGTGAGCTGGCGGAGCTGGTGAACATCGGCACGTTGTTCGCGTTCGTGGTGGTCTCGGTCGGTGTGCTGGTGCTCCGGCGCACCAGGCCCGAGTTGCCGCGCGCGTTCCGCGCGCCGCTGGTGCCACTCCTGCCGATCCTGTCGGTGCTGGCCTGCGTCTACCTGATGCTCAACCTGCCGATGCAGACGTGGCTGCGCTTCCTCGTCTGGATGGTCCTGGGGGTCGTGCTCTACTTCCTCTACGGCTACCGGCACAGCAGGGCCGGGGCGACGGCGGCCAAGGCCCGGCAGTAGCGCGGCAGGCGGCGCGTCCGTGGTAGCGCGGCACGTACTCGGTGGGGCGGCGGGTCCGTGGCGGGATGGCGGGCGTGCTGCTGCGGTCGCACGCCCGCCCCCGCGGCGTCAGAGCGCGAGCACCTTGCCGGCCGCCGCCTTCATCAGGCAGCCGTTGGGGAAGACCTTGGCCCAGCGGACCACCTTGCCGTGCCAGCGGCCCACCACGGCGGCGACGTGCGGCTGGAGCTCCTTCGTGCACGTGGCGTCGGGGGTGACGTTGAGCTTGGCCGGGTCGCCGTCGACCCGCTGCAGCAGGCGGCAGGCGGCCCGTGCGTTGGGGTGGTCGCCGCCGACGGGGCCGCAGTGGAGCCAGACCGTCTTCGTGGCACCGCCCTTGACCGAGTCGACGATTTTGAGCTGCACCTTGGGGGTGGGGGCGGGGGCGGCCTGCACCGGCGACGACGCACCGAGCGCGAGGGCTCCGCAGAGCACGAGGGTGCCTGCTGCTCTGAACATGGTTACTCTCCGTTCGTAGGACGGCACAATAGGTTACGACGGAGTTCCATGCCGTGTCCGGAGGCCCGCCGAAACGGGCCTCCCTATTTCACGCGGGCAGCGAGGCGACCCCGGGTGCGAGGAACCGGGGCCGGGCGACCCCGATCCGGTCCAGGTACGGCGTGATCCCGCCCAGATGGAACGGCCAGCCGGCGCCGAGGATCATGCACAGGTCGATGTCCTGCGGCGCCGCGACGACGCCCTCGTCCAGCATGACCCGGATCTCCCCGGCCAGCGCCGCCAGGACGCGGTCGCGTACCTGCTCGGCGGTGGAAGGCGCGGAGCCGCCCGCGAAGAGGGCCACCGCGTCGGGGTCGAGCGAGAAGTCCGGGCGGTACACGCCCGGCTTGCCCGCGGCGACCAGCTTGGCGAGGTTCCCGGAGGCGCCGAAGCGGTCGGGGAAGGCCGCGTGCAGGGTCTCGGCCACGTGCAGGCCGACGGCCGGGCCGACGAGCTGCAGCAGCGCGAACGGCGTCATCGGCAGCCCGAGCCCGTCCAGCGCGTGCTCGGCGACCTCCAGCGGCGTGCCCTCGTCCACGGCCGCGACGACCTCGCCCATGAAGCAGGTCAGCAGCCGGTTGACCACGAACGCCGGGGCGTCCTTGACCAGCACCGACGATTTCCGCAGCGACCTGCCGGTCGCGAACGCCGTGGCCAGCGTGACGTCGTCCGTCGCCGCGCCCTTGACGATCTCCAGCAGCGGCATGACGGCGACCGGGTTGAAGAAGTGGAACCCGACCAGCCGCTCGGGGTGCGCCAGCTCCGCGCCCATCTCGGTCAGCGACAGCGAGGAGGTGTTCGTGGCGAGCACGCACTCGGCCGAGACCACGGCCTCGACCTCGCGGAACACCTGCTTCTTGACCGCCAGGTCCTCGAACACGGCCTCGATCACGAAGTCGGCGTCGGCGAAGGCGTCCTTGGTGAGCGAGCCGGACACCAGAGCTTTGAGGCGGTTCGCCTGGTCCTGGGACGCGCGACCCTTGGCGAGCAGCTTGTCCACCTCCGCGTGGACGTAACCGACGCCCTTGTCGAGCCTGGCCTGGTCGAGGTCCGTCAGCACGACCGGCACCTCCAGGCGGCGCGCGAACAGCAGCGCCATCTGCGAGGCCATGAGTCCGGCGCCCACCACGCCGACCTTGCCGACCTTGCGGGCCAGCGCCGGGTCAGGCGCGCCCGCGGGCCGCTTGGCGCGGCGCTGCACCAGGTCGAACGAGTAGAGCCCCGCCCGCAACTCGTCGCTCATCAGCAGGTCGGCCAGGGCCTCGTCCTCGGCGGCGAAGCCCTCGTCGCGTGAGGCGGTGCGGGCCTGGGCGATCAGGTCGAGCGCGCGGTAGGGCGCGGGCGAAGCGCCGCGCAGCTTCATGTCCACCAGGAAGCGCGCGTCACCGACCGCCTTGTCCCAGTCGTTTCCGGGGCCGTCGTGTTCCTGGCGCGTCACGGTGACCTCGCCGCCGACCACGCGGGCCGCCCACCGCAGGGACTCCTCGAGGAAGTCGGCGGGCTCGAACATCGCGTCGGCGACGCCCAGCGCGTACGCCTCCGCGCCCTTGATCATGCGGTTCTGCGCGAGCGGGTTCTCGATGATCAGCTTGATCGCGTTCGCCGGGCCGACCAGGCGGGGGAGCAGCTGCGTGCCGCCCCAGCCCGGCACCAGGCCGAGGAAGCACTCAGGCAGCGCCACCGCGGGCACGCCGGAGGAGATGGTCCGGTACGTGCAGTGCAGCGCGATCTCCAGCCCGCCGCCCATGGCCGCGCCGTTGACGAACGCGAACGACGGGATCGGCAGCTCGCCCAGGCGGCGGAAGACGTGGTGCCCGAGCTCGGCGATGGCCAGCGCCTCCTCGCGCGAGGACACGGTGGCCGCGCCGTTGAGGTCGGCGCCGACGGCGAAGATGAAGGGCTTGCCGGTCACGCCCACGGCCACCAGGTCGGTGCGCTCGGCGATCTCCGACAGCGCCCCGTTCAGCGCGAACAGGCCGTGCGGGCCGAATGTGTTCGGCTTGGTGTGGTCGAAGCCGTTGTCCAGCGTGATCAGCGCCACCGTGCCCGCGCCGCCGGGCAGCCGTACGTCGCGCACCAGCGCCTTGGTGACGACTTCGTCGGGGTTGCGTTCGCTCAGCAGCGCCCGCCAGGTCTCGACGCTCACAGGCCCTCCTCCGCCGGCCCCGCGAGCGGAGCCGATCGTTGCCTCGCTCATGCCAGGTTCTCCCAGATCACAGTGCCGCCCATGCCCAGGCCGACGCACATGGTGGTGATGCCGTACCGCACCTCGGGGCGCTCGCCGAACTGCCGCGCGAGCTGCGTCATCAGCCGCACGCCCGAGGAGGCGAGCGGGTGGCCGTAGGCGATCGCGCCGCCGTAGGGGTTGACGCGGGGGTCGTCGTCGGCGATCCCGAAGTGGTCGAGGAACGCCAGCACCTGTACGGCGAAAGCCTCGTTGATCTCGAACAGCCCGATATCCGAAATATCGAGATTCGCCAGGCGAAGTGCCCGCTCGGTGGACGGAATCGGCCCGACGCCCATGACCTCGGGGTCCACGCCCGCGAACGCGTACGACACCAGGCGCATCTTCGGCGTCAGCCCCAGCTCGGCGGCCACGTCGGCGGCGGCGAGGACACAACCGGTGGCACCGTCGTTGATCCCGGAGGAGTTGCCCGCCGTCACGTTGCCGTGCGGCCGGAACGGCGTCTTGAGCGCGCTCAGCCCCTCCAGCGTGGTGCCCGGCCTGGGCGCCTCGTCCTCGACCGCCAGCCCCCAGCCCTGCTCGGCCGTCCTGATCGCGGTCGGCACCAGGTCGGGCTGGATCCGGCCGTCGGCGTACGCCTTGGCGGCCCGCTCCTGCGACAGCACCGCGTACGTGTCCGCGCGCCGCTTGCTGATTCCCGGGTAGCGGTCGTGCAGGTTCTCCGCCGTCATGCCCATGACCAGCGCGCTCGGGTCGACCAGCTTCTCCGACAGGAAGCGCGGGTTCGGGTCGACGCCCTCGCCCATCGGGTGGCGGCCCATGTGCTCGACGCCGCCCGCGATCGCGACGTCGTACGCGCCGAACGCGATGCCGCCGGCGACCGTGGTGACCGCGGTCATCGCGCCCGCGCACATGCGGTCGACGGCGTAGCCGGGCACGGTCTTGGGCAGCCCGGCCAGCACCGCCGCGGAACGGCCGATGGTCAGCCCCTGGTCGCCGATCTGCGTGGTCGCGGCGATGGCGACCTCGTCCACGCGCTCGGGCGGCAGATCGGGGTTACGCCTGATGAGCTCGCGGATGACGCGGACGACCATGTCGTCGGCGCGGGTCTCCGCGTACAGTCCCTTCGGCCCCGACCGGCCGAAAGGCGTGCGTACGCCGTCGACGAACACGACGTCACGAGAGGAAGGCACGGATTCACTCCTCATTGGATGGGTTCCGTGCCTATGCTACTCGTCGGTAACTACTCCGCACACGAGGGCGGCCGTGAGCAGCGCGTAGACAAGGCCCGTCGCCGGTTCCCAGAGATGGGCGCGGGCCCCGAGCAGGGCGACGACCGCCATGGCCGCGCCCGCCCAGAGCGCCGCGCCTCCTCGCCGGCGCGTGCCGTGGCCGGGGTCCCAAGGATCGCCAGGTGATCCTTCCGACCGCCGGGCACGTGCCAGCATCCCCAGGGCGTCCCTTGCCCACCAGAGCAGGAACAACACCCCGGCCACCGAACCCACCACCGCGAGTGTCTCGGCGGTCCGGCTCAGGGCGTCGGCGAAGGCGTGCGGGGCGGCGTCGCGGAAGAAGCCCGGCGTCGTACAGCCGAGCAGCAGTGTCAGAGCCCAGCCCGCCGCGACGCACAGACGGCTCAGAGGCCGGGCCCATCCGGAGCTCGTGGCCGCGTAGAGCTCGCTCTCGCGCCGCCGCAACCGGCGGGCCCGGGAGCCCCAGACGTACTGGGTGGCGGCCAGCGTGGGCAGCGTGGCGGTGAAGACGGCCAGGGAGAGTATGGCGAGGGGTAGTGCCCGCGCGCTGGTGGGGGCCCGGTCGGCCAGTAACTGGGCGGTGGTCAGCACCGCGAGCGAGGCGACGAGCGCGAGGAGCGCGCCGCGGCGGGCGGACCTGGTGCCGGCCCGCAGGCCGGCCACCTCTTGCGCGCCTGGAGGGGGCGCCAACTCGGTCAACGACATGTCCGTCATGATGTCGTGACGGCCCGTAGTCATGCTGCGGTTTCGCGGGCTTTGGATGGAGCCCATGTTCGTTTCCGCGGGGTGACGAAGAGCTACCTGCGGGGCGACGGTCTCGCCCGGCGGGCGGGCGGGCGAACTACCGTTGTGGCCGGAAAGCCTACGGCCTCAGTCGATACTTGTGTAGATATTTCGTGTGAGTTCCTGATTGTGACTATGCTGCGCGATCATGGCACAAGGGGTGAACCGCGTGAGAGAGCAGCCGAGCAGTGCGGTTCAGGACCGCCTCGCGCCTCCGCCGCGCCGGTCCGGCGACCGCATCGGGCCGCGCGGCGGCCCGCTGACGCCTTTGGGCTGGGTGAGCGTCGTGCTCACCGTCGTGCTGGTGGCCGCCACCCTCGGGGCGTACGGCTACTACCGGAGCATTGAAAGCGGCATCGAACGCGAGGAGATCAACGTCGGCCCGAGCCGGCCGCCGGAGACCGGCGCGCTCAACGTCCTGCTCGTCGGCTCCGACTCCCGCGAGGGCGACAACAAGCAGTACGGCCCCCAGTCCCAGGGATTGGGGGAGCGCACCGACACGATCATGCTCCTGCACATCTCCCCCAACCGGGACAACGCGACCATGATCAGTTTTCCGCGCGACTCCATGGTCACGATCCCCACCTGCGAGCGCGTGGACGGCACCGTCATCCCCGGCGGGGTGCGTCAGATCAACTCCGCCTTCAACGACGGCGGCATCAACTGCACGATCCTGACCCTTGAGTCGCTCACCAACATCAAGATCAACCACTTCGTGAAAGTGGACTTCACCGGCTTCAAGGGCATCGTCGACGCCATCGGCGGCATCGAGGTCTGCCTGCCCAAGGCCGTCAACGACCCCCAGGCGAAGCTGCAGCTCGCCGCGGGCAAGCACGTGGTCAACGGCGAGCAGGCGCTGGGTTACGTACGCACCCGCTACGCGCTGGGCGACGGCAGCGACCTGAGCCGGATCCAGCGCCAGCAGGTGTTCCTCACCAAGGTGCTGGAGAAGATCACCAGCATCGGCCTGCTCACCAACCCCGTCAGGCTGAACGACTTCCTGCAGGCCGGCACCGCCGCCGTCACCCTGGACGACAAGCTCACGCTCAATCGCATGCTGGAGATCGCCAACAGCCTCCAGGGGCTCACGGCCAAGGAGCTCAAGGGCATCACGGTGCCCGTAGAGACCTACCCCGAGGACAAGAACCGGGTCCAGTTCGCCGAGCCGGCCGCGAGCGACTTCTTCGAGAACGTACGCAACGACGTCGAGGTCACCGCCACCCCGACCCCGGGCAAGTCGTCCGCGCCCAAGATCGAGAACGAGCAGGTGCGCCTCCAGGTGCTCAACGGCACCGCCGAGGCGGGCATGGCGGTCAAGGTGGCCGACGAACTGGCCGCCCAGGGCTTCGTGGTCACGCAGGTCGGCAACGCGGCCGCCACCGCGAAGACCGCGATCCGCTTCGCCAAGAAGGACGCCGCGCAGGGGCCCGCGTACGGGGACACGGTGGCCGCGCGGCTGTCCAAGGACAAGCGGACTCCGGAGGTCGGCAAGATCAAGGCGGCCACCAGCCAGCCGTACGAGTCCAACGGCGCCAAGGCCGCGAAGGTCCCCGAGGGGCCGGTCATCCAGCTCGTCATCGGCGCGGACTGGCCCGGGGTGCGCGTGGTCTCGGCGATCCCTGACTCCCTCAAGGACAAGGTGGTCGACAACACCACCAACCCCTGCCTCTGACCCATCCCTCGCGCTTCTGGGTGGACGGAGTGGGTGGAGGCGTGTGGTGGGTTCGAGCGGGCAGGACGGGATCCCCCGTCGACGGGGATCGAGGCGCCGGTGATGTGGCGGCCGCCTTCGCCCGCCAGGTGGGCGATGGTGGCGGCGATGTCGCCGGGCGAGCACGTAGGCGCCGGGAGCGGTGTATCGCCGTTCCTCGTCGGCCTCAGGGCTGCCGGCCGGGTTCATCTCGGTGTCCGTGGAGCCGGGGTGGACCACGTTCGCGGTGATGCCGCGGCCCGTGCGCCCGGAGGCTGTCTGGCCGACGTCCTCGGCGCCTCTCGCCGCCCCGCTGCTCGCGCATCGGATGCGGGATCGCGGGGTGGCCGTCGAGCGGGTGAAGTCCGCTCTCGACGAACTGCTCGACGGTCTCGCCGGCTGAATTTCCGGCTTTACACCCGCTCTGAGGTCGTATGTGCACCGTAAGTTACGAATGTCACTTAGAGTGATTTTAGGGAAACAAGTGAATTTTCCGGACAAGTTGTGGTCGGGTCTGCTAGGAAAGGGCGCGGTCCGAATTCGTACTAGAGAGGTTCCATCGTGGCGCGCGACGAGAACGACAGGCCATATGAGGACGGGCAAGGTAGGTCGTTAAACCCGGAGATGACGGGCGACGTGCTGTCCCCGCGGTGGAGCACCGAGGACACCGACGAGCAACCGGCGATCCAGGTCGTCGGCAACGAGACGTACATCCTCCCCATCGGCAAGAGCGAGCCCCAGCTGATCGAGGGCCCGCGTGACGTGCTCGACGATCCGCACGACGTGCTGGGCGCGACGAGCGGGCCCCGCGATGTGAGCGCCCAAGGCGGCCAGCACGACCCGAGCGCTCCCAGCGGTCCCCACGACCTGAGTGCCCCCGGCAGCCCGTACGACGTGCTCGGCGCGTCCAGCGGGCCGCACGACCTGCTGGACGGCCCCGGCGAACAGCGTGACCTGCTCGAAGGACCCGGTGAGCAGCGTGACGTGTTCGACGGCCCCAGCGGATCGCACCGGGTGGCGGACGAGAACCCGTACCTGCCGCTCGACCGCGGCTACGAGGGGGACGAGGACGACGGTCGGGAGGAGGAGCCCAAACGGGGGTTCCTCGGCTCCGGATGGTCCGGCGACGAGCACGACCGGGACTCCGGCGGTGATCAGGAGGTGCGCCGCCGTGGGCGGGTCCTGCTGGTGGCGGCCGCCGCGGTGGTGCTGCTCGGCGTGGGCGCGGGCTGGATGCTCACCGGCACCTCCTCGGACGACCCGTGTGCGGGCGGCCAGTGTGCCAGCGCCGGTGAGGTCACCTCGCCCTCGGAGTCCGCGGATGCCGAGGAGCCGCTGCCGGATCTGCCGGAGGACGAGTTCACCGACGAGCCGACCGATTCGGTCACCGACGGTCCTTCGGAGCCTGAGACCGAAACCGGCACGCCGCCGGTCGGCCGGCCGCAACCGGCCCAGCCGGAGACCTCGAAGCGACCCACGCCCACGCGTGTCGGCGAGCCGACGGCGAAGCCGAGCGACAAGGCGACCCGCGCCCCGCAGCCGCGGAGCGAGATGAAGGACACCGACCCCAGCCAGGCGCAGGTCCAGCGGCCCGCCGACGAGTCGGCCAGGCAGCAGCCGGAGAACAACAGGGAGGACACCGGTCAGCCCGACACGCAGGCGCCGCCCCAGACCCAGGCGCCCGTGCCGACGCCGACCGAGGAGGAGCGGAAGGGGCTGCTGGACATCCTGTTCCCCTGGGCCAGCTGAGCGGGGGCGCGGACCCCGCTGGTTTGGGTGCGATGATGGGCAAGGCCCACCATGGGGATGCGGACCAGGCCGGCCGTCTGGCAGACTGGGAAACCGCTTTCCGGGAGGTCTCGTGGTCACGCTTGAAGACGTCGCCAGGCAGGCGGGCGTCTCGCTCGCGACCGCCTCGCGGGTGCTCAACGGCAGCACCCGCCAGGTGGGCGCGGCGCTGCGGGCACGCGTCGAGCAGGCCGCCGACGAGTTGGGCTACCGCGCCAACATCGCGGCCCAGACGCTGGCCCGCGGCGCGAGCAACGTCATCGGCATCGTCGTCCACGACCTGACCGACCCCTACTTCGCGGCGCTGGCCGACGGGGCGATGCGGGCCGCGGCCACCGAGGGGCTGCTGGTCATGGTCGGCACCACGCATCGCGACCCCGAGCAGGAGATCGCGTACGTGTCCACGCTCAACGCCCAGCGCGTACGAGCCGTGCTGCTGGTGGGCTCACGGGTCGCCGACCCGGCCGTCACCGGACGGCTGCGCGACGAACTGGCCAGATACCAGTCGGGCGGCGGCAGGGCCGCGTGCGTGGGACAGGACCTGCTCGGCGTGGACACCGTCGCGCCGGCCAACAGGGAGGGCGCGGCGGAGCTGGCGCGGGCGCTGGCCAACCTGGGCCACACGCGGTTCGCGGTGCTGGCGGGGCCGCCCCACCTGGTCACCGCTGCCGACCGGTGCGCCGGGTTCGCGGCGGCGCTGCAGGAGCTTGGACTGCCCGCGCCGCACGTCATCCGGGGGCCGTTCGACCGCGACGGCGGTTACGCGGCGGCCCAGCAGGTAGGCGGCGACACGACCTGCGTGTTCGCGGTCAACGACGTGATGGCGGTGGGCGCGCTGGCGGCCTGCAGGGAGCGCGGGATCCGGGTGCCCGAGGACGTGTCGGTGGCGGGGTTCGACGACATCGTCACGTTGCGGGATCACGTGCCGGCGCTGACGACCGTGCGGCTGCCGTTGAAGGACATGGGGGCGCGGGCCCTGGAGCTGGCGCTGGGCGAGGCGGACACGGTCGTGGTCGAGCACGTGGCGGGCAACGTCGTGCTGCGGGAGAGCGTACGGAGGTTGGCGTGAGGCTGGCGGTCAGCACGCTGGGGATGCCCGGCGAAGGTCTCGACAGGGCGATCGAGATCGCGGCCGGGGGTGGCTGCCACGGGCTGGAGCTGCGCCTGCACCCGGACACCGGGGTGCACGCCGGCCTTGACGCGGCTGAGCGGCGGTCGGTGCGGGAGCGGGTGGAGGGCACCGGTCTCGAAATTTCCGCCCTCGCCGGATATGTCGGCATTTGTGCACCTGGGCCGGACGAACCGGTCGTCGAGGCGCTGCTCGCCGACCTGCGCCTCGCCGCCGACCTGGGCGCGCCCGGCGTCCGGGTGTTCCCGCGCGGCGGCGACGCCTCCGTCGGCGCCCGCAGGCTCAAGAGCGTCTCCGGTACGGCCGCCACGCTCGGAGTCCGCGTGCTCGTCGAGACGCACGACAGCATGGCGACCGGCGCGGCCGTGGCCGGGCTGCTGGCCGAGGCGGGCTGCCCAGAGACCACGGGCGTGATCTGGGACCTGCTGCATCCGTGGCGCCACGGCGAGTCCTCAGCGGACACGTTCGCCGCGCTCGGCCCGCACCTGTCGTACGTCCAGGTCAAGGACGCGGTCTCGGCCACGGACACCACGCCGGTGCCCATGTGGACCGGGTCCGTGCCGCTGGACGAGGCAGGCGGGCTGCTGCACGGGGCGGGCTACGACGGGTGGGTGTCGCTGGAGTGGGAGCGTACGTGGTATCCGCAGGTCGCGCCCGTCGAGGAGATCCTGCCCGGAGCGGCTGAGTGGGTGCGGCGTTTCACCGCTTAGGTAGGGGCCCTTAGATAGGGGCATGTCCGCTTCTACGAACAAGGTGCTCGTCGTCGGCATGGACGGCCTGCGCTTCGACCGGCTCCTGGCGCTCGACGCGCCCGTGCTGGCCGCGCTGATGTCCACCGGCGCGTACGGCACCAGCAAGCTCCCCTACGGCGAGGCCGGCACCCCGCGTACCGAGTCGCCGGGCGAGGTCGTCCCCAAGACCCCGGAGCCGGGTGACGGCGGCAGGGTGATCAGCTCTCGTACGGACTCCGGCCCCGGCTGGTCGTCCATCGCCACCGGCGCCTGGCCCGACAAACACGGCATCATCGACAACGGCTTCGCAAACCCCCAGTTCCAGAAATTTCCGGATTTCCTGACTCGTGCGAAGAATGCTCGCCCGGACCTGACCACCGCCGCGTTCTTCTCGTGGGCGGCGCTCGCCGAGCACGGCGCGTTCGGCGCGGCGATCGACCACCGGTTCGTCCGCGACGGGTACGCCATCACCTGGTCCGCCGCCGACGAGCAGGTCGCCGCGGCCGCCGAGCGGTACCTGGCCGAGACCGGCCCCGACGTGGCGTTCGTGTACCTGGGCGACACGGACGAGGTGGCCCACGACCTCGGCCCCTTCTGCCCCGCGTACGCCGCCGCGCTCCAGGCCCAGGACGCCTACCTGGGGCGGCTGCTCGACGCGGTGCGGGCGCGGCCGTCGTACCCGGAGGAGCGCTGGACCGTGCTGGTCACGACCGATCACGGGCACGTGGACGAG
Source organism: Nonomuraea cypriaca (assembly GCF_015645445.1). Lineage (GTDB taxonomy): Bacteria > Actinomycetota > Actinomycetes > Streptosporangiales > Streptosporangiaceae > Nonomuraea > Nonomuraea cypriaca. The sequence continues at coordinate 3,326 of NZ_JADOGI010000123.1, read as the reverse complement.
GGCGGGCACGGCGGCACGTCGGACGAGGAGCGCACGGTGTTCGTGATCGCGAACCGGCTGGGCGACGACCTCGGCGGCCGCGCGCTCGACGGGCCCCGGCTGGTGGACGTGGGGCCGACGGCGCTGGCCGCGCTCGGGGTGACGGTCGATCCCGCGTGGGACCTGGACGGTACGCCCTTGAATTTTTTCATCACCCGTTGAATTCCTGCCGCCGAGGCGTGAGACTGGTAACAGGAGCCGAACGGCAGGGGTGCATTCGATGAACACGGCACTGGACTTCTCCGAGATCGACGCCGGCATGCTCGCCGAGGTGGGCGGCAAGGCCGCGAATCTCGGCGAGCTGACCCGGGCCGGGTTGCCGGTGCCGCCGGGGTGGGTGCTCACCACGGAGGCGTACCGTCAGGTCGCAGCCGGCCTGGAGACCGACGGTGAAGGGCTGGCGGAGCGGGCCAGACGGCACCTGCTCCAGGCCCCGGTGCCGGCCGCCGTGCACGAGACGATCGTGAAGTCGTACGCCGCGCTCGGCGACGACGTCCCCGTGGCGGTGCGGTCCTCGGCCACGGCCGAGGACCTGCCGTTCGCCAGCTTCGCCGGGCAGCAGGAGACGTACCTCAACGTGGTGGGCGCCGAGGCGGTCGTCGACGCCGTACGCCGGTGCTGGGCGTCGTTGTGGACCGATCGCGCGGTCGCCTACCGCGAGTCCAACGGCATCGGCCACGCCGCCGTGCGGCTCGCGGTGGTCGTCCAGGTCATGGTGGACGCGGCGGTGGCCGGCGTGATGTTCACCGCGAACCCGGTCACCGGACGCCGCCGCGAGATCGTCATCGACGCCGCTCCCGGACTCGGCGAGGCCGTCGTCTCCGGCGCCGTCAACCCCGACCGGTTCATCGTGTACGGCGAGGAGATCCTCGAACGCCACCCCGGAGACAAGCACCTGACCATCCGCCCCCTGCCGGGCGGCGGCACCGAACGCGCCGAGACCGCCCAGGAGGGCTTCTGCCTGACCGACGACCGGGTACGCGCGCTCGCCGCCCTGGGCCGGCGCGTCGAGGACCACTACGGCGCGCCCCAGGACACCGAGTGGGCCGTCGGCCAGGACGGGACGCTCTGGCTCACCCAGGCCAGGCCGATCACCACCCTCTACCCGCTGCCCGAGCGGACCAGGCCGGGACTGCGGGTGTACTTCTCGCTCAACGTCGCCCAGGGCGTCATGGGGCCGCTCACCCCGATGGGGTTGTCGGGGTTCCGGCTGATCAGCGCCGGGGCGGCGGGCCTGTTCGGCTACGGCCCCGCCGACCGCCGCGACGGCGCGCCCATCATGGCGGTGTCCGGGCAGCGCGTGTGGTTCGACATCACCACCGCCGTACGCAGCCGCGTCGGCCGCGTCGTCCTCCCGCGCATGATGAGCCTCGGCGAGGCCCGCTCCGTGAGCGTGCTGGAACGCCTGGCCGAGGATCCGCGCCTGTCCGTGGTCCACACCTCGCGCCGCCCGGTCGTCCGCGGCGTCGTCCGCTTCGCCCGTCGCCTGCACGCTCCGTCCCGGGCCCTGCTGGCGCTGACCAGGCCGGACCGGGCCCTCGCCTACGCCGCCCGCGTCGGCGCGGTCCTGGACAAACGGCTCGAAGTGCCGGCCTCCGCCACCCCGGCCCAGCGCCTGGACCACGCCGAGCGTGTGCTCGCCGGCACCTTCCCCGCCATCGTCTCGATCATGCCCATCGTGCTCACCGGCTACGGCCTGTTCGGGCTCGCCTCCAAGCTGTCCGGCGTGCCGCTGAACGACATGCAGGACGTCCTGCGCAGCGTCCCGCACAACCCGACCACGGAGATGGACCTGGAGCTGTGGCAGCTGGCCACCCGCATCGAGCCCGAGCCGTTCAAGGAGTGCCCGGTCGCCGAGCTGGTCCGCCGCTACCAGGCCGGGGAGCTGCCGCCCGTCGCACAGCGGGAGATCACCGCGTTCCTGGCCACGTACGGACACCGCGGCGTCGCCGAGATCGACCTCGGTCTGCCGCGCTGGTCGGAGGACCCGGCCCACATACTCGGCGTCCTGGCCAACTACCTGCGCATGGACGGCGCGGCCGACATCGTGCCGTCCGCGCTGTTCGCCAAGGGCGCGGACCGGGCGCGCGAGGCCGTCGCCCACGTCGTGTCCGAGGCGCGGCGCAGGGGCCGCTGGCGCGGGGCCGTGGCGCGCTTCGGGCTCCGGCGTACCAGGAAGTTCGCTGGGTTGCGCGAGCTGCCGAAGTTCTACGCGGTCAAGACCCTCGCGTCGGTACGGCAGAGCCTGCTCGCGGTCGGGGATCACCTGGTGGGCATCGGCGTGCTGGACTCGGCTCACGACGTGTTCTTCCTCGGCCTGCGGGAGGCCAGGGCCGCCCTGGGCGGGGGCGACCTGCGGGAGGTGGTGGCCGGGCGGCGGGCGGCGTACGAGCTGGAGTCGCGCCGCAGGCACGTACCCCGTGTGCTGCTCTCCGACGGGACCGAGCCCGAGGCGCTCGCGACCCCGGCCGCGGACGGCGCGCTGACGGGCACGGCCGCGTCGGCGGGCACCGTCACGGGGGTCGCCAGGGTGGTGCTGGACCCGGTCGGCGCCCACCTGGAGCCGGGGGAGATCCTCGTCTGCCCCTCGACTGATCCCGGCTGGACGCCGCTGTTCCTCACGGCCGGCGCGCTGGTGATGGAGATGGGCGGCGCGATGTCGCACGGCGCGGTGGTGGCCCGTGAATACGGCATCCCCGCCGTGGTCGGCGTCCCCGACGCCACCCACCGCATCACCACAGGCATGGAGATCACCGTGAACGGCGCCGCCGGCACCATCACCCTCCCGTCGTGACGCGCACCTCGGCGGCGACGGCGGCGAGGATGAGCGCGGCCCCGGCGAGCACGGCGGGCTGGAGAGGCTCGCCCAGTGCGATCATCGCGACCAGGCAGGCGACGACGGGCACCGCGTAGGAGTAGGTGCTGACCAGCGACACGGGGGCGGCCCGCAACAACCAGGCGAACAACGCGAACCCGGCCAGCGAGTCGACCACCACCAAATACCCGAAGGCCGCCCACGAAGCGACCCCCGACCCGCCCCCATCCGGGGTGGCGACCGCGCCCGGCACGGCCTCACCGACGGCGATACCCGCGAGCGACAGCACCAGGCCGCCCACCACGAGCTGGACGACAGTGGACGCCCCTGCCGAGGACGAGCGTCGCGGCGACCTGGCCGGCGAGGCCGCGCTGGACGGGTGCGCGTCCGGCGGCAGCGCGTCCGGCGGTGACGCGGTGGACGGGGGCGTGGTAGGCGGGAGCGCGTCCGGCGGTGACGCGGTGGATTGGTG
>NZ_JADOGI010000122.1 GCF_015645445.1 Nonomuraea cypriaca | reverse complement strand
GGGGTTGGAACCGACGGCGAGGCGGGGACGCCGTCGGACCCTGGGTGATACTTCGCGATCGTGGTCGTGGGCCAGAAAGGGAGAAGGCGGATGGTGGCGCGGCCAAGGAGGAGGAGAGGGTCTTGGTAGCGGGTTTCGCGTAGGAGGCCCCAGTGCAGGCATGATTCTGGGCAGTGGCCCTTTTGTGCTTCTATGACGCCTAGTTTGGCTCCGGCGGTTACCGGCTGACCGCGTCGCACCGATGCCGCCACCGGGAGGTAGGTCGTGCGCAGGCCACCCTGGTGATCGATGGTGACCACGCCGTTGCCCGCCACGGGACCGGCGAAACGGATCGTGCCTGGTCCTGGGGCCAGGACCACTGCGGCTTCGGGGGCGGCGAGGTCGACGCCGCGGTGGCCGGCGAGCCACGGTTCGGGTGGTGGGCTGAAGCGGCGCAGGATGCGGGGCTGTCCCTCCAGCGGCCAGCGCCATGCCTCTGGCGAAGCCCTTGCTGAGGGAGCGGAGAGGGAAAGGATCGCGGTCGCGAAGATGACGACCGCCAGCGCTCTCTGCGCCGTCTTGGGAAGGCAGCGATTCGATCGTCGAAGTGCATGATCTGCTGTATCGCTTTTTGATGGCTTTATGGGGTTTTGGCGGGGTGGATTTGTGTCGTTGGGGGTTTTCGTTTCTTGCAGATTCGAGTTGGGGGTGGTCTGGAAGTTCATGGCGGAAGTTTGCTTTACGAGCACGAGGGCTCGTTGGAGCGAACCGGATTCTGTTGATAACGGGGATACGCTTCGACACCCTGTGGATAACCGGCCGGACAACTCCTCACTTCGCTGAAGGAAACGGCTTTCTCGCCAATGCGCTTGCGCAGCCTGACAAAGGTCAATCCGTCCTCTGATAATCACCCGAACAGCGGGTGAAACAGCGAGCGCCCTTGCGGCCCCCGCCACGGGCCGACGACGCACCCACGCATGCGGGATGATCGCGCCTTGCGGCGTGTGGTTCAGCGCCTTTGCGCCCGCGACCGTTGGGCAGTGGCGGAGCAAGCGCAGCTGAGGCCGCCAGACGCCACGGGTTGACCTGCTGGACGAAAGCACAACCGAGACCTCGCACCAGCCGAGAACCTCTATCCCCACCACGGGAACCGTGTTCTGGACCCGGCAGTCAGCCGGGGCCGAAAAGGTTGTCGTCTGGGAATGGAAGGTCCTGGGTCGGATCCGTGTGCTCTGGGGTGGGTGGAGGGTCGAGTACGGCGGACTCCGGAGCCTTGGGGTAGGCGGTCAGCTGTTTGCGCAGGCGCCAGCCGTTCGCGGTGCGTTCTATGTATCCTGCGGCAGCCAGGCCGCCCAGCGCGCTGATGGTGGCGTCCATGCCCACGCCTGCCGCGACCGCTATCGAGGCCGGGCCCGCGCCGCCTCGGGCGGGGACCGCGTCCAGGACTCTCCTGGTCGGCTCGCTGAGCTTGTCTCTGGCGACTGCGGGGGCTCGGGATTGCGAGGCGAGGTCATCGCCCAGAACGCCCACCAGGTCGATCATTTCCTCTGGTGATGTGATGCAGATGGCTTTGCGGTCGCGGAGGAGCCTGTGGCAACCGGCTGACTGCGCCGACGTCACGGGGCCTGGGACGGCTCCCAGGTGCCTGTGGAGGGAAAGGGCGTGGGCGGCCGTGTTGAGAGCGCCGCTGCGCAGGGCGGCCTCCACCACGACCGTGCCCCTGGACAGAGCCGCTATCAAGCGGTTTCTGATGAGGAAGCGTGCTCGGGTGGGGTGGACACCAGGCGGGCATTCACTGATCACGACGCCCTGCTTCCTGGCGGCGGCGAACAACGTGTCGTGGCTGCTCGGGTAGCAGACGTCCACACCGCAGGCGAGTACGACCACCGTTGGCGAGTCTGCCACCAGCGCTCCCCTGTGGACCGCGCCGTCCACGCCGAAGGCGCCTCCCGAGACCACGGTCCATCCCGACTCGCTGAGCCCTACACCGAACTCGGCCGCCACGTGCGCTCCGTACGCGGTGGCGGCTCGGGCACCGACCACCGCCACCGATTTGAGGCAGGAGAAGCGGAGATCAGCTGTGCCGTGGACCCACAGTCCCAGTGGGCGGCTCGGGCCCAGGTGGTCAAGCTGGGTCGGCCATTCCGGGCTGCCGGGAATGATCAGTCTGGCTCCGGATACCGCTCCGGCCTCGATGTCCGCCTCCGGGTTCGCCGCCGACAGGCGGACGTGCCAGGCGTTCAGGCGGGCGGTCAGGTCCGGTGGGCGCTCCTGCTGGGCTTCCTTGGCGGCGAACTCGGGTGGCAGGGCTCGGGCGCGAACTGCCTCCACGGCGCCCTGAGCGCCATACTGCGCCACGAGCCGCCCCATGATGATGTCGCCGACGTCCGCGGCTCGCATGAGGGCTGCTCGAGCCCCGTGCTCCGCTGTCATCGCCCACGCTCCCGAGGACTGCCTGGTGAGTGGTGCTTGCGGTGGTGTCGCGAGCGACTGTGCGTCGTTCTCGTGGCGGATGGCCTTGAGCTCGGCACTGCCGCCGCCTGGGTGCGGCTCAAGCCCCTGCTCAAGCTGCTCAAGCTGCTCGCGGTGCTCGCGGTGCTCGCGGTGCTCGGGGTGGCGGCGTGCGGGTGACGTCGCGCCGTCGGCCACCCGAGGAGGTGCGTACGGGCGCATGGTCCCGTCCGGGTGGAGGGTCGCGGGCGGCTGCGTGGTGCTGCGGGGCGGGGTTGTGGGTGGAGTCATGGGGCCTTCAGGGCGTTGAAGTGGTGGGTGGGGGCGCTCGCTCATCACGACTTCGCCCCCAGCCAGAAGTGAAGGGCGGCCGTGGTTTCCTCTGCCTCCGGACGGTCCTTGCCGGCCAGGTCGGCGAGGGTCCAGGCGACGCGGACGACACGGTCCAGGCCGCGGGCGCTGAGGGCACCCGAATCGAGGCAGGCCGTCACGGGCTTCATGGCCACGGTGGAGGGCCGGTAGTCGGCGTGGAGGAGGGAGGACGGGATTTCGGCGTTCGTCCGCCACGGGGTTCCGGCCAGACGCTTGGCGGCTCGCTCGCGGGCCACGAGTACGCGTTCGGCCACCGTCTTGCTCGTCTCCACGAACTGGCGATCGGCCATGAGCTCGCGCCTGGACGCGCGCACCACGGTGACCTTCATGTCCACGCGGTCGAGCAGTGGCCCCGAGAGCCTGCCAAGGTAGCGGCGTCTGACCGTGGGAGAGCATTGGCAGCTTTCTCCCTGGTCCTGGGCCTGTGCGCACGGGCAGGGGTTCGCTGCCAGTACGAGCATGAATCTGGCCGGGAACGTCACCGAACCCGCCGACCTGGATACGGTCACCCGGCCCGACTCCAGCGGCTGCCGGAGCGCGTCGAGCACATGGCGCGGGAACTCCGGCGCCTCGTCCATGAACAGAAGCCCCCTGTGGGCCAGGGAGACCGCGCCGGGGCGGACGATCGTACTGCCGCCGCCGATGATCGCCGCGGACGTCGCCGTGTGGTGCGGGCTGACGAACGGGGGCCTGCTCATCATGGCCGCGTTCGGCGACAGGACACCCGCGACCGAGTGGATGGCCGTGACCTCCAGCGCGTGATCGAGGTCAAGATCCGGCAGGAGGGTGGGCAGACGTTCGGCCAGCAGGGTTTTTCCTGTGCCCGGTGGGCCGAGCATCCAGAGATTGTGGCCGCCTGCCGCGCACACCTCGAGGGCACGACGCGCTACCGGCTGGCCGACGACATCCGCCAGGTCGACGGCGGGGGCAATGATGGACGTGGGCGTGTGGTCCACAGACTCTTCGACTTGGGGCTCGGGTGGGTCGTCTCCCCTGCGCAGCCACTCGACCAGCTCACGCAGGTGCGCTATCGGGACGACCTTCACATCGGGGACGAGGGTGGCTTCGGCCGCGTTGCCGGCGGGAACGACGATCGTCACGTCACCGGCCTTCGCCGCGCTGAGAATGGAGGGCAGAACCCCGCGTACGGGTCTTATGCGACCGTCGAGGCCGAGCTCTCCCAGGAAGAACGGCTCCGCGATGCGTTCGACCGGGACCACCCCGGCCGCGCCCAGGATGGCGACCGCTATGGCCAGATCGAACTGAGAGCCCCTTTTGGGGAGGCTGGCCGGGAAGAGGCTGACGATGATGCGGGCGTCGGGCCAGGGATAGGTGCTGTTGACCACTGCGGACCTGACCCGGTCGCGCGCCTCGCTGAGCGCCGTGTCGGGCAGGCCGATCAGGTGGATGCCGGAGAGGCCGTTGCCCACGTCGGCCTCGACTTCGACGGTACGGCCCGTGACGCCGACCAGGGCCACGCTGCGCGTGCGCGCCACCGCCATCTAGATCGCCCCCCGTACGTGACTCAGGGCGAAGTCACCGGCGAAGCGCTCCAGTGCGATCACGTCCACTCGTACGGCGTCGAACGTGCATGGCTGCGTGGCCAGCCACTTGGCCGCGAGCATCCGGAGGCGGGCCAGCTTGGCCGGGCCCACCGACTCCAGGGCTGTGCCGTGGGACCTGCCTGATCGTGTTTTCACCTCGACGACGACCAGGCTGGAGCCGTCCTCCGCGATGATGTCGATCTCGCCGTGCCGGCAGCGCCAGTTGCGCTCAACGATCTTCATCCCCTTGGTCTCCAGGTAGGTCACGGCTAGTTGTTCACCGTGCTTGCCGAGCTCCTGCTTGCTGAGCCCTTGGTCGCCGGGCTCGCGTCTGCTGAGCCTCTGCGTGCCGGGTCCCTGCTCGCCCGGTGCGCGACCACCGGGCCCTTGGTCGTTCATCGCGGCCATGTGCCACCTCCGTCCGGTCCGGGCACGACCTTCTCGGATGAGGGATGGCCGTCGTTGTACCGAGCGGGGTTCTGGGGATTAAGGCTGCTGGTTACTGATGGGTTGTGGACAGATGCCGGTCATCCTCGGTAGCACGCCCACGCGGCGCATCCACGCAGCACGTCCACGCAGGGGTCACGCAGCGGGTTCACCTGACAGGCTCCGCCGTGGGTCCACGTGGCAGCCCAGCGTCCAACCCCCACAGCTGACTCACGCGACGGCCCACACGGCAGGCTGAACAGAACACACGGCAAGCCATGTGGTGACAGGGTCCTGCGCCGGGGCTCGCGTAGCGAACTGGGCTCGGACGGTCACCGCCGACTTCTCAGGGTCGACTGGACGAGCCCGCATGGTGGCGACGGCGTGGCATCTCATACAACGACAGACGTGGCATCTCATACAACGAAATCGCCGACAAGCCTTCGGCAACATGCCGAGACACATGGCCTCGGCACAACGCGGCCGACGGTGCGAGCAACGTGGGCCGCGCGGTGGGCCTGAGGAGTCCGGCCGTGACGGCGGTCCCGCAGTCAGGGCGCCCAGCAGGTCAGGAGCCCCACATGACACATCTGAAACGAGGTGGCCCAAGCTCTCACTGGGCGACGCACCCCAGGCGACCTGGGATGACGAACCCAAAGGAAACCACGGTCAGGCGGTGGTTCGCGACATGCGAGTCCCCGGTGCGCGCGCTCACCGCACGACACGAACAAGGCCGCACGACACCAACGAGGCCGCACGACACCAACGAGACCGCACGGTGAAGAAGCTGGGACGGTCTGGGGGGACGGTGGCGATGAGGTGGCCGCCCCCACGGCCACGTCATTGTCAGAAGCCGGCCCCGATGAGGTCACAGACCCCGGCCGGCGCTACCCGGAGAACCCTTCCTTGGGCATCTCCAGATCCGCCTTGGCGAGCTCCTCCACGTTGACGTCCTTGAACGTGACCACCCGCACGTTCTTGACGAACCGCGCCGGCCGATACATGTCCCACACCCAAGCGTCCTGCATCTTCACATCGAAGAAGACGTCGCCGTTCTCCGCCGTACGGACGTCGAGATCGACCGAGTTGGTCAGGTAGAACCGCCGCTCAGTCTCCACGACATATGTGAACAACCCGACGACATCGCGGTATTCGCGGTAAAGCTGCAGCTCCATCTCGGTTTCGTACTTTTCGAGATCCTCTGCGCTCATCGCGGTCCTCCTGTCGTACCGGTCCCCCGGTTCGCCTGGTCAGGCAACCCCGGCCCCCATTTCATTTTCACCCATCCCCCTCGCCACCGTGACGAAGGAGTAACGGTGATCAGGACACGGGCCGTGCGTTTCCAGCGCCAGCCGGTGTCCAGGTGTGACATACCCCTTGTGCTCCGCGAAGCCGTACTGCGGGAAGCGCTCGTCGAGCGCGACCATCAGGCGATCCCTCGTCACCTTGGCCACGATCGACGCTGCCGCCACGCATGCGGCCACCTGGTCCCCCTTCCACACGGCCAGTGACGGCGCCGGCAGCCCTGGCACCGGGAAGCCGTCCGTCAGGATGTACTCCGGGTCACAGGGCAACTGTGCGACAGCTCGCCGCATTCCTGAAATGTTGCATTTGTGAAGACCTTTGGCGTCGATCTCCCCGGGCGGGATGATGACGATGCCCACGTGGGAGACGGGCAAGATCTGGGCGTAGAGCTGCTCGCGCACCGCCGGGGAGAGCAGCTTGGAGTCGCTCAGGCCGTCGATCTGCTTGCGCAGGATGACGGCCGCGACCACGAGCGGCCCCGCGCACGCGCCACGGCCGGCCTCGTCGACGCCCGCGATCGGAGTGAGGCCGCGGCGGGCCAGCGCTCGCTCGTAGGCGTAGAGTCCGGAATCGCGCCGGACGACGCTCGGTCGAGGGCGGAACGCAACTGTCATGACACAGGCAGCGTACGCCCCATTCGCCGCAAACCGCGACCGGAAGCTCCGGCTACTTGACCTTGTCGAAAGTCTCCGGATGGGAGAAGAGATAGCCGCGAGACAGCGGCCAATAACGCACCACCGCCTTGCCGATCATCGCGTCCTCCGAGATGAAGCCCTTGCCGGGCTCCTCCATGTGGGCCCGCGAGTCCGCCGAGGCACTGCGGTGGTCGCCCATCAGCCAGAGCTTGCCGGGGGGCACCGTGACGTCGAAGTTATCGCCCGAAGCGAAATCGTCGGGGTAGAGGTAGCTCGCCTCGTCCAGCGGCGTGCCGTTGACGGTGATGCGCTTCTGGGGGTCGCAGCACACCACCTTGTCGCCGCCGATGCCGATGACCCGCTTGATGGTGTCCTCGCCGTTCCAGCCCTTGAACACCACGATGTCGCCGCGTTCCGGCTTGCCGGCGAGCTTGTTGACGAACACGCGGTCATTGACCAGCAAGGTGTTCTCCATCGAAACCGATGGGATGTAGAACGAGCCGACCACGAACGCCTGCAGCAGCAGCGCGATCCCGACGCCCAGCACGAGCAGCAGGACGGTCTCCCGGAAACCGCCCTTTTTCTTGTCTTTCCCCACGCCCTCCGCCTTCTTGGTGCCGGCCATCAGCGCCTCCTCAGCAGTCGGCGCCGCCGGACCAGCACCAAGGGTACGGCCAGCCCGAACCCGGCGACCAGCGGCACGGGCCCGCCGAGTGCCTGGAGGGCGGGCTGCGCGAAGGTCTCCGGGATGTCGATCGAGCCCGCCCGGTTGAACGGCCACACGATCACGAAGGCCCGCCCGATGACCTGACCTTCGGGAATGGACCCCCCGCCCGCGTCACCGGTGTGGGAACGCGAGTCGAGCGACACGGAGCGGTGGTCGCCCATCACCCACAGCCGCCCGGGCGGCACCGTGATGTCGAACGACTCCCTGGACGGCCTGTCGCCCGGGTAGAGGTAGCTCTCCTCCTCGATGGCCGTGCCGTCGACCGTGATGCGCCCGCCTGAGTCGCAGCACTTGACGTGGTCGCCGCCGACACCGATGACCCGCTTGATGTAGTCCTTCTCGCCGGGCACCACGCCGAACGCCGTGCCGACCCACCTGAAGAACCCGGCGACGGCGTTGGCCGGCTCCTCCATCACGAACTCGCCGTCCCACGAGTCGACGCCGGAGAACACCACCACGTCGCCCCGCTCGATGTCGCGCGTGTGGTAAACGAGCTTGTTGACCAGGACCCGGTCGTTGGTCAGCAGGGTGTTCTCCATCGACTCCGATGGAATATAGAAGGCCTGGACCACAAATGTCTTGATGATCAGGGCCAGCACCAAGGCTACGACGATAAGAACGGGAAGCTCTTTCCAGAACGACCCCTTCTTCTCCTTTTTTCCGCCTTTGGCCGGCTTCTGAGTCTCTTCGGCGACCACGTCCACCTCGTCCTCGACAGGGCGGCGCGCCGCGCCGTGCTCCTGGCTCTCGCTAGTCATCGCTGACGAGCCTAGATGATGCACCGGCTCGACAAGCCTCGACCGACGTTACACCCACGCACGAGTCGCTCCACATAAAGGAAACGGCCCTGCAAAGCCGAATGGCCCGCGCCGGGCGCGGGCCAAAGGCAAAAGCCGGGCGTTACTTCGCGGCCGTCGTCTCGCGCTTCTCGCGGATGCGGGCGGCCTTGCCGCGCAGGTCGCGCATGTAGTAGAGCTTGGCGCGGCGCACGTCGCCGCGGGTCAGCAGCACGATCTTCTCGATGACCGGGCTGTGCACGGGGAAGGTCCGCTCGACGCCGACGCCGTAGCTGACCTTGCGGACCGTGAAGGTCTCGCGGGCGCCGCTGCCCTGCCTGCGCAGCACGAAGCCCTTGAAGACCTGAATACGGGAGCGGTTGCCTTCGACGACTCGCACGTGAACCTCGAGCGTGTCGCCGGGGCGGAAGTGCGGCACGTCGTCGCGCAGGGTCGCCTTCTCGAGCTCCTGAATCTTCGTGTGCATGAGAGCTGTCCTCAAGTCCTCGCGAGCACGCGGAGGTCCACCCGGCCGTAGCTCGCGGCGGACACGCCTGCTGATTGATGAACCCGGGACCGTTTCCCGGGCACGACGGACCAACCAGGTGACGGTTGGCAGCGATTCAGTTTGCCATATCTTCCGGCTGGAAGCGAAATGAGAGCTCCTCGAGGAGCTTCCTGTCGTGCTTGTCGAGCGTTTCGGGATCGAGCGCGGCGGCCAGCTCAGGCCGGTTGCGCACCGTACGGCGCAGCGCCTCGTCCCGCCGCCACCTGGCGACCTTCCCGTGATGGCCGGACAGCAGCACGGGGGGCACCTCCCGGCCTCTCCAGACGGGCGGCTTGGTGTAGACGGGGCCTTCGACGAGGTTGCGCATGGACCCGGGGGCGAAGGAGTCGTCCACGGCGGACTGGGCGTTGCCGAGCACGCCGGGCAGCAGCCGCCCGATGGCCTCCACCATCACCAGCACCGCCACCTCACCGCCGGCCAGCACGTAGTCGCCGATGCTCACCTCGTCGACACGCAGCCGTGTGGCGTATTCGTCCATGACGCGCGAGTCGATGCCCTCGTAACGCCCGCACGCGAACAGCAGCCACGGCTCCCCCGCCAGCTCCTGCGCCAGCTCCTGGGTGAACGGCCGCCCGCTCGGCGTCGGCACGATCATCCGCGGCGCGCCGTCCCCGGCCACCGCGTCGATGGCCTCGCCCCACACCTCGGGCTTCATGACCATGCCAGGACCCCCGCCGTACGGGGTGTCGTCGACGGTCTTGTGCACGTCGTGGGCCCAGTCGCGCAGCTGGTGCACGCGTACGTCGAGCGTGCCGCGCTCACGAGCCTTGCCGATCAGCGACACGTCCAGCGGCCCGAAATACTCGGGGAAGATCGAGATGATGTCGAGCCGCATCAGAGCAGCCCCTCCGGCGGATCGACGACCAGCCGGCCGCCCGCCGGGTCGACCTCGGGCACCAGGGCCTTGACGAACGGGATGAGCGCGTCGTCGGCGCCCTTCCTGCGCACGACCAGCAGGTCCTGACCGTGGTGCAGCACGTCCGTGACCTCGCCCACGGGCTCGCCGGAGACCGTCTCCACCGCCAGGCCGATGAGCTCGAAGTCGTTGAACTCGTCGGGGTCGCGGGACGGCTCCACCTCGGCCGAGTCGATGACCAGCATCGTGCCCCGCAGGTCTGCCGCCACGTCGCGGTCGGCGATTCCGGCGAACGTCAGCAGCAGCACGTCCTTGTGCCGACGGCGGCCCTCGACGACGAGCGGCCCCCGCTCCGGGGGGTCGGTCCGGATCGACGCGCCGACGGCGAAGCGCAGCTCGGGATCGTCGGTGCGCACCTCCACGGTCACCTCACCGCGTACGCCGTGGGGGCGGCCTATCCGGCCGACGACCAGCTGCACGTGAACCTTCCTTTTCCTAACGCAAGCGCCCTCATCGGCCGAAAACCGATGAGGGCGCAGAAACCTGACTGACGCTAACGGACCGTTTCGTGCAGATCGAGCAGGTCGACCCGTACGTATTTCCCGTCGGCCAGGGCGTTCACGACCGTGCGCAGCGCCTTGGCGGTGCGCCCGCCGCGTCCGATGACCTTGCCCAGGTCCTCGGGGTGCACCCGAACCTCCAGGACGCGCCCGCTGCGAATGCGGCGTGCGCGGACCCGGACATCGTCAGGATGTTCGACGATGCCCTTAACGAGGTGCTCGAGAGCCTCCTCGAGCACGTCAGGCCTCGCCCTCGGCCTGGGTCTCGGCGGGGGCCTCGGCCTCTTCCTTCTTCTTCGCCCTCTTCGGCGTGGTGGCGGCCGTGCCGGTGTCGCCACCGGACAGGGTCTCCTTGGCCGCCGCCTCATAGATGGCGTGCCGGTCGGGCTTGGGCTCGGCGACCTTGAGCGGCGCCGGAGCGGGCTCGCCCTTGAACTTCTGCCAGTCACCGGTGAGCTTGAGCAGCTTGAGCACCGGCTCGGTCGGCTGCGCGCCGACACCCAGCCAGTAGGCCGCACGCTCGGCGTTGACCTCGATGCGCGAAGGGTCGTCCTTCGGGTGGTACAGGCCGATCTCCTCGATCGCCCGGCCGTCACGCTTGGTGCGGCTGTCGGCGACGACGATGCGGTATTGAGCGTTGCGGATCATGCCGAGCCGCTTGAGCTTGATCTTGACTGCCACGGGTGTGGTCTCTCCTGCATTCGAGCGTGGGTGAACGGCGACCTCACCGAGTGGGGCACGATGAGACGACGCTCCAGGGACAGGCGTGTCCGGCGGGAGTGAGAGGGCACCCGCCTGGCCACGATGTTCCAACATGTCATTCTGCCAGATCGACGGCACTGCAATCGACGTCATACGGCCCCGCACCGGGCAAAGGGTCGGCAAGCAGCCGGTGATCGCCATCTCACGACCCCGGCAGCGGCCTACTTCTGGCCGGGGAGCCGGAGCTTGGACGGGTCGAAGCCCGGCGGCAGCTCCACCCCCGGCGGCAGCTTCCCGCCGAGGTTGCCCAGCACGCCGCCCGGCTTGGGCTGCTCGGGCTCCTCGGCGGACGAGGCCTTCCCCAGCGCAGCCTTGCGCGGGTCGCCGCTGACGCGCCGCCCCTTCTTGGCCTTCTTCTGCGCCTTGGACGCCTTGCCGCGACCGCCCGGCATGCCGGGAATGCCCATCCCGCCCGCCATCCGCTTCATCATCTTCTGCGCGTCGAAGAAGCGGGTGACCAGGTTGTTGACGGCGCTGACCGTGACGCCGGAGCCGGCGGCGATGCGTGCGCGACGCGAGCCGTTGATGATCTTCGGGTCCTGGCGCTCGGCCGGGGTCATCGAGCGGATGATGGCGGCGATGCGGTCGAGGTCGCGGTCGTCGATGGAGTCGATCTGGTCGCGCATCTGGCCCATGCCGGGCATCATGCCGAGCAGATTCTTGATCGGGCCCATCTTCTGGACCATCATCATCTGCTCGAGGAAGTCCTCCAGCGTGAAGGTCTCGCCCGACGTGAGCTTGCCGGCCATCTTGGCGGCCTGCTCCTCGTCGAACGTCTTCTGCGCCTGCTCGATCAGGGTGAGGATGTCACCCATGTCGAGGATGCGGGAGGCCATCCGGTCGGGGTGGAAGGCGTCGAAGTCATCCAGCTTCTCGCCGGTGGAGGCGAACATGATCGGCCGGCCGGTGATGTGCCGGACCGAGAGCGCCGCGCCGCCGCGGGCGTCGCCGTCGAGCTTGGTCAGCACCACGCCGTCGAAGCCGACGCCCTCCATGAACGCCTGCGCCGTGGTCACGGCGTCCTGACCGATCATGGCGTCGACCACGAACAGGACCTCGTCGGGCCGGACCGCGTCGCGGATGTCCGCGGCCTGCTTCATCATCTCCTGGTCGATGCCCAGGCGGCCGGCCGTGTCGATGATGACGATGTCGTGCTGCAGGCGCTTGGCCTCGTCGATGGACGTGCGGGCGACCTCGATCGGGTCGCCGGTGCCGTTGCCGGGCTCGGGCGCGTAGACCGCGACCCCGGCGCGCTCGCCCACGACCTGGAGCTGCGTGACGGCGTTGGGGCGCTGCAGGTCGGCGGCGACCAGCATGGGCACGTGGCCCTGCTCGCGCAGCCACCTGGCCAGCTTGCCGGCCAGGGTCGTCTTGCCCGCGCCCTGGAGACCGGCGAGCATGATGACGGTCGGCGGCGTCTTGGCCAGGCGGAGCCTGCGGGTCTCGCCGCCGAGGATCCCGATCAGCTCGTCATTGACGATCTTGACGACCTGCTGCGCCGGGTTCAGCGCCTGGGAGACCTCGGCTCCGCGGGCGCGCTCCTTGACCTGGGCGACGAACGCCTTGACCACCGGAAGCGCGACATCCGCCTCAAGCAGGGCGATACGGATCTCACGGGCGGTGGCGTCGATGTCGGCGTCGGACAGCCGCCCTTTGGCTCGGAGGGAGGAGAAGACCGATGTCAGCCGGTCGGAAAGCGTCTCGAACACGTGGTTGGCCAGTCCTCGAAGCGGGTGTACGTCTAAGACTCCAGCCTATCCGCTCCGCTAGCCGCTCCAACCTGGCACGGCCATCCGAACTGTGAGCGCGTGCTCGACCAGGTTGATCAGGGCGCTCTTGACCGAGTCCTTGGAGCGGGCGTCGAGTCGCACCATGGGGATGTGCGGGGCCAGCGTGAGGGCGTCGCGCACCTCGGAGTCGCTGTGGGCGTACTGACCGTCCCAGCCGTTGACCCCCACGATGAAGGGGAGCTGGGCCTCTTCGAAGTAGTCGATGGCGGGGAAGCTGTCGGCGAGGCGGCGGGTGTCCACGAGGACGACCGCGCCGATGGCGCCGCGTACGAGGTCGTCCCACATGAACCAGAACCGGTGCTGCCCCGGCGTGCCGAACAGGTACAGAATGAGGTCGCGGTCAAGGGAGACGCGGCCGAAGTCCATGGCGACGGTCGTGGTCGACTTCAGCGGCGTCATGCCCAGGTCGTCGATTCCGGCGGAGGCGTCGGTCATGACGGCCTCCGTGGTCAACGGCATGATCTCCGACACCGCGCCGACGAACGTCGTCTTGCCCACGCCGAAGCCCCCGGCGACCACGATCTTCGTCGAGGTCAGTCCGGGGCTAGAGCCTGCGAAGTCCACTGAGCACCCTTTCCAGCAGGTTGACGTCTGGTCTACCCGCATCCAGCTGCGGCTGATGCACCCGAACCAGGCCTTCGGCCGCCATATCCGCGATCAGAACACGAACCACCCCGAGCGGCATCCGCAGCAGGGCCGAGACCTCCGCCACGGATCGGACCTGCAGGCAGAGCTGGCTGATCGCCTTGTACTCGGGCGTGATGTGCGAGAACTCCCGGTGCTCGGCGGTCGCCGAGGACACCAGGGCCTCCATGGCCAGCTTGACCTTGGGCGCGGTCCGCCCGCCTGTCACGGCGTAGGGCCGTACCGGCGAGGCGGGGTCGTGGCCGGCAGGAGGCGGCGGCGGCGGTGGCTCCCAGCTACCGCTGTTGTGGGAGTCCCAGCCGCCGCGGTTCCATCTTGGGTCCGTCACCTACATCACCTGGTCTGGCTGGCGCGCAACTCGGCACGCACAGCCGGGGTCAGCACCTGACCGGCGCGATCCACCATCAGCGTCATCTGGTACGCCACCAGACCCATGTCACAGTCCGGAGCCGCCAGCACCGCCAGACACGAGCCGTCACTGACCGACATGATCAGCATCAACCCGCGCTGCATCTCCACGATCGTCTGATTGACCGCCCCACCCTCGAACACCCGGGCGGCACCCTGCGTCAAGCTCACCAAACCCGACGCGATCGCGGCCAGCTGATCAGCCCGGTCAGCCGGAAACCCCGACGAAGCCGCCAACGGCAACCCGTCGGACGAGACGACCACCGCGTGCGCGACACCCGGAACGGTACTGACGAAGTCGGTGATTAACCAGTCCACCCCGCGTGCCGCGTGGCTCAGGTCGTTCACGCGCCCTCCTCCCTACTGTCACTCCTGGGGCCGGACGAGTGTGCCCTGCCCTCGCTGATGTCGTCGCGTGCGGCTCTGAAGCCTTGTTGGAAGCTCGAAAGACGGCTGCGTACCCGCTCGGGCGAGACCGCCGGCATGGGCGCGACGCCCTTGGGCGCCGAGACGGTGTCGGCCGAGCCAGGCACCAGGTTCGCCTTGGGCACCCGCTTCGGCAGCCCGGCCGCCGTCGAACCGTCACGCACCGGCTCCACCACGGCCTCCGCCGCGCTCCACCCGGCGTCCGCCTTGGCCGAACCCCAGGTGGCGTCGCTCTCGCTGGCGTGATCGAACCAGCGTGACTCGACCGAGGCGAAGATCGGCAGGTACTCGTCCCCGGCCGAGGCAGGCTTGACCACCGGAATGGGGCCGGTCTCCGCGGACTCGGTCTCAGGGAAGTCGAAGCGCTGGGGCCTCGGCTGCTCGGGAGCGCGCGTCCACGGGCGGGTGTCGTCGGGCAGCACGCCGCGCTGGGGCAGGTCGGGGAGGCCGCGCTGGGGCAGCGCGTGCTCTCCCGTCGCGGGACCGCGCGAGGGCACCCACACGTCGGAGGAGGAGTCGAACGACGACGGAGCGGGGGCCTGACTGGCCGGGCCGGGCGCCGGAGCGGACGCCGGTGAAGACGACGACATCCAGCTGGGCGTCTCCGCGGGCCACTGCGGCGACGCCGGCCAGGATCCGCTCGGTGACGCCGACTCCGTCGACGGGTACGACGGATACGACGGGTTGCCAGGGTAGGACGGGTGGCCGGGGCCCATCTGGTACGACCCGGCCGGCCAGGGGCCGGCGGCGGCCGGCTGCGGCGTCGGGAACGCCTCCTCGCGCGGTGCGGTGGCGGGCGCGGAGCCGGCGTACGAGGGGGCCTGCGTGCCGAGCAGCGTCTCGGGGAGGAGGACCATCGCGGTCAGGCCGCCGGAGCCGTGCGGGCGCAACTGCACCCGGATGCCGTGCCGGTGCGCCAGCCTGGCGACCACGAACAGACCCATGCGGCGCGACACCGAGACATCCACGGTGGGCGCGTCGGTCAGCCGGTCGTTGGCCTGGACGAGCTCCTCCTGCGTCATGCCGATGCCGGAGTCGCTGATGGAGAGCATGATGCCGCCGCCGTCGATCCTGCTGCCGGAGACGGGGACGCGGGTCTCGCGCGGGGAGAACGACAGTGCGTTCTCGATGAGCTCGGCGAGCAGGTGGATGATGTCGTTGACGGCCTGGCCGGCGATGGAGACGCCTTCGGGCACCTCCAGCACGACCCGCTCGTAGTTCTCGACCTCCGACAGGGAGGCGCGGGCCACGTCGACGAGCTTGACGGGCTGGCTCCAGCGGCGGGGCGGCTCCTGGCCGGCGAGCACCAGCAGGTTCTCGCTGTTGCGGCGCATGCGGGTGGCCAGGTGGTCCAGCTTGAACAGGTTCCCCAGCCGCTGCTCGTCCTGCTCACCCTGCTCCAGACCGTCGATCAGAGTGATCTGCCGCTCGACCAGCGTCTGACTGCGCCGCGACAGGTTCACGAACATCGCGTTGACATTGCTGCGCAGCCGGGACTCCTCGCCCGCCAGGCGGATGGCCTCGCGGTGCACCTCGTCGAACGCCCGCGCGACTTCACCGATCTCGTCCTGGGAGTCGACTCCGATCGGCGACACCGCAGGCTGCTCCAGTGAACCCGATTCACGCAGTTGCCGGACGGTTTCTGGCAGCCGCTGGCCGGCGATGTGCAGGGCCTCACCGCGCAGCCTGCGCAGCGGGCGTACGAGCGACCGGGCCATGACGGTGGTCACGACCACCACGACGAGCAGCAGCGCGGCGATCGCCACACCGATGAGCAGGGCGGAGCGCTGCTCAGACTCCTGCAGCATGCGGCTGCGCAGGATGATCGCTTCGGCGAGGTTGGCCTCGGCCTTGCGCATCCGCTCGATCGTCTCGGTGCTCGACTGGAACCAGAGGTCGCCGTTGCGGGCGCCGAGTGCCTTGTCGACCAGGAGCCTGCCCTCGGCGGTCAGCACGAGCGCCCGGGACCTGATGCCCTCCCCACGGTCGATCAGCTGGCCGGAGACGGTGTTGTCGTAGAGCTCTCGCTGGGCGATCGTGGCGTGCGCACGGAACGTGGCCAGCTCGGTGTCACGCTGGGAGCGGGCGACCAGGAAGTCGTCGAGCAGTGCCGGGCTCAGCCGCCTGCTGACGATGCCGGTCATGAGGATGGCGCGCTCTCTCGAAGAGCTCTCCTTGGCACGGGCCAGGGCCGCGAAGGCGGCCACGCCGTCGGCCAGCTCCTCGTCGACGGCGCCTCGGTCGAGGTCGTCGTTGAAGACCGTGATGTCGCGGATGATCTGCTCGTAGAGCCGGATCACGGTACGGGTCTCCAGCTGGGTGCCCGAAGCGGCCTTTCGCGCGTTCGCGAGCTCGTCGAGCCGGTTTCCGATCTGGACGGCCTCGGCCCGTTCAGGGACATCCGACGTGGCGAGCGCGTCGATGTCCGCCCGCACCTGCCCCACGGCCTGGTCGACGGCGGTGTACTGGGCCTCCATCTTGGAGGCTCCGGTCGGCCTGCGGCCCTGCGCCACGAAGGCGGCGGTCAGGTCGCGCTCGAGCTCCAGGGCGTGCGTCAGACCGGCGAGCTTTCCCGCGAGTACGGCGACCTTGTTGATCTGCTCGTACTCGATCGCGCTGCCGACGGACGTCGTGACGCGGAAGCCGCCGAGAACGACGGCCGCCAGCGTGGGAATGATGATGAGCGCCAGCATCTTCGAGCGGACACGCCAGTTACGCAGGGCCGCCCTGCGTGGTGTCGTCCTTGACCTGGCTGCTACGGGAGCTACCCCGAGCGTGCCGTCCTGGCCAGGCGGGCCTGGCGCTCCGGCATTCGCGGCCTCCCCATTGAGGGCACGGCTCCCACGGGTAGATGCAGTCCTCACCGACTCTAGCAACCTCTCCTTGGACGGCCTGCTGCGGATCGCAGTCAGCCATGTTCGGCCGCGTGGTACCAAACACATCCATCGGGCGAGTGCTTATTTGAGCACACCCTTCATTAATTCGGCCAATGCCGCAGGCGTCACAATAGTCACTCTCCTCGTAAAGACGCCACAATTCGAGGATCCGTGGAGGATCCATCGACGTACAGTCACCGGCGCGAACGGCGGGTATCTCCAACGTCGGAACCTTCGCATCAAATCAGACAAAAGACGTAAAACGCCACAGAATGCCCGTATCTACGTTTTTGACACCGACGGGGTGAGTGATCTACTCGGATACCCTGGCTCCGTCTTTGCTCGTCTTCCCTACCCGGCTTCTTCGGGTCCGCTGGACGGAAGAAGTCACGGAGATCCCCCATGACGTGTCCCCCCGACGGCATCGGGACGATCCCATGCCACTGAGCCCTCGGCGCCTCCTCGACAACGCCGTGGCCTGCGGGATCATCGGCGTGGTCGGCCTCATCTGCATCGCCGAGGCGGCGGGCAGGCTGGGGCTCATCCCCACCACGCAGTTCCCGCTCGCCTCGACGATCCTGCTGAACGCCGCCGAGCTCGCCACCGACGCCGAGTTCCTCGAGGACGTCGCGGCGACCTTCGGCGGATGGGGGCTCGGCCTGCTGGTCACCGTGGCCGTGGCGGTGCCCGCCGGCCTCCTGCTCGGCAGCGTGCCCCCGATAGAGAGGGCGTTGCGGCCGGTCATCGAGTTCCTGCGGCCCATCCCCTCGGTGGCCCTCATCCCGCTGGCCTCGTTCGTCTTCACCGAGCGGCTCGACATGAAGGTCGCGATGATCCTGTACGCGTCCACGTGGCCGATCCTGATCAACACCATCTACGGGCTCAAGGACGTCGACCCCCTTGCCAAGGAGACGTTGCGGACCTTCGGCTTCGGCCCGCTGTCGGTGCTGTGGCGGGTCTCGCTGCCCAGCACGGCGCCGTTCATCGCGACCGGGATCCGGGTGGCCGCGACGATCGCGCTCATCCTGGCCATCAGCACCGAGTTGCTCGGCGGAGGCTCGGACGGCATCGGCACCTTCATCATCGCCGCGGGGGGCAGTCCCGACGGGCTCACGCTGACCGTGGCCGCCACCGTATGGGCGGGCATCCTCGGCATCCTCGCCAACGGCGCGCTCGTCTGGGGGGAGCGCCGGATCTTCCGCTGGCACTCGGTCAGAGTTGGAGATGCTCAGTGATCAGAAAGTTCTCCTCGGGCCTGCTGCGGCTCTGGGTCGTGCCCGTCGTGCTGGCCGTGTGGGAGCTGGCCACCCGGGCGATGGAGCACCCCTTCTTCCCGCCCCCATCGGAGATCGTGATCCATATGGGCGAGCTCTGGTTCAGCGGCTCCCCCGCCCAGTTGTGGTTCAACGAGACGGCCATGGACAACTTCCCGCCGAGCATCGGCCGCCTCCTCGCCGGCTGGGTCGCCTCCGGAGTGGTCGGCGTGACGATCGGGCTCATGCTCGGCCGGTCGCCGGTCTTCTTCAGGTTCGTCGACCCGATCATCCAGTTCGGGCGGGCGCTTCCCCCGCCCGCTCTGCTGCCGATGTTCGTCGCGCTGTTCTCGACGGGGGCGCGCATGCAAATCGTGACCATCACGTTCGGGATCATCTGGCCGGTGCTGTTCAACGCGGCCGACGGGGCTCGCAACGTCGACCCGTTGCACCTGGAGACCGCGCGTGTCTTCAGGTTCACCGGCGTGCAGCGGCTGTTCAAGATCATCCTTCCGTCGTCCGCGCCGAAGATCTTCGCAGGGCTGCGGCTCAGCCTCTCACTCGCGCTGATCCTCATGGTGATCGCCGAGTTCTACAGCACGGACGGCATCGGCTTCGAGTTGCGGAGCGCCCAGCGCTCGTTCGACATCCCGGGGGTGTGGGGCGCCATCATCCTGCTCGGCATCCTGGGCTACCTGCTGAACCAGGGCTTCCTGATGATGGAGAGGAAGGCGCTGACCTGGCATCACTCCGCCAGGCGAATCGCCTGAGAGAACCGAGGTGGCTGTCCGGCCCCGGAGCGCCACCTCCCTTTGGAACGTTCCCACCGCTCCAAACCGCCCAATTCGGAAAAAAACAAAGTCTTTGGACATTTCACTCTATATGGTGATATCTGGTTGTAATACTCCTTGTCACGCTACAGGCGAATCCAGGGTTGCGCTAGGCTTCTTTTCCTGCAAGATCACGCCTACGCGCGTTGTCACACGCCTTCGCGCGTTGTCAAATGCGTCTTCCCCCCTGGAGCATTCATGTCCGGTCTCCGGCATCGCCTACGCATTTCCGCACTTTTAATCACTGCCACCGCGCTTTTCGCCAGTGGATGCGGCGGGGGCGGCGAATCCAGCACTTCCGCATCGGCCGGCGGGCTGGAGAAGACCGATCTCATCGTCGGCATGCTGCCCCTGCCCGAGGTCGCCCCCATTCAGATCGGCATCGACAAGGGCTACTTCAAGGCCGAGGGCCTCAACGTCAAGATCGAGATCATCCAGGGCGGCGCCGCCGCGATGCCCGATCTCATCTCCGGCAAGATCAACATCTTGCACAGCAACTACGTCTCGGCCATCCTCGCCTCCGCCAGCGGCACGGCCAAGATCAAGGTCGTCGGTGAGGCCTATGCCGCCAAGCCGGGCAACTACATGCTGATGACGAAGAAGGGCTCGCCGATCACCAGCGTGGCCCAGCTCAAGGGCAAGACGATCGGCGTCAACACCCGCGAGAACATCGCCACGCTGTCCGTCAGCGCACTGCTGAAGACCAACGGCCTGACTCCGGAAGACGTCAAGTTCGCCGAGTTCCCGTTCCCTGAGATGGCCGGTGCGCTCGAAGGCGGCCAGGTCGACGCCGCCTTCCTGCCTGAGCCGTTCTACCAGACGGCCGCCAGCACCAACGGCGCCGTCGTGCTCTCCGACCTGTTCACCGGGCCGACCGCCGACTTCCCCATGGCCGGCTACCTGGTCACGGAGCCCTACGCCCAGGAAAACCCCAAGACGGTCGCCGCCTTCCAGCGGGCCCTGCGCAAGGCCTCCGAGCTCGCGGTCTCCAACAGCTCCGAGGTCGACACCGCGCTGACCAAATATGCGAAGATCGACAAGGCGACCGCCGACCTGATGGAGCTCGGCGGTTTCTCCACCTCGGTCAACGGCACCAGGCTGCAGCGGGTGTCGGACCTCATGTCGGAGTTCGGCTATCTGAAGCAGGCGTACGACGTGTCCTCGATGCTGGCCGGCGGCGCTGCCTCCTGATTCCGGACTGAGGTCGTCGATCGGCAGGTCGAGCTCGCGACATCCGGGTCCGTCCAGCCAGGGGCTGACTGATCCGGCCAAGGGGGGGAAGCGCTCACAGCGTTTCCTCCCTTTTTCATTGACGCTGGAGGAATCTGATGCGAACAATGATCATCGGCGCCGGCATCGGCGGGCTCACCACAGCGCTGAGCCTGCACGCGGCGGGTCTGGACTGCGTGGTCGTGGAGGTCGTCAAAGAGCTGCGGCCGCTCGGGGTGGGGATCAATCTGCAACCGCACGCCGTACGCGAGCTCACCGAGTTGGGGCTGGCGGACGAGCTCGCGGCGAGCGGTGTGGAGACCACCTTCATGACCTTCACCGACCGCTTCGGCAACGAGATCGTGGCGCTGCCCCGCGGCCGTTCCGCGGGCTACCGGTGGCCGCAGTATTCCATCCACCGCGGCAATCTGCAGATGATCCTGCTGGCCGCGGTGGAGAAGCGCCTCGGGCCGGCCCGGACGGGGCGGCGGCTCGAGGACTTCGAGCAGGACGGCGCGGGCGTCACCGTCACGCTGCGCGACCTGTCCTCGGGCGAGGTGCTTCGCGAGCGGGTGGACGTGCTGATCGGCGCCGACGGCGTGCTGTCGTCCGTGCGCGCGCGCCTGCACGCCCGCCTGCACGCCCGCCTGCACGCCCGCCTGCACGAGCGGCCGGAACCGCTGATGTGGGGCGGGGTCCGGATGTGGCGCGGCCTGGCCGTGTCCGACCAGCGGGTCATGGACGGCGCGACCGTGCTCGTGGCCGGGTCGAGCACGCACGCGAAGTTCGTCGCCTATCACGTCTCGGCCGCCGATCCGCGCCTGGTCAACTGGGTCGCCGAGGTGAAGGTCGCTGAGGGCGGCGAGATCGACGAGGAGACCGACTGGTCACGGCGGGGACGGCTGGAGGACGTGCTCGAGCACTTCACCGGCTGGACCCACCGTCACTTCGACGTGGCCGGCCTCATCAGGGCCTCCGAGCGGGTTCTCGAATATCCCATGGTGGACCGCGACCCGCTGACGTCCTGGGGCGAGGGCAGGGTGACGTTGCTCGGCGACGCCGCGCACCCGCTCTACCCGCTCGGCTCGAACGGCGGTTCGCAGGCCGTCCTCGACGCCCGGGTGCTGGCACGCTGCCTGGCGACGTCCGACGACCCGGCCGAAGGGCTGAAGGCGTACGA
This sequence comes from Nonomuraea cypriaca, assembly GCF_015645445.1. GTDB lineage: Bacteria > Actinomycetota > Actinomycetes > Streptosporangiales > Streptosporangiaceae > Nonomuraea > Nonomuraea cypriaca. The sequence continues at coordinate 10,058 of NZ_JADOGI010000122.1, read as the reverse complement.
GGCCGAGCGGCTGCCCCTGACCACGGCGCTGCTGCACGGGCACCGCCGGATGGCGATGGACGAGTCAGTCGATCTGGTGTCCGAACGGGCGCCGCACGGCTTCTCCCACATCTCCGACGTGCTCACCGAGGAGGAGCTCACGGTCGTGGCCGACGGTCAGCACCAGATCTCCGACGCGGACGTGCGGGAGCTGAACGAGCGGCCGTCGTGGAGCGTACGCCGGCCCTGACCCGCCGACGGCTGCTATTTCGATCATTCCTGGGTACCCTCGCGCTTGGTTACGTGTGTCGATCTCTCAATGCCTCTCCGAGTAGGAGAACCCCCCATGACACGTACGCTGCGCTATCTGGCCCTGACTTTCTGCACCGCTCTCGCACTCACCGCCTGCGGAGGGAGCGAGACGCCCGCCGGCCCGCCGGCCGGCGGCAACGGACTGGAGAAGACCACCATCAAGGTGGGCGCTCTGCCCATTCCGGACCCGGTTTCGCTCTACATCGCCCAGGCCAAGGGCTTCTTCAAGGAAGAGGGCCTGACGGTGGAGCCGGTCACGATCGTCGGCGGCGCCGCCGCGCTGCCGCAGATCGAGAGCGGCGCCCTGGACCTTTCTCAGACCAACTACGTGTCGACGTTCGTGGCCGTCGGCGCCGGCAAGAAGATCAAGTTGATCGCGGACATGTACCAGGCCGGTCCCGACGCCTTCAACATCATGGTCGCCAAGGACTCCCCCATCGCGAGCGTGGCTGACCTCAAGGGCAGGACCGTCATGGTCAACACCCTGAACAACGTCGGCACGCTGGCGGTGACCGCGCAGCTCAAGGCCGCCGGTCTCACGGATCGGGACGTCACGTTCGTCGAGAAGCCGTTCCCCGACATGGGCAACGCGATCGTCAGCGGCCAGGCGGACGCGGGCTGGATCACCGAGCCCTTCATCACCGCCAACCAGAGCCAGCACGGCTTCCGCACGCTCGCCGACACGATGACCGGCCAGACGGCGAACCTGCCCATCGCCGGCTGGATGGCCACCGAGGAGTGGACGCAGAAGCACCCGAAGACGCTGGCCGCGTTCCAGCGGGCGATCTCCAAGGCGCAGCAGCTCGCCTCGAGTGACCGCAAGGAGATCGAGGCCATGCTGCCGACGTACACGAAGATCGACGCGAAGACCGCGTCGTCGATCACGCTGGGCACCTATCCGAGCGAGCTGGACGCGAGCCGGCTGCAGAAGGTGGCCGACCTCATGCTCGAGTACGGATACCTCAAGAGCCCGCTCGACGTGAAGTCCGTCATCGCGCAGCCGGCCGGCGGATGACCGGTGCGCGACTGCTCCGCGGCGCCGCCGGCGCCGCGGGGTTTCTGCTCGCCGGGGAGTTGGTCATCCGGTTCTGGCTCAGCGGTGACCTGGTCGTGCCCGCGCCCTCGACCGTCCTGTACGAAGCCGCCGGCCTCCTGGCCGACGCGGACTTCCTGGCGGGAGCCGGCGCCACGCTCACGAACTGGGTGCTCGGCCTGCTGATCGCGATCGCGATCGCCGTGCCTCTGGGGGTGCTGCTCGGCGCTATCGCTCCGGTGGAGCGGGCGATCAGGCCCGTGCTCGAGTTCATGCGCCCGATACCGTCCGTGGCGATCATCCCGCTCGCGATCCTGCTGATCCCGGTGGACGAGCTGATGAAGGTCTCGGTCATCGTGTACGCCTCCATCTGGCCCATCCTCATCAACACCGTCTACGGGCTCGAAGACGTGGACCCGCTGGCGAAGGAGTCCCTGCGCAGCTTCGGATTCGGCTCGCTGGCGGTGCTCACCAGGGTCAGCCTGCCCAGCGCCGCCCCCTTCGTCGCCACGGGGGTCAGGATCGCCGCCGGGATCGCCCTCGTCCTGGCCGTCAGCGCCGAACTCCTGGCCGGCGGCGTCGCAGGGATCGGCGTCTACGTGAACGTGGCGGCCAACGGCAACAGGACCGACCTCGTGATGGCGGCGACGTTCTGGGCCGGGGTCCTCGGCCTGGCCGCGAACCTGCTCCTGACGGCCGGCGAACGCCACCTGTTCCGCTGGCACCACATGCGGACGGGGGAGGCGAAGTCGTGAAGGTCGTCGCCAGGATCTGGGTGATCCCCGCCGTCCTCGTGGCCTGGGAGATCATCGCCCGCTGGAGCGCGGACAGCGACTTCCCGCCGCCCACGACGATCGCCGTGCGCATGTACGACCTGTGGTTCTCCGGCCCCGTCTCCCACGTGTTCCTCACGGAGGACGCGATCGACCACATGCTGCCGAGCCTCGGCCGGATGTTCGGCGGCTGGATCCTGGCCTCGGTGCTCGGGATCGTGCTGGGCACGCTGCTCGGACGCTCGCGCACGGCCACCGACTACGTGGACCCGCTGATCGAGTTCGGCCGGGCACTCCCGCCGCCGCTGCTGCTGCCGCTCTTCCTCGCGCTCTTCCAGGGGGGCCAGATGGGGGCGCTGATCACGCAGTTGGCCACGATCGTGTTCGGCGTGATCTGGCCGGTGCTGCTCAACACGATCGACGGCGTCAGGGCGGTGGACCCCACCTACACCGAGACGGCCACCGTCTTCAACCTGTCGCGACCGCAGCGCCTGCGGGTGGTCGTGCTCCCCGCCGCCTCGCCCAAGATCTTCGCGGGGCTGCGGCTCAGCCTGTCACTGGCGCTGATCCTCATGGTGATCTCCGAGCTCATCGGCGGCACCAACGGCATCGGCTACCAGTTGCTGCAGGCCCAGCGCAGCTTCGACGGGGCGGGGGTCTGGGCGGCGATCTCGTTGCTCGGCCTCCTCGGCTACGTCGTCAACTCCCTGTTCGTGCTGGCCGAGCGCCGCGTGCTCGTCTGGCACCGGGAGTCCACCAGAAACCCATGAGAAGGGGCCCATGCCTGATTCCGATGATCTTCTCTGGGGAGCCCTGGGAGACATCTCCCGGTTCGCGGCTCTCCTGACCATGGCCGAGCTGGGCCTCGCCGACCACCTGGCACACGGGCCGCTGGACACCGGTGAGCTGGCCATGCGTTGCGGGGCGCATGCCCCGTCCCTGCGCCGGGTCCTGCGCGAACTGGCCGCCGTGGGCCTGGTCCGCCCAGCCGGGAACGACGCCTACGACCTGACGGACAAGGGCGCCGCGCTGCGCTCCGACGTGCCCGACTCCGTACGCTCCTCGATCCGCATGCTCGGCGAGGAGGGCTTCTGGTACGCCATGGGCATGCTGCCCGCCACCGTACGCGACGGCGGTTCGGCGTTCGTGAAGCGCTACGGACACCTGTACGACCACCTCGCCGCCAACCCGGCGACGAGCCGGATGTTCGACGACTACATGACCGCCAGGGCCGTCCCCATCACCGAGGGCCTGGCCAGGCGCTACTCCTTTCCGGAGACCGCGACCATGGTGGACGTGGCCGGTGGCAGGGGCCACATCCTGGCCACGGTCCTGCACGCCAACCCGCGGATGCGCGGCGTCCTGCTCGACCTGGAGCACGTGGTGGACCGTGCCAGGCAGACGCTGGCCGCCGAGGGCCTGGCCGGCCGCGCCGAGGTCGTCTCCGGCGACTTCTTCGCCTCCGTACCGGCCGGCGGGGACGTCTACCTGCTGGCCAGCGTCCTGCACAACTGGGACGACGTGGACGCGCTCAAGATCCTGTGCAACGTCCGCCAGGCCATGAACCCCGGCGGCCGCGTCCTGATACTTGAAGTGGCGTTGCCTGACGACGAGGAGCCGCATCTGGGTAAGGATCTCGACATGCGGATGCTGGCGATTTTCAACGGCGGCACCGAGCGAAGTCGCGACGAGTATGCGGCCCTGCTCGGCCAGGCCGGCCTGTCGCTGACGAAGATCGTCGAGCTGGGCTCGGGTGCGAGCCTGGTCGAGGCCAGGCCGCGCTGACCCTTCCCCCGGCCTCCACCTGATGACAGGACCCAGAAAGGCAGTGGCGATGAGGCTTGCCAAGATCGTAGTCGCGGGTATGGCGCTGACACTCAGCGCCTGTGGAGGAGGGGGCGGCCAGGGCACCGGCGCGGCCACGGCACCGGGCGGCATGGAGAAGACGCAGCTCCTGGTCGGCGTGGTGCCGGTGCCGTCGTCCGCGCCCCTGTTCATCGCGGAGAGACGCGGCTTCTTCAAGGCCGAGGGCCTGACCGTCAAGACCGAGATCATCCAGGCTCCCCAGGCGGTCATGCCGAAGATCCTCAACGGCAGCATGGACGCGTTCCTGACGAGCTACGTGTCGCTGATGGCGATCAACGACTCGGGCGCGGCCAGGCTGAAGCTCCTCCAGCACAGCCAGGAGGCCGCGCCCGGAGTCGCCGGGGTCGTCGTGGCCAAGGGCTCGCCGATCACCACCGCCGCCGGTCTCAAGGACAGGACGATCGCGGTCAACGTGCTGCAGGCGCTCGGGCAGACCCTGACCAACGCCCACCTGCAGGCGGCCGGGCTCAAGCCGGAGGACGTCAAGTACGTCCCCGTGCAGTTCGCCGACCAGCTCGCCGCGCTGTCCTCCGGCAAGGTGGACGCGGCCTGGCTGGTCGAGCCGTTCCTGACCGCCGCCAAGAAGAGCGGCGCCACTCAGGTGATCGACACCACCGACGGCGTGACGGCCGGGGTGCCGATCGACGGGTGGGGCGTCACGGAGGACTGGCTGGCCGCGAACCCGAAGACGGCCGCCGCCTTCCACCGCGCGCTGGCCAAGGCCCAGGAGATCGCGGGCGCCGACCGCAAGGCGATCGACGAGGTGGTGCCGGCGTACACGCAGATCCCGGCGGACGCCGCGGCGGCGATGACGCTCGGCGAGTTCTCCATGGAGGCCGACCCGGCCGCCGTGCGCAAGCTCGCGGATCTGCTGCACGGCTACGGCTACCTCAAGGCGAAGGTGGACGTGGCGGGGCTGTTCGCGCCCATGGCCGGATGATCGACCGCCGGCTCGGGCGGGGCCTGCTCGGGGCGCTCGGGGTCGTGGGGTTTCTCGCCGTCGCGGAGCTCGCCGGGCGGTTCGGGCTGGTGCCCGAGGTCCTGCCGTACATGTCGCAGGTCCTCGGCGCGGCGGCGGCGCTGCCGCTGGAGGCGCAGTTCAGGGCCGACGTGCTGGCCACGCTGGCCGCGTGCCTGAGCGGGCTGGCGATCGCGGTCGCGGTCGCCGTGCCCGCGGGGCTGCTGCTCGGCACGGTGCCGTTCGTGGAGCGGTCGGCGCGGCCGCTGGTGGAGTTCCTGCGGCCGATCCCGTCGGTGTCGCTGATCCCGCTGGCCATGTTCCTGTTCCCGGTGAGCCAGGACGCCAAGATCGCGCTGATCGTCTACACCTGCTCGTGGCCGGTCCTGATCAACACCATGTACGGCCTCGGCGACGTCGATCCGCTGGCCAAGGACACGCTGCGGAGCTTCGGCTTCGGCCGGTCGGCCGTGGTGCTGCGGGTGAGCCTGCCGAGCGCGGCGCCGTTCATCGCGACCGGCGTGCGGATCGCGGTGTCGGTCACCCTCATCGTGGCGGTGAGCGTCGAACTGCTGGCGCCGGGAGGGGGCGGGATCGGGGCGTTCCTGTCGCTGGCGGGCAGCGCGAACCGGCTGGACCGCGTACTGGCCGCCACGGTGTGGGCCGGTCTGATCGGGCTGGCGGCCAACCTGCTGTTCACGGTGGCCGAGCGGCGCCTGTTCGGCTGGCACCTGGCGCGTACGGCGGATGCCGCGTGAGCGCGCTGCGGCGGGTGGCGTGGTACTGGCTGCTGCCCGTGGCCGTGCTCGGATGGGAGTTGGCCACGCGGTCGGCGGAGGCGGCGTACTTCCCGCCGCCGTCGCGGATCGTGGCCAGGATGCACGAGATGTGGTTCTCCGGGCCGCCCGCGCGGGTGTTCCTGACCGATGAGGCGGTGGCCGACCTGCTGCCGAGCCTGGCCAGGCTGCTGGCCGGGTGGGCGGTGGCCGGCGCGGCCGGGGTCGCGATCGGCGTCGCGCTGGGCCGCTCGCGCCGGCTGTCCGCGCTGGCGGAGCCGCTGCTGCACCTCGGCCGCTCGGTGCCGCCCGCCACACTGCTGCCGCTGTTCCTGGTGCTGTTCAAGATCGGTACGCCGATGCAGCTGGCCTCGATCGTGTACGGTGTCGTGTGGCCCGTACTGATCAACTCCATGGACGGCGCCCGCCACGTCGACCGGCGCTACATCGAGACCGGCGCCGTCTACCGGCTGGACCGCCGGCAACGGCTGTTCCACATCGTCCTGCCCGCCGCCGCCCCGAAGATCTTCGCCGGGCTGCGGCTGAGCGTGTCGCTGGCGTTGATCATGATGGTGATCTCGGAGCTGGTGGGCAGCAGCGAGGGCATCGGGCACCGCATGCTGGAGGCGCAGAGCCAGTTCGACATCCCGGCGATGTGGGCGGGGATCGTGCTGCTCGGGCTGCTCGGCATCGTGCTCAACGCGGGTTTCCTGGGTGTGGAGCGGGTCGTGCTGTCCTGGCATCGCGGTGCCAGGACCACCTAGGGGTGCCACCAGGGGTCGGCCGCGCCGGACCGGTTGACCAGGAAGGCACGGCGGCGTACGAACCGGCCGATGGACGCGGCGCCCATGCGGGAGCCGCCGAGCCCGGACAACCGGAAGGAGTGCTTCTCGCCCTCGTGGACGAGCGCGGTCAGCGCGGCGTCGTTGACGCTGACCGCGCCGGCCTGGAGCCGGGCGGCCACGGCCAGCGCCGCCTCCTCGGTGGCGGCGAAGACCGCCGCCGACAACCCGTAGACCGAGTCGTTGGCCAGCGCGACCGCCTCATCGGGCCCGGTCACGGCCATGACCGGCAGCACCGGGCCGAAGGTCTCCTCCGTCATCACCGTCATCGTGTGGTCCACGCGGGACAGGACGGTCGGGCGGCACCAGTGGCCGCCGCCGTGCCGCTCGATCGAGCCGCCCGTGTGCACGGTCGCCCCCTTGGCCACGGCGTCGGCGACGTGCGCGGCGATCACGTCCTCCCGCCCTGGCCCGATGATCGGGCCGATCGGACCGCCCTCACAGGTCAGGCCCACCTCGGCGGCCCTGCCCGCGAGCAGCGCCAGGAACTCGTCGTGCACCTCGCGGGCCACGTAGACGCGCTCGATGGACTGGCAGGACTGCCCGGCGTTGGCGGTGCCGCCCCACAGGATCGCCGCGGCCGCCCGGTCGAGGTCGGCCCCGGCCAGCACGATCGCCGGGTCCTTGCCGCCCAGCTCCAGGTGGGCGGGGATGAACGCGCCGGCCGCCGCCTCGGCCACCAGCCGGCCCGTCGCCACGCTGCCGGTGAACACCACCGTGTCCACCAGGCCGATCAGCGCCGCTCCCGTGCCGCCGTCGCCCTCCACCACGCCGAGCGGCAGCTCATCCGGCACGAGTCTCATCAGCGGCTCGATGAACCTGGGCGTCACCTCGCTCGGCTTGACCAGCACCGCGCAGCCGGCGGCCAGCGCGGGCACCGCGTCGATGAGGCCGAGCAGCAGCGGGAAGTTCCACGGGCTGATCACCCCGACCAGCTCGTACGGCACCGCGTCGCCGCCCACGAAGACGCCGGGCACGGAGGAGGGGATCTCGGCGGGGGGCGTGAGGAGCGTGGGCGCGAGGCGTACCCATCGGTCGATCAGGCCGGCCACGATCCGCCGCTCCAGCACCGACTCCCCCACCCGGCCTGTGTCGGCCACCAGCGCGGCGAGCAGGTCGTCGTCGGCGGCGAGCGCGGCTCCGAACCGTGAGAGGGCTTCGCCGCGGCCGGCGCTCACCCGGACCTTGGCGCGCAGCCCGGTGGCGACGGCGGCCAGCCGGTCGGGCGGGATCGGAGCCAGGGGCCTGTCGGCCTGGCCGGTGATCGGGTTTCGCACGTTCATGGGACGCGGCCACGGGACATGGTGCTCCTGCGCTGCTCGGCGGGACCGCGGCCATTGTGATCACGCACAGGCGCGACCTGTCAACGAGGTCGTGGCCGGCTAGCCGCCCCAGCCAGGCACGGCCATCCGGACCGAGAGCGCGTGCTCGACCAGGTTGATCAGGGCGCTCTTGACCGAGTCCTTGGAGCGGGCGTCGAGTCGTACCAGCGGGATGTGCGGGGCCAGCGTCAGGGCGTCGCGCACTTCGGAGTCGCTGTGCGGATATTCACCGTCCCAGCCGTTGACGCCCACCACGAACGGCAGCTGGGCTTCCTCGAAGTAGTCGATGGCGGGGAAGCTGTCGGCGAGGCGGCGGGTGTCCACGAGGACGACCGCGCCGATGGCGCCGCGTACGAGGTCGTCCCACATGAACCAGAACCGGTGCTGCCCCGGCGTGCCGAACAGATACAGAATGAGGTCGCGGTCGAGCGAGACCCGGCCGAAGTCCATGGCGACGGTCGTGGTCGACTTCAGCGGCGTCATGCCCAGGTCGTCGATCCCCTCGGAGGCGTCGGTCATGACGGCCTCCGTGGTCAACGGCATGATCTCCGACACCGCGCCGACGAACGTCGTCTTGCCCACCCCGAAACCGCCGGCCACCACGATCTTCGTCGAGGTCAGTCCGGGGCTAGAGCCTGCGAAGTCCACTGAGCACCCTTTCGAGCAGATTTACGTCCGGCCGACCGGCGTCCAGCTGTGGCTGATGCACACGGACCAGACCTTCGGCGGCCATATCGGCGATCAGCACCCGGACCACGCCGAGCGGGATCCGCAGCAGGGCCGAGACCTCCGCCACGGACCGGACCTGCCGGCACAGTTGGCTGATCGCCTGGTACTCCGGCGTGATATGGGAGAACTCCCGCTGCTCGGCCGTCGCCGAGGACACCAGGGCCTCCATCGCCAGCTTGACCCGCGGCGCCGTCCGTCCACCTGTCACCGCGTACGGGCGGACGGGCGAGGCGGGGTCGGGATTCAGCTGCGACTGGGACTGGGGCTGAGGCTGAGGCGCCCAGCCGCCGCTGTTCCATTTCTGGTCCGACACCTACATCACCTGGTCTGGCTGGCGCGCAACTCGGCACGCACAGCCGGGGTCAGCACCTGACCGGCGCGATCCACCATCAGCGTCATCTGGTACGCCACCAGACCCATGTCACAGTCCGGAGCCGCCAGCACCGCCAGACACGAGCCGTCACTGACCGACATGATCAGCATCAACCCGCGCTGCATCTCCACGATCGTCTGATTGACCGCCCCACCCTCGAACACCCGGGCGGCACCCTGCGTCAAGCTCACCAAACCCGACGCGATCGCGGCCAGCTGATCAGCCCGGTCAGCTGGAAACCCCGACGAAGCCGCCAACGGCAACCCGTCGGACGAGACGACCACCGCATGTGCGACACCCGGCACCGTGCTGACGAAGTCGGTGATCAGCCAGTCGACCCCGCGTGCCGCGTGGCTCAGATCGTTCATACGCCCTCCTCCCTGTCGTTGTTCCACGGACTCGAGGGTCCGGAGGGCAACGCCCGGCCCTCGGTGATGTCATCACGCGCCGCCCGGAAGCCCTGCTGGAAGCTCGAGAGCCGGTTGCGCACCCGATCCGGCGACACCGACGGCATCGGGGTCACGCCCTTCGGCGACGACGAGATGTCCGCCGAGCCCGGCACCAGGTTCGCCTTGGGCACCCGCTTCGGCAGCCCGGCCGCCGTCGAACCGTCACGCACCGGCTCCACCACGGCCTCCGCCGCGCTCCACCCGGCGTCCGCCTTGGCCGAGCTCCAGCTCGCGCCGCCCTCGTTACGGGCGAACCAGGCGGACTCCACGGCGGCGAAGATCGGCAGGTACTCGTCTCCAGAGGAGGCGGGCTTGGCCGCGGGCATGGGCCCACCGGCGCCCGGATCGGTCTCAGGGAAGCCGAAGCCGGGCCGTGAGGGCGGCGTGGCCTCGTTGTTCCAGCCGCCGCCGAACGGCTGCTCCGGCGTGGGCCGCCTGGGCAGGCCGCGGTCGCCGTTCCAGGCCGAGCGGGGCGGCACCCACACGTCGGAGTCGCCGGAGCCGCTACCGGGCGGCTCCGCGGGCCAGCCGCCCGCGTTGTCCTCGCTGGGCCACTTCGGCAGCGACGGCCAGCTGCCACCGGCTTCGGGGTTCGACGGGAACGACGGGTGGGCGGGACCCATCCGGTACGGGGTCGGAGGGGCGG